>NZ_DASPMG010000023.1:0-18337 GCF_035627195.1 Azospirillum sp.
GCGCCTTGTCGCGGTTGGAGAAGGCCTCGCCCGCCTTGGGCTGGCGGCGGTCGGCGGTGTCGGTCTTGCTCATGCCCGTTCTCCGTGCTTGATGGGAACATAACAAGAACGGTTGCGCGGCGGGAAGGTTCCCTGCCCAAGGCGCGGGGCTTCTGTTAGAGTGCAAAGCGTGGGCTGGGGCATTCCCGGGGGGAGCAAGCGGTGTCCGACGTGCAACGCGTCCGCGAGGCGATCGAGGTCGCCCGCCGCCTGAAGGGGGCGTGGGACGCCGACGCCGTGGCCGCGATCATGGACATCGCCGACCCGCACCTGCCGAAGCCGCTGGAGCGGCGGGGACCGGCGGGCGTCGTGGCGCTGGGCGGGCTGCCGCCGCTGGCAGGGCGCGAGCGGCTGGCGCCGCTGGTGGCGCCGGCGGTCGTGGGCGCGCTGCTGCCGGCGTTGCGGGACGGGCTGGTGGAGGGGCTGGGGCAGCGTACCCCGTCGACGGAGCGGCCCGACCTGATGGCGTGTGCCGACGCCTTCGCCACCTTGCGGGCCTGGATGGCGTGGCGGCAGCGCGAGCCGGAGGTCCAGAAGCTGGGCGTCGACATAGGCAAGGCGATCCTGCTGAGCGCCAAGGCCAGCCTGCGGTCGATGCAGCGGCTGCTGGAGAGCGACGACGTCCCCGACCTGAACGCGCTGTCGATGGACCTGCTGCGGCTTGAGGGGCTGCGCTGGTTGGCCGAGGTGATGCGCGACGCGAAGGTGCAGGGCGTCCTCACCGAACTGTCGCGCCGGCTGGCCCGGCTGAGCCTGACGCGCGCCGCCGCGACCATCGAGGCGTTCGTCAAGACGCGCGACCTGATCACCCTGTTCGACAACGCGCTGGTCATCTCGCAGGTCGACAACCTGATCGTTCTGGCGCAGCGCGTCCTGGATGCCCAGGAGGCGGGGGAGGAGGAGGTGACGGCCTTCGTGCCGACCGGCGACGAACGGGCGCTGGAAGCGCTCACGGTGGCGTTGGGGCGGCTGACCGATGCGCTGTTCGCGCTGGCCCGTGGGGCTGCCGGCAAGCCAGGCAAGGCCGAAACCTTCTTCCCCAGCCTGGTGCGGCAGATCGATTGCCTGTTTCGTTTCACCGCGCACCTGCGCCACAGCGCCCGCCCGGCCGTCATCGACGGCATCGAGGAGCGTGTGCGCGGCAACCTGCGCACGCTGGCCGCGCAGGTCGCGGGTGCGGTTCAGGAGGCCATCGGGAACGCGGGAAGCGATCCGGCTGGGCTGCGCGCGGCGGTCGCCCAGGCGCGTGAGCTGGGCACCATGCTGGAGAGGCACGGGCTGGTGGCGGAGTCCGGCCTGATCGCCGTGCGCATCCACGCCGCGCGCAAGGCGACGCCGGCGTGACGGTCCTTCCGGCGGGAAGGATGGATCACACCGCCGCCGCCATCTCCTCCACGCCCAGCAGCGCCTCCAGGCTTGCCAGCGGCATCGGGCGGGCGAGCAGGTAGCCCTGGACGAGGTCGCAGCCGGTCTGGCGCAGCAGGGCCAGCTCCTCCTCGCGCTCCACGCCCTCGGCGGTCACCTTCAGGCCGAGATGCTTGGCCATCGACGCCACGGCGTTGACGAGTCCGGCCAGCTTGGGGTCCTGGTCCATGCCGGCGACGAAGGATCGGTCGATCTTCAGCTTCCCGAAGGGGTAGCGTCGCAGGTAGGCCAGGGAGGAATAACCGGTGCCGAAATCGTCCACGGCGATCGGAACGCCCATGTCGGACAGCGCGCGCAGCACCTCGCCCGCCTTTTCCTCGCCGGCCAGGAAGATGCCCTCCGTCACCTCGACCTCCAACGCGTCGGGCGGCAGGCGGTGGCGGCCCAGCGCGCGGCGGAGGTGGTCGAGCATGTCGCGGTCGGCGAGGTCCTTGGGGCTGACGTTCACGGCGATCGGGAACGGCCGGCCCAAGCCGTCGCGCAGGCGGGCGGCGGCGGCTGCCGCCGCCTCGACCACCCAGCGGTCGATCTCCTGCACCAGCCCGGCGGCCTCGGCGACCGGGATGAAGACGCCGGGCGGCACGTAGCCCTCGCCGTCGCGGCGCCAGCGCACCAGTGCCTCGGCACCGACGAAGCGGCCGGTGGCGACCTCGGCGAAGGGCTGGAGGTGCAGTTCCAGCGCGTCGTTCTCCAGCGCGTCGCGCAACGCCACCTCCAGCTCGAAGCGGCGGCGCGCCTCGGCGTCGATGGACTGCTGGAAATGGCGGAAGGCGTTGCCGCCCGCCTCGCGGGCGCGCAGGGCCGCGCTGTAGGCGGCCTTCTCCACCTCGATGGCGTCGGTGCCGTCGCGCGGGGCGAGCGCGATGCCGACGCGCACGGTGACGCGCAGCGCCGCGCCGTCCACCTCGATGGGCTGGGCGGCGGTCCACAGGATGGCGTTGGCGAGGCGGTCGATCTCGGCCGCGTCGCCCGGCTGTGCCCGGATGACCAGAAATTCATCGCCGGTGATGCGCGCGACGGTGTCCGTCTCCACCGTGACGGCGGCGAGGCGGGTGGCCAGCGCGGCGATCACCGCGTCGCCCGCCGCCTGCCCCAGCGACTGGTTGATGCGGGCGAAGTTGTCGGTGGCCACGTGCAGCACGGCAACCGTCCCGTCCTCGACCAGATGGCGCTGAAGCCGGTCGTGCGCCAGCGTGCGGTTGGGCAGGCCGGTCAGCGAATCGTAATTGGCGGCGCGGTCCAGCGCCAGCTCGAACCCGCGCTGGAGGGTGATGTCCTGCTTGAGCGCCAGATAGCTGATCGTGTGGCCGGATTCGTTGACGACGGGGGAGATCGTCAGCCGTTCCCAGAACAGCGACCCGTCCTTGCGGCGGTTGCACAGGTCGCCGTTCCACGGCTGGCCGGTGGCGAGGCGCCCCCACATCTCCTGGTACACCGACGGCGGCGTCAGGCCGGAGCGCAGCAGGCCCATGTCGCGGCCCAGCAGCTCGTCGCGCTCATAGCCGCTGACCCGGCAGAAGGTGTCGTTGACGTAGACCATGCGGCATTCGGTGTCGGTGATGACCACCGAGGAGGGGCTTTGCTCCACCGCCACGTTGAGGACGCGCAGCGACCGCTCGGCTTCGGCCCGGCGCGCCACCTCGTCGCGCAGGAGGCGGCGCGAGCGGGCGCTGTGCCAGAGCGCCGCCGACAGGAGGAGGATTATGGCGGTGGCGGCGCCGGCGGCGGCGAGCGGGTAGCGCACCAGCACGTCCTGGAAGGCGAAGCGGACGGTGGCGTAAGGGCCGAGGCGCAGGCTGCGGAACAGCTCGTCCACCGCCTTGTAGCTGAGCGGCACCGCCCAGCCGTGCAGGCCGGCGGCGCGCGCCGCCTCGCTGTCGGCCGGCAGGTTCAGCAGCGCGATCAGCACCTCGCGCGCCAGCGTGTCGGGCGTGCCGGTGACCTGCGCCAGCGGCCATTCCGGGTAGAGCTTCGTGCTGAGCGCGTAGGGGTAGCCGGGCTCCCGCCGCTGGTTGAGCACCTTGAGGTCGGCAAGGCGGATCTTGCCCTGCGCCGCCATGGACTCGATGAGGTCGGAGCGCACGAAGCCGGCGTCGGCCCGGCCCTCCAGCACGCCGAGGACGACCGCCTCGTGGTTGCCGGTCTCGGCGATGGAGCGGGCCGCGTGGCGCAGGTCGATTCCCTGTTCCAGCGCCTCGCCCGCGTGCACCTGCCAGCCGCCCAGGCTGGAGCGGTCGGGGATCATCAGGGCCTGGCCGCGCAGGTCGCGGTAGCTTTCCAGGTCGCCGCGGCCGGCCCGCGCGATCGCGGTGCCGCCGAAGCTGTCCAGCGGGCCGTCCGCACCGTGCAGCCGGCGCGTGGCGATGCGGGAGACGCCGCCGGTCAGCTCCAGTTCCGCGTAGTGGCCGGTGTTGGTGATGACGAAGTCGAGCGCGCGGTCATGGACGGCGTTCGTCAGCTCGTCATACCCCAGGGGCACGATGCGGACGGTGCGCGGCGCCAGCCGTGCTTCGAGGTAGGCGGCGTGGGCGCCCCACTGCGCCTGCGCCGCGTCGACGCCGCGGTAGGCGAGGACGCCGATGCGCACCGGGCGCGCGTCCTCCGCACCGGCGACCGCGAGGGACGGCCACAGGACGAGCAGCAGAAGGACCAAGGCGCGGTGCACGATCGTTCTTGTCATTGCCGTTGCATGGCCGTTGGTCATCGCCGGGGGCCGGCGCGGCGAAGCCTGACGGGCCGAAAGACCCATCTCATTGCATGGGCAAGGTCGCACGGAAGCCGCGCCACTTCAATCGGAGAAGTCCCGAGTCACGATAGTTGTGACACGAAACTTTAAGCGAAGAAGGGGTGATTTCCCGGCGGCTCCGCTATGGTCGCTGCGGGGATTGCCTTAGGTGCACGTATCAGGAGGACGAGACAGAATGACGAACGCAGGTTCCCAAGCCGCCGACTTCGCCGCGCGCTTTCCCGGCGCCATCATCCGGCCGTTCCGCGGCGTCTGGCCGCGCATCGCCGACGGCGCCTTTGTGGCGCCGGGCGCGGCGGTGATCGGCGACGTGGAGATCGGGGCGGAATCGGGCGTCTGGTACGGCTGCGTGCTGCGCGGCGACGACCATTCGATCCGGGTGGGCGAGCGCACCAACATCCAGGACGGCACCATGGTGCACGTCACGCTGGAGGAGCACGCCACGGTCATCGGCTCGGGCGTCACCATCGGCCACGGGGCACGGCTGCACGGGTGCACGCTGGAGGACGGCTGCCTCGTCGGCATCGGCGCCATCGTGCTGGACGCCGCCGTGGTCGAGCGGGAGGCGATGGTGGCCGGCGGCGCGGTGGTGACGCCGCGCAAGCGCGTGCTCTCGCGCCAGCTCTGGGGCGGCAGCCCGGCGCGCTTCATGCGCGACCTGACGCCGGCCGACATCGAGTTCCTGGCCTTCGATGCCGGCCACTACGTCAAGCTGGCGCGGGAGTACCGGGAGGGCTGATCAGCCCTTCGCCACCACGTCGGCGATGGCCTTGCCGACGTCGGCGGTGGTGGCGGTGCCGCCCATGTCGGGGGTGCGGGGGCCGTCGGACAGCACCGTCTCGATGGCGCCCAGCACCGCCGCCCCCGCCTGCTCGTGGCCGAGGTGCTCCAGCATCATGGCGCCGCACCAGATCTGGCCGATCGGGTTGGCGATACCCCTGCCGTAGATGTCCGGGGCGGAGCCGTGCACCGGTTCGAACAGGGACGGGAAGGCGCGCTCGGGGTTCAGGTTGGCGCTGGGCGCGATGCCGATGGTGCCGGTGCAGGCCGGGCCCAGGTCCGACAGGATGTCGCCGAACAGGTTGGAGGCCACCACCACGTCGAAGCGGTCCGGGCGCTGCACGAAGTGGGCGCAGAGGATGTCGATATGGAACTTGTCCCAGCGCACGTCGGGATAGCTCTTCGCCATCGCCTCCACCCGCTCGTCCCAATAGGGCATCGTGATGGAGATGCCGTTGGACTTGGTGGCCGAGGTCAGGTGCTTCTTCGGCCGCTTCTGCGCCAAGTCGAAGGCGAACTTCAGGATGCGGTCGACGCCCTTGCGGGAGAAGACGGATTCCTGGAACACGACCTCGCGCTCCGTGCCTTCGTACATGCGGCCGCCGACGGAGGAGTACTCGCCCTCCGTGTTCTCGCGCACCACGTAGAAGTCGATGTCGCCCGGCTTGCGCCCGGCGAGCGGGGAGGGGATGCCCGGCATCAGGCGCACCGGGCGCAGGTTGACGTACTGGTCGAACTCGCGCCGGAACTTCAGCAGCGACCCCCACAGCGAGACGTGGTCGGGCACGGCGGCGGGCCAGCCTACGGCGCCGAAGTAGATGGCGTCGTGCGTGCCGATCTGTTCGCGCCAGTCGTCCGGCATCATCCGGCCGTGCTTGAGGTAGTAGTCGCAGCTCCAGTCGAAATGATCCCAGCGGAAATCGATCCCGAACCGGGCCGCCGCCGCGTCGAGGACGCGCAAGCCCTCCGGCACCACCTCCTTGCCGATTCCGTCGCCGGGAATCACCGCGATCCTGTGCGCCATCGTTTCCTCCGCAACGCTGTTGGTTGCCGACAGGAAAGCGGAAACGGGCGGCGGAGGCCAGCGGTGCGTGCGCGGGGCTGCTCCTACGCCGCGTCGCGGGTGGGTTCCTCGCCGATGGCGCGGACGTCTTCGAAGGGGATGGCGCGGAAGGCGGGGCCGGGGCCGTCCGGGCTGTGGCCCAGCGCGGCGCTGAAGACATGGTATTTGGCATGCGCGCGGTCGATGCCGACGATCTCTCCGGTCACCTCCACCGGGCGCCAGTCGTGGTCGTTGGTGACGACGCGGATGGGATCGCCGATGGACAGCACCGGTTCGATGCCGTGCGCCGCCGCCCAGGCGGCGACCAGCCGGTCGTGCGCCAGCAGCAGTTCGTAGGTGTAGTCGTCGAGGACGGCCGCCACCGCCGACTCGTCGGGGCGGCCGAAGTCGGGTTGGCCGAAGCGCCGGGCCAGTTCCGCCGCGATGGCGGCGCCGTCGCGGCGGTGCCGCGTCACCAGCATGATCTGGGCGGCCAGCGCCTCCGCGTCCACGGCGTTCGCGGCGTTCACGGCGGCGGCGGCGATTCGTTCGGCGAGGACGCGCGCCGCCAGCGCCCGGACGACGGGCAGGGACAGCGGCGGTCGCTGGTGGGGACTGGTGCCGGCGATGGCGAAGCGATCCAACTCGGCGGCGGCGCTCAGGGCGCGCTGGATCTCGGTGCCGGTCCGGGGGGCGATCCGTGGTGTGTTCCGGGGGCCGCGGGCGGCGGGGGAAGGCCGGGCGTCCATGCCGCGTCTCCGTGCTGGGGAGGCTTGTACAGGACGTTATTCGTACACATATAGGTTAACGAAAGTTCACCGTGTTGCCGCCGGAACGGCCGGCTGTGCGGAAGAGGTATGTCCGTGGCGGGAAGGGTCCCGCCACGGAACGGTGTGCGCGCTCAGGCGGCGAGCATCTGGTCGATCTCTTCCTTCACCCGCAGCTTCTCGGCCTTCAGCTTCGACACGGCGACATGGTCGTAAGCGGGGTGCGCCTCCTCCTGGCGGATCTTTTCTTCGAGGTCCGCATGCCGCTGGCGCAGCGCAGCGATGTGCGATTCTTTGCTCATTGATTTGTCCTCCTTGGAGTGATACCCAGCACGGTATCCCAAAGCACAACACAGATCATCCGGATAAGTTGACCCGGAAAAGCTGGCCCGGAAACGGTGCTCAGCGTGGATGACACGACGGTATGAATGTGATATGTGCTGCCGCCGCCGGAGGCATCGCCGACGGCGTCATCGCGCCTTGCAGACCTCCGTGGGCGAAAGCCCTGCGGGGGCCAGTGGGGTCTGTTGTGTTTGATGGATTGTTCATAACGTCGTAACCAACACCCCGTAGAAGTTCGCAACCCTGACGCTGCCGGAGCGGACGCCGACCGTTACGCTTCGCGTGCCGCTCTACACCTGGAATGGAACCGCTTCATGCCGCGCCAAACTCCTCTCGCCGACATCCGCAACATCGGCATCATCGCTCACGTCGACGCGGGTAAGACCACGACGACGGAGCGCATCCTGTACTACACCGGTCGCAAGCACACGATCATCGACGTCCACGAGACCAAGGATCTCAAGACCTCGACGACGACCGACTACCTGGAGCAGGAGCAGAAGCGCGGCATCACCATCCAGTCGGCCGCCGTTTCCGCGTTCTGGCGCGACAAGAAGATCAACGTCATCGACACCCCGGGCCACGTGGACTTCACCATCGAGGTGAACCGCAGCTTGCGCGTGCTCGACGGCGCGGTGGTGGTGTTCGACGGCGTCGCCGGCGTGGAGCCGCAGTCGGAGACCAACTGGCGCCTCGCGGACAACTACAACGTGCCGCGCATGTGCTACGTCAACAAGATGGACCGCTCGGGCGCGAACTTCCGCCGCTGCGTCGGCATGATCCGCGACCGCCTGAACGCCCGTCCGCTGTGCGTGCAGGTTCCGCTGGGCTCGGAAGACAACTTCCGCGGCATGGTCGACCTCGTCGAGATGAAGGCCTACGTCTGGTTCTCCGACGACAAGGACGCCAAGTGGGAGATCTGGGAGGTCAACGAGGAAGAGCTGATCTCCAAGCTGGGCCTGAACGTCAAGGAAGACCTCGACAACATCGAGAGCATCCGGACGCTGCGCCAGGAGCTGATCGACACCTGCCTCGAGCAGGACGAGGAGGCCATGGAGGCCTACCTGACCACCGACGAGCCGCCGTCGGCCAACGTCCTGCGCGCCTGCCTGCGCAAGGGCACCATCGCCGGCGCCTTCACCCCGGTCCTGTGCGGTTCCTCGTACAAGAACAAGGGCGTGCAGCAGGTTCTGGACGCCGTCGTCGACTACCTGCCGGCGCCGACCGACGTGGCCGCCATCGCCACCGTGGACCAGGACGGCAACCCGAACGGCGAGCGCAAGTGCTCGGACGACGAGCCGTTCTCGGCCCTGGCGTTCAAGGTGATCAACGACACCTACGGCTCGATGACCTTCATCCGCGTCTACTCGGGCGTGCTGACGAAGGGCCAGTCGGTCATCAACGCGACCCGCGGCAAGCGCGAGAAGATCGGCCGCATGGTCGAGATGTTCGCCAAGGAAGCCCATCCGCTGGAAGAGGCCCGCGCCGGCGACATCGTGGCCCTGGTTTCGCTGACCGAGACCGAGACCGGTGACACCCTGTGCGACTCCTCGGCCCCGGTGATCCTGGAGCGCATGCGCTTCCCGGATCCGGTGATCAGCGTGTCGGTCGAGCCGAAGAACAAGGGCGACCAGGAGAAGTTCTCGATCGCGCTGGGCAAGATGGTCCGCGCGGATCCGTCGCTGCGCCTGGAGACCGATCGTGAAACCGGCCAGACCATCCTGCGCGGCATGGGCGAGCTGCACCTGGAAGTGACGCTGGACCGCATGCGCACGGAGTTCGGCGTGGAAGGCAACATGGGCAAGCCCCAGGTGGCCTACCGCGAGACGATCACGCAGAAGGTCGAGTACACCTACACCCACAAGAAGCAGACCGGCGGTTCGGGCCAGTTCGCCGAAGTCAAGATCATCTTCGAGCCGCTGGAGCGCGGTGCGGGCTTCACCTTCAAGGACGAGACGGTCGGCGGTTCGGTGCCGCGCGAGTACGTGCCGTCGGTCGACAAGGGCCTGCAGATGCAGAAGGAAGACGGCGTGCTCGCCGGCTATCCGACGGTGGACTTCAGCGCCCGCCTGGTGGACGGCAAGTACCACGACGTCGACTCGAACGCGCTGACGTTCGAAATCGCCGCCAAGGCCTGCTTCCGCGAGGCGCTGCCGAAGGCCGGCCCGATCCTGCTGGAGCCGGTGATGAAGGTCGAGGTCGTGACGCCGGAGGATTACCTGGGCGACGTGATCGGCGACATCAACCGCCGCCGCGGCATGATCCTGGGCCAGCTGGAGCGCGGCACGAACATCGCCGTGGAAGCCAACGTGCCGCTGAACGAGATGTTCGGCTACATCGGCCAACTGCGCGGCATGACCTCGGGCCGTGCGTCGTACACCATGGAGTTCAGCCACTACGAGCCGGTGCCGCGCAACGTCACCGAGGAAATCGTGGCCGGCCGCGCCAAGGCCGCCTGATCTCCAGCACACGTCTAAAGGCGACGGCCGGCGGAGCGATCCGCCGGCCGTTTCTTTTTGTGGCTCCCGCGCGCGCCCGTGCCATCATGCGTGCACATAACAACGGGAGAGGGACCATGGATGCAGACACGCCCGCCATCACCATCGCCGACGTCGAGGCCGCGGCGGAGCGGCTGCGCGGCGTGGCGGTGACGACGCCACTGCTGGAGAACGCGCAGCTCAACGCGCGCGCCGGCGGGCGCGTGCTGCTGAAGGCGGAGACGCTGCAGCGCTCCGGTTCCTTCAAGTTCCGTGGCGCCTACAACCGGCTGAGCCAGCTTGACGCCGCGCAGAGGAAGGCGGGGGTGGTGGCGTGGTCGTCGGGCAACCACGCGCAGGGGGTGGCCGCGGCGGCGCAGATGCTGGGCGTGCCGGCGACCATCGTCATGCCGTCGGACGCGCCCACGCTGAAGATCGAGAACACGCGCGGCTACGGCGCCGAGATCCGGCTGTACGACCGCTGGACCGAAAGCCGCGAGGAGATCGCCATGGGCATCGCGCGCGAGCGCGGCGCCGTAACCGTGCCGCCCTTCGACGACCCGCACATCATGGCCGGGCAGGGTACCGTCGGGCTGGAACTGGCGCGGCAGGCGGAAGCCGCGGGCGCGCGGCTCGACGCCGTGCTGGCGCCGTGCAGCGGCGGCGGGCTGATGGCCGGCCTCTCCACGGCGGTGAAGCACAGCCAGCCGCAGGCCGAGGTCTACAGCGTGGAGCCGGCCGCCTTCGACGACATGGCGCGCTCGCTGGCGGCCGGCACCCGGCAACGCAACGAGGGCGGGGCCGTGTCGTTCTGCGACGCGCTGCTGACGCCAACGCCGGGTGAGCTGACCTTCACGGTCAACCGCCGCCTGCTGGCCGGCGGCCTGTCGGTGACCGACGAGGAGGTGAGTGCGGCCATGGCCTACGCCTTCTCCGTGCTCAAGCTGGTGGTGGAGCCGGGCGGGGCGGTGGCGCTGGCCGCCGTCCTGTCGGGCAAGCTGCCGACCGAGGGGCGCACGATCGCCGTGGTGCTGAGCGGCGGCAACGTCGACCCGGCGACCTTTATCCAGGCGATCGGCGTCGAGGCTACTGGCCAGGGGTAGGTCATGGTGCAATGCGATACATTTGGGGCGCGACAAAGGCGCCCAGGTGTATCGCCTTGCTTGACGGGGCTTCCAATCGTTCGGTAACAAAGCCAATTCCCCGATTGAAATGGGGACATTGTGTTGCCGAAGGAGAGGGCCCTTTGAACGCTACTGTCGCGGTGCCGGCGCCTCGCCGGCTGCTGCTGTCCGGCAACGAGGCGATCGCGCGCGCCGTGTGGGAAGCCGGGTGCCTCGTCGCCTCCGCCTATCCGGGCACGCCGTCCACGGAGATCCTGGAGAGCCTCGCCACCTATGACGGCATCGACGCCCACTGGGCGGTGAACGAGAAGGTGGCGTTGGAAGTCGCCATCGGCGCCTCGCTGTCGGGTGCCCGCGCCTTCGCCGCGATGAAGCACGTGGGCCTGAACGTGGCGTCGGACGCGCTGATGTCGCAGACGCTGGCGGGCGTGAAGGGCGGGCTGGTCATCGCCGTGGCCGACGACGTGGGCCTGTCGTCCTCGCAGAACGAGCAGGATTCGCGCTACTGGGGCCGCTTCGCGCACATCCCCGTGCTGGAGCCGGTGGACAGCCAGGACGCCTACGCCATGGCGCGCGAGGCCTTCGCCATCTCCGAACGGTTCGAGGTGCCGGTGCTGCTGCGCCTCACCACGCGCATCTGCCACGTCAAGGCGGTGTGCGAGGTGGGTGAGCGGGAGGAGCATCCGGCGACCGGCTTCGTGCCGGACGCCAACCGCTGGGTGCTGGTGCCCTCCACCGCCAAGCGGCGCCTGCCGGCCTTCTTCGAGCGCGACAAGGCGCTGGCCGCCTTCACCGAGACCGCACCCTTCACCGAGGTGTGGGCGGGGTCGGACAAGCGCGTGGGCTTCGTCTCGTCGGGCACGGCGGCGCTGGCGACGCGCGAGGCGTTCCCGGACGCGCCGCTGTTCCGCCTGGGCTTCTCCCACCCCCTGCCGATCGAGCGCATCCGCGCCTTCGCCAAGACCGTCGACACGCTGGTGGTGGTCGAGGAGACCGAGCCGCTGGTCGAGCGCGAACTGGCGGTGGCCGGCATCAAGGCGCACGGCAAGGACATCCTGCCGGTGATGGGCGAGCTGTCCGCCCCCATCGTGACGCGCGCCGTGCGCGCCCTGCTGGGCGAGGCGGAGCCGGAGGCGGCGGGTTCTGCGGCCATCGAGGTGTTCCCGCGCCCGCCCACCATGTGCGTGGGCTGCCCGCATCTCGCACCCTTCACCGTGCTGTCGCGCCTGCGCAACGACATCATCGTGGCCGGCGACATCGGCTGCTACACGCTGGGCGCCATGCAGCCGTGGGGGGCGCTGGACACCTGCATCTCCATGGGCGCGTCCATGGGCACGGCGCTGGGCATGGCGAAGGCCAAGGCGGCGGCGCACGAGGGCAAGGCGATTCTCGCCACCATCGGCGATTCGACCTTCCTGCACATGGGCATGCAGGGCCTGCTGGACATCGTCTATTCCAAGGCGAACATCACCGTGCTGCTGCTGGACAACCGGGCCGTCGGCATGACCGGCGGGCAGGACCACCCCGGCACCGGCCGCGACATCAAGGGCGAGGAAGCGCCGCGCGTCGACTTCCGCAAGCTGGTCGAAGCCTTGGGCGTGCGGCCGGAGCGCATCCGTGTCGTCGACCCGCACGAGTTGCCGACGCTGTTCAAGGCGATCACCGAGGAGATCGAGCAGCCGGAGCCGTCGGTGATCATCACCGACCGTCCCTGCGTGCTGACCGATTGGCAGACGCTGAAGCCGGCGCTGAAGGTGCTGGACGACGTGTGCAACGGCTGTGCGGCCTGCCTGAAGACCGGCTGCCCGGCCATCCTGACCACGAAGCGCGAGCGCAAGGAGCTGCCGAACGGCCGCCACCGCGACCTTGCCTGGGTCACCATCGACAGCACCGCCTGCACCGGCTGCGGCCTGTGCCTGGCGTCGTGCGCGCCCAAGGCGATCGTGCCGGCCAAGCTTTCGGAGATGCTGCAATGAGCGACACGGTCACCAACGTCCTCGTGGTGGGCATCGGCGGGCAGGGCGTGCTGACCGCCACCGAGGTGCTGGCGGAAGCGGCGCTGGAGCTTGGCTTCGACGTCAAGAAGACGGAAGTGGCGGGCATGGCGCAGCGCGGCGGCTCCGTCACCTCGCACCTGCGCTTCGGGCCGAAGGTGCTGGCCCCGGCCATCGCGCCCGGCGAGGCCGACCTGCTGCTGGCCTTCGAGCCGGCGGAGGCGCTGCGCTGGGCCTCGCACCTGCGGCCGGGCGCCACGGCGGTGGTCAACACGCTGCGCGCCATCCCGCCGGTGGTCTCGTCGGGCCTGTTCCGTTACCCGGACGACCCGCTGGCGTCCATGCGCACGCTGCCGATCCGCGTGCTGTCGCTGGACGCGTCCGGCATCGCGCGCGAGGTGGCGGACGTGCGGCTGACCAACACGGTCATGCTGGGCGCCGTGTCGGACCTGCTTCCGCTGGGAGCCGAGCGGCTGCGCCAGCGGGTGGAGGCCCGCTTCGCGCGCAAGCCGAAGCTGCTGCCCGCCAACATGGAGGCCTTCGACCGCGGCCGTCAGGCGGCGGCGGAACTGGCGGCGGAACGCGCGGTGGCGTGAGGGGGCGATGTTGGGTTTTCGCTGGCGCTCAACCCAACCTACAACGGAGCCGTAGGTTGAGGCCAAAGCCGAAAACCCAACATCGATTGCCTGTGGTACTCTGTTCGTCAAACGAACAGGGAGGACCACCATGAGCGAGATGAAGTTCTCGGTTAGCCATGCCGACGATTCGCCGTTCCGGCACGACGGGCTGCGCCCCTTCTTCGAATACCGCGACCTGGGCATCCGCGAGGCGACGGGCGGCAAGGTGAACGCGCACGTCATCCGCGCCCGTCCGGGCGACCCGGCGCCCGGCGGCTGGCACACGCACGCGCTGGATTTCCAGTTGGTCTATGTGCTGAAGGGCTGGGTGAAGTTCGCCTACGAGGGGCAGGGGGAGGTGGTGCTGCGCGCCGGTTCCTGCGTGCACCAGCCGCCGGGCATCAAGCACGTGGAGATCGCGCACTCCGATGACCTGGAGCTGATCGAGATCACCATGCCGGCGGAGTTCGAGACGAAGGGGGCATGAGGCACGCTCAATCCGCCGCCGCGGCGAGGGCCGCCGGCTCGGCGACGGTGTCGTACGGGCCGCGCAGCAGCAGGGCGTAGCGGCGGATCAGCCAGACCAGACGCTCGAACAGCGTGGTTTCGGCGAACAGCGCCTGCTGGACGGCGGCGGGCAGGCCGGGGTCGGCGCGCATCAGGGCGGCGCGGATGCGCTCCATCAGCTCGCCGCGGTCGCCGGCGATGGTCAGCAGCAGGCCGGTGCCGTCGGGATCCGGATCCTCGGCGGCTTCGGCGAGCGTGAGGAGCAGCGCGTGCAGGCTCTCCACCATGTTGCCGGTCAGCGGGTGGGCGCGGGCGTCGGCGGGGCTGCCGCCGATCAGCTCGGCCAGTTCGAAGACACCGTCGTTGAGCGCGGCGAGGACTTCCAGCCGCGTCTTCAGGCGGATGCCGCGCTCCAACTCCTCGCGGGGAAGGGCACCGTCCAGCAGTTCGGTCTGGAAGCTGTCGACGGCGCGGGCGACGGACGTGACGGCTTCGTGCAGCACGCGGGAGGGGATGGGCGTGGCCGTTTCGGGTTCGGCGCGCACGCCGTCCAGCGCGTCGGGCAGCAGGCGCAGCAGGCGGGCCTGCTCCTTCTCCACCAGCGGCAGGGCGGATTCGGCGTCCATCAGCGCTTGGTCGAACAGGTAGTGCGGGCGGGCCACCTCCTCCGCCTTCGACGGCGGGGCGAGGCGGGCGAGGAAGCGTTCCAGAGCGCCGTAGAACGGCAGGAACAGCAGCGCCGGCACGATCTGGCAGAGCAAGAACACCCAGGCGACCCGCTCCGGCACGTCGTCGACCATGTGCTCCAGCAGGTGCAGGAGCATCGGGCGGCCGGTCCACGCCTCCGCCTCCAGCAGCGGCAGCAGGATTGCCACGCCCACCGCCTTGAACAGGATCTGGAAGAGGCCGAACTGGCGCGCCGTGCCCTCCAGGTTGCCGGCCATCAGGAAGGTGGTGAGGCCGGAGCCGAGGCTGGCGCCCAGCACCACCATGACGGTCTGGTGCTCCCCCATCAGCCCGGCCATGGCCATGGTGACGGCCAGCATGGAGACGGTGGCCGAGGACTGCGCCACCATGGTGATGACGGCGCCGATCAGCAGGAGCAGCGCGTCGCTGGACGCGGCGAAGCGCAGCGCCGACTGCACCCACAGGACGTCGCGCAGCGGCAAAGCCCCGGTCTTCATCAGCTGCAGGCCCAGGAACAGCGTGCCCAGGCCCAGCAGCGCGCCTATGAGGTGGCGCCAGCGCGCGGACTTGTCGAGGTCGAAGTAGAAGCACATGCCCGTGGCGCCCAGCAGCCACAGCACCGCCAGCCGCAGGTCCAGCACCGTCAGCAGCACCAGGGCCGAGGTGCCGAGGTTGGCCCAGCCGACCAGCGGCAGTGCGGCGCGCACGCCGATGACGCCGGCGGTGATCAGGTTGATGACGATGAAGGTGGCGGCGTTGGTGCTCTGCGTCAGCACGCCCAGCACCGTACCGGCGAAGGCCGCCGGCACCGGGTGGCCGGTGGCGCGCGCCATGATGGCGCGCACGCGGCGACCGGCCATGTGCTGCAGGTTGCGGCCGATCAGCTTGACGCCGACGAAGAACAGGCCCAGGCCGCCGAACAGGGTGGCGAAGATCTCCACGCCGCGCCTCAGCCCCGCCGCCCGCCGGCGCGCAGCAGGATGATGCCGATCAGCGCCAGCCCCACCAGCATGCCGGTGATCGCCACGGTGCGCAGCGTGGCCGTGCGTTCGGCCGCCGCCGTGTCGATCTCGGCCTGGACGGCCGTCAGGCGCTTGCGGGCGGACTCGGCCAGCGCGTCGATGGTGTGGTCGAGCGGGCGGTCGATGCCGCGCACCTGCGTGTCGACGGCGAAGGCGCTGGCCGGGTTGGCGGCGTCGTAGCGCGCCAGCGCCTCCCGGTAACGGAGGCCGAGGGTGCGGTGCGCGGTGCGCACCTCGTCGATGGCGTTGACGTCGAGGCCGAGCGGGGCGGCCATGCCGGACAGCGACTCCAGGTGCGCGGCCACGCGGCGCTCCTGCGCCTCGAAACCGGCGACGTAGCGGTTGAAGTCGGCCGGGGCGGCGCCGCGCAGCAGGGTGTTCTTCCACTCCTGCACCTGGATCTTGAAGGCGACCTGCGCCTCGCGCGCGACGTCCAGCGCGTTGACGAGGCGGTGCAGCCGCTCGTCGTCCGCCACCGCCGCGTCGCGGTCCATCTGCATGGCGAACAGGCCGATCAGGCTGTTGACGATGAACACGGCCATCAGCGCGCCGGCCAGCGCCACCAGCGAGCGCCGCCTGCCGCCGGCGCCGAACGCCGGCCGTTGCGTGGTGTCGACCATCCCCCTGCCTCCGTCGATGCCCCATCACGCTTGCGACGATGCCGGGGCACTGTCTTGTACGCCAGCCATGATGACGGTTTGGTGACGGTCGCGGCGAATTCCGCCGGTTGACGGCGCGGCGCGCTTGGCTTAGCCCACGGCTTCGCATCTTCTCACACCCGCGCCGGCCGGTGTTCGGCCAGGATCGGGCGGGTATTCCGTTGCAGGGGACTTCCTTCGGTGATCGGCGTCTTCGATTCCGGGCATGGCGGGCTGACGGTGTTGCGGGCCCTGGTGGACGCGGCCCCCGGCCGGGGCTTCGCGTACCTTGGCGACCACGCGGCCGCCCCCTACGGCCGGCGCAGCGACGAGGAAATCTACGCGCTGACCGTGCTAGGCGTGGAGCGGCTGTTCGCGCAGGGCTGCGGGCTGGTCGTGCTGGCCTGCAACACGGCCGCCGCCGTGGCGCTGCGCCGGCTGCAGCAGACCTGGCTGAAGGGTGCCTATCCGGGGCGCAACGTGCTGGGCGTGCTGGTGCCGGTGGTCGAGGCGATCACCCGGGTGCCGTGGATGGTGGAGGCACCGCCCGCCGACCTCCTGCCGGAGCCGCGCACGGTGGGCGTGTTCGCCACGGTGCCGACCGTGCACTCCGGCTCCTTCCCGCGCGAGATCGGCAAGCGGGCGCCGGACGTCACCGTGGTGCAGCAGGCCTGCCCCGACCTCGTCCCGCTGATCGAGGAGGGGGCGCCGGACGAGGCCATCCGCCCGGCCGTGCACGCCTATGTGGACGCCCTGCTCCAGCAGCTTGGCGGACGGCGGCTCGATTCCGTGGTGCTGGGGTGCACGCACTATCCGCTGGTGGCGCACCTGTTCGCACAGGTCCTGCCGGAGGGGGTGGAGGTGCTGTCCCAGCCGGCGCTGACGGCGCGCTCGCTGGAGCATTACCTGGAGCGCCATCCCGAGTACGCGCCGCCGCCCGGGCCGGAGCCGGCCGCCCCCGTTTTCTTCACCACCGGCGACGCGCGGCGGGTGAGCGAACTGGCCGGCCGCTTCTTCGGACACCCGACGCCGTTCCGGACCATCGCCGACTGACGGCTTCGAAGCCTCCCTTCGCGGCCCCCCTTCGCGGCTGCGGGGAACCGCCGGCTTGGCCGTGCTGTTCATCATGCACGGATCATGCGAGCCGGAGGGTGAGGCCGATGCGGTCGAGGCGTCTTGTTCTGTCGTTTGCTGCCGCGCTGGCCCTGTCGGCGCCGGCCCTGGCCCAGCAGCCCTGCGGGGAGCCGTTGCGCACACTCGACCAGCGCACGGCGGCGCTGGAGGCCGGCGGCGTGCCGGGGCCGGCGCTGACCGAATCCGAGCGCGGCGCCCTGCGCGGCATGCGCCAGGCGGCCGAGCGGCTGCAGCAGGCCGGCAACGCCGAGGGCTGCCTTGCCGTGGTGCACGACGCGCAGGCGCTGATCCGCAGCGTCGAGCGCCCGCAGGTGCTGCCGGTCGACGACCTGGACAAGGTCACGCTGCAAAGCGCGCAGGGCGAGAAGGTGGGTGAAATCGGCGAGGTGATCGTCGATCCCAACACCGGGCGCATCGCCTACGCCGTCGTCGACATGGGTGGCTTCCTCGGCATGGGCGAGCGGCACGTGCCGGTGCCGTGGGCGGCGTTCCAGCCCGGCCCGGAGGGGCAGGGGCTGGTGCTGAACGCCACGCGCGACCGGCTGACCGCCGCGCCCCAGTTCAGCCGCGACAACCGCCCGAACATGTCCGACCGGCAGTGGGCGGTGGCCGTGCACACCTATTACGGCGTGCCGCCCTACTGGGTGCAGGGGGCTGCCGCCTACGCCGCCGAGACGCAAGGGCAGGCCATGCAGAACGCCGACACCGCGCGCCTTCAGCAGGAGGTGCAGCGCCTGTCGCAGGAGGTGCGGCGGCTGAACCAGGACTTGGCCCAGGCACGCGCCGGTCAGCCGCAGTCCGGTCAAGCGCAGTCTGGGCAGCCGCAGTCCGGGCCGCAGTCCGGGCCGCAGCCCGACGCCGCCAGCGGCGCCAGCCAGCCCGGCCAGCCGGCCCCGGCCGGCGAGGGCACCGGGACGTCCCAGTGAAAGACGAACGAATCCGGCATTCGAGGAGGCGAGCCATGGCGCAGAGCAGCCACACCGACGACCCCGACCG
>NZ_DASPMG010000024.1:0-19794 GCF_035627195.1 Azospirillum sp.
TCGCCAAGCGCGAGAATTTTCGCGGCGCGTTTCGTGACTTCGACATTGAGAAGGTCGCGCGCTTCGGCGAGCGCGACGTCGCCCGTCTGCTCCGCGACGAGGGCATCATCCGCCATCGCGGCAAGATCGAGGCGACGATCAACAACGCGAAGCGCGCCCGCGAGCTGGTCGCCCGCGAGGGCTCGCTCGCCGCCTTCCTGTGGCGCTACGAGCCGGACCCCAAGACGCTGGGCCCGCCGCAGACCGCCTCCACCTCGGCCGTGTCGATCGCGCTGTCGAAGGACCTCAAGAAGATGGGCTGGCAGTTCGTCGGCCCGACGACGGTCTACGCCTTCATGCAGGCGATGGGGCTGATCAACGACCACGCCGAGGGCTGTTCGATCCGGCCGGAAGCCGAACTGGCGCGCGCGGCGTTCAAGCGGCCGACGGGCAACGCCTGACCCTCCTCCGCTGCGGCCCTACGCGTACTGCCTTGCCCGCTCCGCCCGGTCGGCGAGGCGGGCGAGGTCGGTGACGGCGTCGCGCAGCAGTGCCGCGTGGCTCCACGGCAGGAAGTGGTCGGCGTCCGGCACCGGCACGCAGCGCACGAGGCGCGAGCCGGTCAGCCGCTCCGCCGTGAAGGCCATGTTGGCGTAGGGCACCAGCGGGTCCTTCGTGCCGTGCAGCAGCGTCACCGGCACACGGATGCCGCCCAGCCGCGCGGCCAGCCCCGGCAGTTGCCCCTTCAGCGCCAGCAACTCACGGTTCGCGTTGCGCAGCGAGCGCGGCAGGCACCGGGCCACCCACCGCCACGCCGCCACGCGCTGGAGCGGGTGCACGCGTTCCAATTCGGCATCCAGCGCGCCGCCGACGATCAGCAGCCCGCCGACGGCGCCGCCGAAATCGGCCGCCGCCCGCGCGGCGATCGGCCCGCCCAGCGAATAGCCCACCAGGATCGGCTTGCGCCCAGCGCGCTCCTCCAGCAAAGGCGCCAGCGCCGCCGCCTGCTCGTCCAACTCCGTCGGCGCCGCGTCCGGCCCGCTCCAGCCGAAGCCGGGGCGATCAACGGCAACGAACTCCAGCCCGGCCGGGACCTCCTTCAGCAGGTGCGACCAGTCCTCCGCCTCGCTCGGGCTGCCGTGGATGAAGATCACGCGCCGTCCCTGCGGGTCGCCGGCCGACAGACAGCTCAAGGTCCCGGTCGTGCGGCGGGTGATGCCGTGCCTGCACTCCCCCGGCGCCCAATGACCGTGCCGCGGGGTGACGAGGTCGAACACGGTGCGCAGCGCACTGCCCAGCCAGCGCAGGTCGAAGCGCATACCGTCCGCGCGCGCCGAGGTCATCGCCGGATCCGTGCGTATCGATAGGCCTTCAAGCGCGCACCTTCATGATTCGTCTCCACCCGGACCGATGATAGCGACGCGCGCGCGAATTGACAGCCGCCACCGTCCCCGGAATCGGCATGCCGCGATCTTGACACAGCACCGCCGCACCCGATATTGAATGAACGTTCATTATCGTTCGCGTACGCTGCAATCCGGCACTCCTTTTCCCGCACTCCAATGCCCGACGACGGTTCCCCTCCCCCCCAGCGCCGCAACCGGCGCAAGGACGCGCGCCCGGCCGAGGTGATCGAGGCCGCGCGCGACCTGTTCATTTCCCGCGGCTTCGCCGCGACCAAGCTGGAGGACGTGGCGCGCCGCGCCGGGGTCAGCGTCGGCCTGCCCTACCTCTACTTCGAGAACAAGGTCGGCCTGTTCAAGGCGGTGGTGGAGCACTCCATCCTGCCGCAGTTCCGCCTGGGCGAAGAGATGCTCGACGGCTTCGACGGCCCGACCGAGGACCTGCTGCGCACCATGGCGCACAAGTACTGGGAGCTGGAGCAGTCGCCGCTGGGCGGCCTGCCCAAGCTGGTGATCGCGGAGGCCGGCAACTTCCCCGACCTCGCGCGCTTCTACATCGACCACGTGGTGGTGCGTGGCCGCGCGCTGTTCACCCGCGTGCTACAGCGCGGCATCGACCGCGGCGAATTCCGACCGTTCGACGCGCCGACCATGGCGCGCGTGGTGGCGGCCCCGCTGACCATGCTGTCGGTCTGGCACCACTCGCTGGCGCCATTCGAGCCGGAGCCCAGGCCCACGGCGCATTCCTACCTCGACGCCTACCTCGACCTCGTCCTGCACGGCCTGCGGGCCAACCCTGGGAATCCCCGACATGACTGACGGCACGCCGCGCCGGCGCCTGCGGCGCATCCTCGCCACCGCCCTCGTCGCCGCCCTGGCGGCGGGCGGCGCCGTCGTCTGGCAGGGCCGCTCCAAGGGGCAGGCGGCGGTGGACCACGCCCCGCCGCCCGCCGTGCGCCCCATCGAGCTGGCCCCCGTGGAAGTGACCACGGTGATGCCGCGGACGCTGACCGCCGGCGTGCGCCTCACCGGCTCCGTCAAGCCGCTGGAGCAGTCCACCGTCAAGGCGGAGGTGGCCGCCAAGCTGACCGAGGTGCTGGTGCGCGAGGGGCAGACGGTGAAGCGCGGCGACGTGCTCGCCCGCTTCGACCGGGTGGAACTGGCGGCGAAGCTGGCCGAAAAGGAAAGCAACCTGGAAGGCGCCAAGGCGCAGCTGGTGCTGGCCGAGAAGACGCGGGCCAAGAACCTGGCCCTGCGCCGCAGCGACATCGTCGCCGAGACCACGCTGGACCAGGCGCAGAGCACCTTCCAGTTCCAGCAGGCGCAGGTGGCGGCGCTGACCGCGCAGGTGGAACTGGCGCGCGAGGCGCTGCGCGACGCCGTGGTGACCGCCCCCATCGACGGCACCGTGTCCGAACGCACGGTGACGCCGGGCGAGACGCTGGCGGTGAACGCCAAGATGTTCACCCTGGTCGACCTGCGCACGGTGGAGGTGGAGGCCGTCGTCCCCGCCGACGAGGTGGCGCGCCTGAAGCCCGGCCAGACCGCGACGTTCCGCGTCGACGGCTTCGGCGAACGCGAGTTCCGCGGCACCATCGCCCGCATCAACCCGATGACGCAGGCCGGCAGCCGCGCCATCCCCGTCTACGTCGGCGTGGACAACGCCGACGGCTCGCTGCGCGGCGGCATGTTCGCCAACGGCGAGGCCGTCGTGGCCGAGGCCGCAGGCGCCATCGCCCTGCCCCCCACCGCCCTGCGCAAGGACGACGACGGCGACTTCGTGCTGGCGGTCGCCGACGGCCAGCTGGTCCGCCGCAAGGTGGTGCGCGGTTCGGCGTGGGCGCGCGGCGACCTCGTCCAGGTGGACGGGCTGAACCCCGGCGAGGTGGTCGTCACCGGCCCCCTGCCGGGCCTGAAGGCCGGCACGGCGGTGACCGTGGCCGGACGGTCGTAGAGATCCTTGACGCTCTTGTTTTGTAGTTACATTTTTGTAGTTACAAGAGGCCACCGTGCGCTGGACGTGGGACCCGAAGAAGGCCGCGAGGAACAAGCGGCCACCGCCGGAAGGCCACGGCGTCAGCTTTGAACTCGTGGAGAAGGCGTTGGCCGATCCCTTCGCCGCGTCGCAGCCCGACCCTCACCCGGACGGTGATCGTTGGAACACCCTGTGCCAGATCGGTGGCGTCGTCCTCTTTGTGGTTCACACGTGGCCCGACGAAGACGATGGCGACGAGGTCGGCCGCATCATCAGCGCCAGGAAGGCGACGTCTCATGAAAGGAGGGCCTATGAAGACGGGCAGTTCTAAGCCGCTTACGGTGGAGCAGGAAGCCGAGCTGAAGGCGCTCGCCGCCATGAGCGACGACGAGATCGACACCCGCGACATGCCCGAGGTCAAGGACTGGTCCAAGGCCAAGCGCGGCGCGCTGTACCGCCCGCTGAAGAAGTCGCTGACCGTCCGCTTCGACGCCGACGTCGTCGAATGGTTCAAGAATCACGGCGGTGACGGCGAGAAGGGTTACCAGACCCGCATGAACAAGGCCCTGCGCGAGTACATCCAGCGCCACCAGCACGAGCCCGGCTGACGTCCGGCCGGCAACAGCCCTCTTCACGCTTTTCCAGGTCCCCCATGCCGATCACCCGCATCAGCGTCGACAACCCGGTCTTCGCCACCATGATGATGGTGGCGCTGATGGTGTTCGGCCTGTTCTCCTACCAGCGCCTGGGCGTCGAGCAGTTCCCGGACATCGACTTTCCCATCGTCGTCGTCTCCACCGAATACCCCGGCGCCAGCCCGGAATCGGTGGAGACGGAGATCAGCCGCCCGGTCGAGGAAGCCGTCAACACCATCGCCGGCATCAAGACGCTGACGTCGCGCTCCTACGAGGGGCGCTCCGTCGTCATCGCCGAGTTCGAGCTGAAGGTGGCCGCCGCCCAGGCGCTGCAGGACGTGCGCGAGAAGGTGGCGGCCATCCGCCCCACCTTCCGGACGGAGGTGAAGGATCCGCAGATCACCCGCTTCAACCCGGACGACCAGCCCATCATCTCGGTCGCCGTGAAGTCGGACATCCGCGCCCTGCGCGACCTGACCACGCTGACCGACCAGATCGTGCTGAAGCGGCTGCAGAACGTGCGCGGCGTGGGGCGCGCCACCATCGCCGGCGGCGTCAAGCGGCAGATCCAGGTGCGCCTGCGGCCCGAGCGGCTGGAGGCGCTGAACGTCGGCGTGGACGAGGTGATCCGCGCCGTCCGCAACGAGAACCAGGACGTTCCCGCCGGCACGGTGGAGGGCGGCGGGCGCGAGCGCGTGGTGCAGGTGGACGGCCGCGTGGTGCGTCCCGCCCAGCTCCTCGACCTCATCGTCGCGCGGCGCGGCGGCACGCCGGTGCGCCTGGGCCAAGTGGCCGAGGTGATCGACGGGCAGGAGGAACAGGACTCGGTGGCGCTGTTCAACGGCGCCCCGGCGCTGGCCGTGGACGTGGTGAAGATGCAGGGCGCCAACACCATCGAGACGGCGCGCGGCATCCGAACGGCGGTGGCGGAGCTTCAGGCCTCCGGCGTGCTGCCGGCCGACGTGCGGCTGGAGGTGGTGCGCGACACCGCGCGCGGCATCACCAACTCGCTGAACAACGTGCAGCGCACGCTGATCGAGGGCGGCTTCCTCACCATCGCCATCGTCATGCTGTTCCTGGGGTCCTGGCGCAGCACGGTGATCACCGGCCTGACCCTGCCCGTGGCGGTGCTGGGCACCTTCGCGGTGCTGCTGCTGATGGGCTTCACCATCAACATGATGACGCTGATGGCGCTGTCGCTGGCCATCGGCATCCTCATCGACGACGCCATCGTGGTGCGCGAGAACATCATGCGCCACCTGCACGCCGGCCAGGACCACCGGCAGGCGGCGCTGGACGGCACCAGGGAGATCGGGCTGGCGGTGCTGGCGACCACGCTGACCATCGTGGCGGTGTTCCTGCCGGTGGCCTTCATGGGCGGCATCATCGGCCGGTTCTTCTTGCAGTTCGGCATCACCGTGTCGGCGGCGGTGCTGATCTCGCTGTTCGTGTCCTTCACGCTCGACCCCATGCTGTCCAGCGTGTGGTACGACCCGGCGGCGCACGGCAAGCACGGGCGCGGCCCCTTCGGCCGCCTCGCGGTCGCGTTCGAGCGCGGGTTCGACCGCTTCGCGCGCGCCTACGGCCGGGCGCTGGGCTGGGCGCTGCGGTGGCGCTGGGTGGTGCTGGTGGTGGCGCTGGTGGCGTTCTTCGGCAGCTTCGCCCTGGTCCGCTTCATCGGCACGGAGTTCGTGCCCGCCGCCGACCTGGGCGAGATGGTGGTGGAGATCGAGGCGCCCGTCGGCTCCTCGCTGGACTACACCACCGCCAAGATGCGGCAGGTGGAGGGTGCGCTGCGCGAGTTCCCGGAGGTCGCCTACACCTACACCACGGTCAACACGGGTGCCGCGGTGGGCAAGAACCGCGGCTTCGTCTACATCCGCCTGACACCGATCGAGCAGCGCACGCGTTCGCCCACCGATTTGCAGGTGCCGATCCGCGCGCGGCTGGCCAGAGTGCCGGGCATCCTCGTCGCCGTCGGCATCCCCGGCGCCATGGGCACGCAGAAGCAGTTGCAGCTGTCCATCCAGGGCCGCGACATCGCCGAGTTGGACCGCATCTCGCAGCGGGTGATGGCCGCCATGCAGGGGATCCCCGGCCTCGTCGACGTGGATTCCACCCTGAAGGCCGCCAAGCCGACGCTGTCGGTGAAGCTGGACCGCGATCTGGCGAGCGAGTTGGGCATCGGCACCGCGCAGGTGGCGCAGACGCTGCGCCCGCTGTTCGCGGGCGACAAGGTCTCCACCTGGAAGGCGCCGGACGGCGAGACCTACGACGTGCTGGTCCGCCTGCCCGAGCATGACCGGGCGGGGCGCGCCGACCTGGACCGCATCCACCTCGCCAGCCCCCTGCCCACGGCGGACGGCACGCCGCGCATGATCCCGCTGTCGCAGGTGGCGCAGGTGGACACCACGCTGGGCGCCTCGCAGATCAACCGCCGCGACCTGTCGCGCGAGGTGAACGTCAGCGCCAACGTGCAGGGCCGCCCGGCCGGCGACGCCGGCCGCGACCTGCAGGCGGCGATCAAGGGGATCGAGCTGCCGCCCGGCTACCGCTTCGTCTTCGGCGGCTCCACCAAGGACATCGCGGAGACGACGGGCTATGCGGCGCAGGCGCTGGGGCTGGCGGTGATCCTCATCTACCTGATCCTGGCGTCGCAGTTCGGCAGCTTCCTCCAGCCGCTGGCCATCATGGCGTCGCTGCCCATGGCGCTGATCGGCGTGTTCGGCGGGCTGCTGGTGGCGCACTCCACGCTGAACATCTTCTCCGCCATCGGCTTCATCATGCTGATGGGCCTCGTCACCAAGAACGCCATCCTGCTGGTCGACTTCGCCAACCAGGCGCGCGCCGCCGGCAAGAGCCTGCATGACGCCATCGTCGAGGCCGGCATCATCCGCCTGCGCCCCATCGTCATGACCACCATGGCGATGATCTTCGGCATGCTGCCCCTGGCGCTGGGCATCGGCGAGGGTGCCCAACAGCGCGCCCCCATGGCGCACGCGGTGATCGGCGGGCTGATCAGCTCGACGCTGCTGACGCTGCTGGTGGTGCCGGTGATCCTGTCCTACCTGGACGGCCTGTCGCGCCGCCTAAAGCGCTGGTTCGGGCCGAAGCACCCGGTCGCTAATCCCTCCCCCGCCCCCGGCGGGGGAGGCTAGGAGGGGGCAAGGTCTGTCTGGCAGGCCATGGCGCAACGGATTCTCGCGCACAACTGGCCCCCACCCTTCCCATGCTGCGCATGGGCCCCTTCCCTCCCCCGCCGGAGGCGAGGGAGGGAGAAAAAAAGCCTATTCGCCGCCGATCGCCGCACCGCCGTGCGGCACGCCTTGCCCGTGGCCGCGCAGGCGGTTCACGGCGTTGCCCAGCGATTCCATGTACAGGTACAGCACCGGCGTGATGTAGAGCGTCAGCAGCTGCGACACGATCAGCCCGCCGACCACGGCGAGGCCCAGCGGCTGGCGCAGCTCCGCCGCCGCACCGTGCGCCACGGCGATGGGCAGCGTTCCCATGATCGCCGCCATGGTCGTCATCATGATGGGGCGGAAGCGCAGCAGGCACGCCTTCTCGATGGCCTCGGCCGGGGCCATGCCGTCCTTGCGCTGCGCCTCCAGCGCGAAGTCGATCATCATGATGGCGTTCTTCTTGACGATGCCGATCAGCATCAGCACGCCGATCACCGCGATGACCGTCAGCTCCTGGTTGAACAGCATCAGGGTCGCCAGCGCCCCCACCGCCGCCGACGGCAGGCCGGACAGGATGGTCAGCGGGTGGATGAAGCTTTCGTACAGGACGCCCAGCACGATGTAGATCACCAGGATCGCGGCGGTGATCAGCAGCGCCTGCCCCGCCTGCGCGTCCTGGAACACCTGCGCGGTGCCGGCGAAGCCGGTGCTGACCGTGGCGGGCAGCGCCATCCGCTGCTCGATCGCCCGGATCGCCGCCACCGCGTCGCCCAGCGCCGCCCCCGGCGCCACGTTGAAGGAGATGGTAACGGCCGGCAGCTGCCCCTGGTGGTTCACCGACAGCGGCCCGGCCGTGCGCTCCACCCGCGCGAAGGCGTCCAGCGGGATCAGCTTGCCGGCCGTGTTGCGGATGTAGACGCGCGACAGCGCGCCGTCGTCCTGTTGGTAGCGCGGGTCCAGCTCGATGATGACCTGATAGTCGTTCGACGGCGTGTAGATGGTGGACACCTGCCGCTGCCCGAAGGCGCTGTACAGCGTCGAGCGCACCTGGTCCACCGCCACGCCCAGCGTCGCCGCCTTCTCGCGGTCGATGTGGACGTAGGCCTGCGGGCTGTTCAGCTGCAAATCGCTGGTGACGTCCTGCATGATCGGCACGTCGTGCATCGCCTGTTCCAGGCGCTGCGCCCAGGTGTACAGCTCCGGCAGGTCGAGCGCCTGGACGGTGTACTGGTACTGGCTTTTGGACGAGCGGCCGCCCAGGCGCAGGTTCTGCACCTGCTGGATGAACACGGCGAAGCCGGGGATGCGCTGCAGCTCGCGCCGCAGTTCCTGCACCACCTGCGGCGCCGGGGCGCGCGCGTCGCGCGGCTTCAGCGCCACGAACATGCGCCCGGTGTTGGACGTCGGGTTCGGCCCGCCGGCCCCGGCGGAGGAGTTGACGTAGGCCACCGCCGGGTGCGCCTGCACGATGGCCGCCGCCTGCCGCTGCCGCTCCGCCATCGCCGGGAAGGAGACGTCGGGGGCGGCCTCGGTCTGGATGAACAGCTGGCCCAGGTCCTCGGTCGGGAAGAAGCCCTTGGGGATGGCCGTGTAGAAATGCGCGGTGCCGACGATGGTGGCGAGGAACACCACCAGCATCGCCGGCCGGTGCCGCAGGCACCAGCGCAGCGTGACGGCGTAGGCGCGCAGCATGGCGTCGAACCCGGCCTCCAGCACGCGGCCGAACACGCCCTCCTGCTCGCCGTGCTTTTCACGCTTCAGGAAGCGGGAGCACAGCATGGGCGTCAGCGTCAGCGACACGAAGGCCGACGCGCCGATGGCCATGGTGACCACCACCGCGAACTCGTGGAACAGCCGCCCGACGACGCCGCCCATCAGCAGGATCGGGATGAACACCGCCACCAGCGACAGGGTGATCGACACGATGGTGAAGCCGATCTCGCGGGCGCCCTTGATCGCCGCCTGGAAGGGGGCCATGCCCTCCTCCACGTAGCGGACGATGTTCTCCAGCATGACGATGGCGTCGTCGACCACGAGGCCGACCGACAGCGTCAGCGCCAGCAGCGAGATGTTGTCGATGGAAAAGCCCATCACCTGCATGCCCGCCGCCGTGGCGACCAGCGAGATCGGCACCGCCAGCGCCGGGATCATGGTGGCCGACAGCTTGCGCAGGAACAGGAATATCACCAGCACCACCAGCGCCACCGTCAGCGCCAGGGTGAACTGCACGTCCTCCACCGCCTCGCGGATGGAGATGGAGCGGTCGTTGGTCACCTCGATCGACACGCTGGGCGGCAGCTGCGCGCGGAAGGCCGGCAGCTGCTCGCGCACGCGGTCCACCACGTCCACCGTGTTGGCGTCGGGCTGGCGCTGCACGGCCAGGATGATGGCGCGCGTGCCGTTGTACCAGCTGGCGACACGGGTGTTCTCGACGCTGTCCAGCACGGTCGCCACGTCGCCCAGGCGGACGGGCGCGCCGTTGCGGTGCGCGATGATCAGGCCGCGGAACGCCTCGGCGTCGGGCAGCTGCGGGTTGGCGGCCAGCACCAGCTGCTGGCGCTCGCCCGACAGGGTGCCGACCGGCGTGTTGGCGTTGGCCGAGGCCAGGGCCTTCTGCACCTCGTCGATGCCGATGCCGCGGATGGCCAGCGCGTTGGGGTCCACCTGCACCCGCACCGCGTACTTCTGGGAGCCGTAGATCAGCACCTGCGCCACGCCCGGCAGGGTGGCGACGCGCGGCTGCACGATCGTCTCGGCATAGTCGTTCAGCGCCGACAGCGGCTGCGTGGGCGAGGACAGCGACAGGAACAGGATCGGCTGGTCGGCCGGGTTGACCTTGCGGTAGCTGGGCGCCGTGGTCATTTCCGCCGGCAGGCGGCGCTGGGTGCGGGCGATGGCCGCCTGAACGTCGGCCGCCGCGTCGTCGATGTTGCGCTCCAGCACGAACTGGATGGTGATCGACGTGCTGCCCAGCGTCGAGGAGGAGGTGATGGTGTCGATGCCGGCGATGGTCGAGAACTCGCGTTCCAGCGGCGAGGCGACGGAGGCCGCCATCGTCTCCGGGCTGGCGCCGGCCAGACTGGCATTGACGTTGACGACGGGAAAGTCGACGCGCGGCAGCGCCGCCACCGGCAACTGGCGATAGCCCGCGACGCCCGCCAGGATCAGCGCCGCCGTCAGCAGGATCGTCATGACGGGGCGGCGGATGCACAGCTCGGACAGGTTCATGACGGACCTCCCGCCGTGCCGGCCTTGCTCGCCTCGGCCTTGCCGCCGGGCTCGCCCTTCTTGTCGCCGGGCGGGGCGCGGTCAGCCACCGGGGCGCCGGGGTAGAGGCGCGACTGGCCGTCCACCACAACCTTCTCGCCCGCCTTCAAGCCGCCGGCGACCACCGCCAGCCCCGCGTGCGTACGGGCGACGGTGACGGTGCGCAGTTCCACCGTGTTGTCGGGCTTGACGACGTAGACATAGCGCCCCTCCTGCCCAGTCTGCACGGCGTCGGCCGGCACGGTCAGCGCCTGCGGCTCGACCCGCAGGGTCAGCACCACGTCGACGAACTGGCCCGGCCACAGCACGGCTTCGGCGTTGGCGAACTCGCCCTTCACCAGGATGGTGCCGCTTTGCTGATCGACCTGGCTGTCGATGAAGGTCAGCGTGCCCTCGGCCCGCTCGCCCTGGCGGCCGGGCACGGAGGCCGCGACCTTCAGCGGACCGGCGGCCATCGCCTCGCGGATGGTCGCCAGATGGCGCTCGGCGATGTTGAAGGCGACGTTGATCGGGCGCAGCTGGGTCAGCGTCACCAGCGGCGTGGCATCGCCCGCGCGCACGTTGGCGCCGGCCTTGGCGGTGACCACGCCGGTGCGCCCGGCCATCGGCGCGTGGATGCGGGTGTAGCTCAGCGCCACCCTGGCGCTCTCGATCGCCGCCTGATCGGCCTTCACCGTGCCTTCCAGCGCGGCGGCGGTGGCGACGGCGGTGTCGTACTGGCTGCGGGCGATGGCGTCGCGCTTGACCAGCTGGTTGTAGCGCTCGACGTCCATGCGCGCCTTTTCCAGGTTGGCGCTGTCGCGCTCCAGGTTGGCCTGCGCCTGACGCAGCTGGGCCTGCAGCGTGCGGTCGTCCAGGGTGAACAGCGGGTCGCCGGCCTTCACCTCCTGCCCTTCGGTGAAGTGCACCGTCTCCACCACCGTGTCGACCCGCGCCTTGATGGCGATGCTGGCGATGGGCTGGACGTTGCCGATGGTGGCGATCTGCTCGGGCACCGGGCGGGTTTGCGCCGGCTGGATCACCACGGGGACGGCCTGCCGGCCGCCGGCCGCCGGCTTGGCCGCGGTTGCCGCTCCCGGACCCCGTTGCACGTACCACGCGTAGCCACCACCGGCCAGCACCGCAAGCACGAGGAGGAACGACAGAAACCGTTTCATGAAGGCGAATTCTCCGCAGGCTCCCGCCGGAAATCCGCCGACGGCCGAACAATGACGATACGGGGCCCGCCCCGCCAGTCAAGGACGGGTGGGTAACAGAATGTTACGGTACCCCGTCATATGGTGTGGGCAAACAGCCGCCGCGCCTGTTCCGGCGTGGCGACGGCGCGGCCCAGCACGGGCGCCAGCGCGGCCACCGCCGACACCAGCGCGGCGTTGTCCGGTGCCCGCGTGCCGTCGGGCAGGTCCATGTTGTTCTCGAAGCCGACGCGCACGTGCCCGCCCAGCGCCGCCGCGGCGGCCATGCACGCCGCCTCCCGCCGGCCGAAGGCGCACACCGCCCACGGCAGCGGGCGCGTCCAGGCGTTCAGGAACGGCAGCAGGTCGCGCGGGTCGGACTGCTGCCCGGCCGTGTAGCGGCCGAGCACGAACAGCACGCCGGCGTTCGTTTCCGGAATGACGCCGCGCCGCATCAGATCGTCGAAGCGCGCCACGTCGGCATCATCATACAGAATGTGCTGCACCAGCGTGCCGGCGTGTGCCTGTTCCGCCAGGAAGCCGGCGGCGGCCGACTCCGCCCCGGCGTCGGGCACCAGCTCGCGCACGGCGGCCGAGAACGCCTCCGGCCGCAGGGCGCGCATGGCGGCCATCTGCTGTTCCGCCGTGTAGATGCCGACCGCCTCGGTGGTCGCCTGGATCAGCAGGTCCGGCCCCGCCTCGCGCCGCACGGCGGCGATGGCGGCGCGGTAGGCGTCGGGGTCCAGCGTGTGGCGCCCGGCCGCGTCGCGCACGTGCAGGTGGATCATCGCCGCCCCGGCGTCGCGGCAGCGCGCGGCCTCCCGGCCGATCTCGTCGGGGGTCAGCGGGATCGCCGGGTGATCGGCCTTGCCGCGGCGCGCGCCGTTCGGCGCCACGGTGATGATCAGCGGCGTCATGCGTTCCCTCCCGGATTGTTTCCATAGGATACGAAGTGCCGGCCCGGCTGTCGCCGGTTTTCCGTGGCCGGCGCGCCATGCCGGCCACGGAAAACGCGTCATCCGGCAACCGTCCCGAGGAACGCGCCGACCCGCCGCCGCACGGCCTCGCGGTGGGTGAAGACCGCGACGTGCTCGCCGCCGTCGATCTCCATCAGTTCGGCCCCCGGCACGCGCGCGGCCAGGCGGCGCGCGTCGGCGACCGGGACCAGCGCGTCGGCGCTGCCGTGCACGACCAGCGTCGGGCAGGCGATGCGCTCCAGCGGGTAGTCGGCCGGGCCACGGCTCCGCGCGATGTCGTTGCGGGTGCCGGCCATCCGCTCGCCCATCCGCTCGGCCGTGCTCAGCAGCAGGGCGGTGAACAGCGGCCCGGCCTCCGGGTCGGCCAGCGTCCGCCGCCGCAACTCCGGGTCGCGCACCGATCGGCTGGCCGCCCGCTCGGGATCCGCCGCCACCTTCCGGCGCATGGCGGCGGTGAGCGGCCCGCAGCGCGCCAGCAGACGCAGCAGGAGGAAGCGCAGCGGGATGCGCGTGCGCAGCGGCGCGCTGCACGCCGACACCATCACCAGCCCCCGGCAGCGGCCAGGATGGCGCAGGGCGAACTGCAGGGCGTTCAGCCCGCCGCCCGACACCGCCACCACCACGGCCGCGCCGATGCCCAGCGCGTCCAGCAGGTCGGCGAAGCGGTCCGCCTGCTCCTCCGGCGTGCGCCCGGCCGCCAGCGGCGTGCCGAGGTAGCCGGGCCGCGACACGGCGACGGTGCGATGCCCCGGCCCGACCACGGCGCGGGCCAGCACCATGGACTGGTCGTACCCGCCCATGGCGCCGTGGACCGCCAGAACGGCCGGCCCCTCCCTTTCGACCGCGCATTCGATCGGGCCGTTTCGGGTTGGCACGATCGCCGGGCGGATGCTGCGCAGGATGGCGTCCGCGGTGGTCGCCACATCGGGCACGGCTGCGGGAAGGGGCGGCGTCATGCCGCCCTCCCCGACCGGGCCTTCAGGTGGCGGATCAGGGCCAGCGCGTCGGCCGGCGGCCGGCGCTCCACCCGCCGGTATTCGCGCCCGTCGCGGGTGCGGGTCAGCATGCCCTGGTCGCACATGTCCCGCCGCAGCAGGGCATAGTCGCCGAAGCGGTGGTGCGCGGTCAGGAAATCGTTGATCTCCGGCTCGCTCAGCACCCGGTCGGCGGCGAGGCGCGACCACAGCACCCACAGGCACGGCAGCCGTTCGCTGTGCTTGCCCGGCCAGCGCGCCAGCGCGCCGGTTTCATCGAAGCAGCGGGCGATCCGCAGGATCTTGGCCGGGTCGACGGGCGGCTCGGCCGGTTCCGGCGGCGGGACGTTCTCCAAGCGCTCCTGCGCTTCGGCCCGGGAACGGAAGTGCTGGAAGTTGCGGTGCCCGGTCGCGCGGGCCAGCATGTTGAGCCATTCGACGTGGCCCGGCGGGTCGGTTCGTTCGGCAAGCTGCGCGCGCAACGAGCGCGCGAGCGCGGAAATGTCATCCGCGCAGAACGGCAGCGGCGTTCTGGACATGGCAAGATCCTCACAACGCGCCAATCCGGTAAGGGACTGCCGGTGGTCGCCGACTTCCGACGCGGCACGGCATGAGGTGTCGGTCGAGGTAGTGGACTGGCAGGTTTAGCTCCCCTCGCGGGGCGGCGACGCCTTGGTGAACTGCCGACCAAGCCGCACCCTAGCGCGCCCGTGCGGCACCGGCAACAGCGGAATGCCGCGCGGACCTGCGCATGCGAATTACTTGCAGTTGCGCACTCGCCGTTTTTTCGCTGGCGCTGCCATCACAGTTTGCTACATTAGCATATGCCGATTATCGCGCTTCCGGACCAACGGCGGCCGAGACGGCGTCAAAGGCGCACGAAAAGCGCCGGCCAAAGGCTTGATCGGATCGACACCAAGAGCAAGACCCGAAAACGGGCGAACCGGAGGCGGCCGAGGGTTCCGGCCTCCGACACACCTTTTGGAGGAGCGCACCATGCAGACCATCGGCTTCCATCGCCGGCCAAGGCCACCGGCAGCCTCCCCACTTCCCGCTTCGTGACGGGCGTGCGCGCCGCCGCCTGATGGCGCGCCCCGGCACCCGCACCCGCGCGATCGGGTGTGTGCCGGACCTCACGCAAACGCATCGAAGCCCCGTCCGCCCAATGGGCGGACCGCACGCGGCACCGCGCACAGCGGCCGTGCGGGTCGTGCTGCGCGCGCGGCCCGGGGTGGACACCCGAGGGAGAATGACAGCATGACACCGTCGCGCGTTCGCCGACTCCTGACCGCCTCCATCATCGCCGGTCTCACGGCCGGCGCCGGAACCGCACTCGCCCAATCCGCCCCTCAATCCGCATCGCCGGAGGCGCTGGCCAGCACCTGCGCCGGCTGCCACGGCACCGACGGCACCAGCCTTGGCCCGTCCACCCCGACCATCGCGTCGCTGTCGGTGGAATACTTCGTCATGTCCATGAAGGACTATAAGACCGGCAAGCGTCCGGCCACCGTCATGGACCGCATCGCCAAGGGCTATTCCGACGAGCAGATCGAGGCGATGGCCAAGTACTTCCAGCAGAAGCCCTTCGTCCGCGTCAGCCAGCCGGTCGACGACGGCAAGGTCAAGGCCGGCAAGGCGCTGGCCAAGAAGTACTGCGAGTCCTGCCACGAGGAGGAAGGCAAGGTCGGCGAGGGCGTCGGCGTCCTGGCCGGGCAGAAGCTGCCGTACATGCAGTACTCGGTCGTCGACTTCCTCGGCGGCAAGCGCGAGATGGAGAAGCGCCAGAAGCAGAAGTTCGAGGCCCTGGTCAACGAGCAGGGCCGGGACTCCTTCGACTCCATCCTGCACTACTACGCCAACGTGAAGTGAGCCGGGGGACCGCAGCATGACCATTTTGAATCGCCGCACCTTCATCCAGCTCACCGGCGCCGGCACGGCCGCCGGCATCATCGGCGCCCCCATGGTCGCCCGCGCCGCCGGCCCCAAGGTCGTGGTGATCGGCGGCGGCCCCGGCGGCGCCACCGCGGCCAAGTACCTGCGCCGCCTCGATCCCTCGATCGAGGTGACGCTGATCGAGCCGAACAAGGAATACTTCACCTGCTTCATGAGCAACGAAGTCCTGGCCGGCGACCGGACCATGGACGGCATCAAGGTCACCTACGACGGGCTGAAGAAGCACGGCATCACCGTCGTGCACGATCTGGTCACCGGCGTCGACGCGGCGGGCAAGAAGGTCACCACCAAGGGCGGCCAGACGTTCGCCTATGACCGCTGCATCATGGCGCCGGGCATCGACTTCAACTTCGAGGCCCTGCCCGGCTTCAGCGCCGAAGCGGCCGAGACGATGCCGCACGCCTGGAAGGCCGGCCCGCAGACCGCGCTCCTGCGCAAGCAGCTGGAGGCGATGCCGGACGGCGGCGTGTTCGTCATGGTGGCGCCGCCCAACCCGTTCCGCTGCCCGCCGGGCCCGTACGAGCGCGCCAGCCTCGTCGCCCACTACTTCAAGCAGCACAAGCCGAAGTCGAAGATCATCATCCTCGACCCCAAGGACAGCTTCTCCAAGCAGAAGCTGTTCGAGCAGGCGTGGACCAAGCTCTACGGCTTCGGCACCGACAAGAGCATGATCGAGTGGGTGCCGGGCGCCAAGGGCGGCAAGCCGGGCCGGATCGACGTCGCCGGCATGGCGGTCGAGACCGACTTCGACACCATCAAGGGCGCGGTGGTCAACGTCATCCCGCCGCAGAAGGCCGGCAAGATCGCCTTCGACGCCGGCATCGTCGAGGGCAGCTGGGCCACCGTCAACAAGGGCACCTTCGAATCGCTGAAGGCCCCCGGCATCCACGTGCTGGGCGACGCCAGCGACGCGGCGACCATGCCGAAGTCCGGCTACTCCGCCAACTCCCAGGCCAAGGTGTGCGCCGCGGCCGTGGCCGCGCTGCTGAAGGGTAAGGAGCCGCCGGCGCCGGCCTACGTCAACACCTGCTACTCCATCGCCGGAAAGGACCACTGCTTCTCGGTGGCGGGCGTCTACACCTACGACAAGGAGAAGAACGCCATTGCCGAGGTCGCGGGCTCGGGCGGCCTGTCCAGGCTCGACGCCTCCGACGAGGACCGCAAGCGCGAGGTAAGCTACGCCCACAGCTGGTACCGCAACGTCGTGGCGGACAGCTGGAGCTGATCCGCCGAAGGGCTGCCGTTGGGTTTTCGGCCTTGGCCTCAACCCAACCTACGACGAACCCGTAGGTTGGGTTGAGCGCCAGCGAAAACCCAACGCCGGACCGACCTCTTTCCAAGGAGTGCGCGCGTGTTTGGTCGTCTGGGGCGGTTGTTTTCGCGGCCGGCGGTTGCCGGCGGCGCCTGGGTCTTCCTGGTTGCCGGCATCGTCGCAACGGTGCTGTTCGTCGGCGGCTTCACGGTGTTCGCCGACCAGACCAACCGGCTGGAGTTCTGCATCTCCTGCCACGAGATGGAGAGCGGCCCCTACGCCGAGTACACCAAGACCATCCATTACAACAACCGCACGGGCGTGCGCGCGGTGTGCGCCGACTGCCACGTGCCCAAGGAGTTCGTGCCGAAGCTGGCCGCCAAGGTGATCGCCGCCAAGGACGTCTACCACCATCTGGCCGGCACCATCGACACCAAGGACAAGTTCGAGGCGCGGCGGCTGGAAATGGCGCAGCGCGTCTGGGCCACCATGGAGGCGTCGGGCTCGCGCGAGTGCAAGACCTGCCACAACTTCCAGGCCATGAACCTGGACGAACAGGGCCGCCGCGCCAAGAAGAAGCACCCCGAAGCCATGCAGGACGGTAAGCACTGCATCAACTGCCACAAGGGCATCGTGCACGAGCTGCCCAAGGGCTATGAGGGCGACTGACGATGCGCATGGTGTGGACAGCCCTGATTCTGATCGTGCTGGCCGTCGCGGCGGCGCCGGCCGGTGCGGCCGACAACAAGACGGACGACCTGGGCGCGGTGGCGCGCGGCGGCCGGCTCTACGACGACTGGCTGAAGGAACTGGGCGGCGAGCCCGCCCGCCTGCGCAAGAAGAACGGCGAGCGCCCGCAGCGCTGCGTCGCCTGCCACGGCTGGGACTACGGCGGGGCGAACGGCGTGAAGGGCCTGCGCGGCATGGCGGGCGGCGACCCGGCGTCCGTCATGGCCGTGCTGGTGGACGATGCGCACCGCTACACCGACGCGCTCGACCGCGCCGACTTCAACGATCTGGCGCTGTTCGTCACGCGCGGCCAGATCGACATGGCCGGGCTGATCGACCCGAAGACGCTGTCCGTGCGCGGCGATGCCGCCCGGGGCGTGCCGTTCTTCCAGACCGTGTGCGCCAACTGCCACGGCAACGACGGCCAGCAGATCGCCGACGCGCCGCCGCTGGGCGACCTCGCGCGCTCCAACCCCTGGCAGGCGCTGCACACGCTGCTCAACGGCCACCCCAGCGGCAACATGCCGTCGCTGCGGGCGCTCGACTCAGGCATCCTGCTGGACACGCTGGCGACGCTGCAGACGCTGCCGTCCCGCCACCCGATGGCGGCCATCGCGCGCGGCGGGCGCCTCTACGACACCTGGTACAAGGAAAACCACCGCGAGCCGCCGGCCGGCATCCACCCCGCCTATCCCATCGCGCTGGCCGACGGCGTGCAGGCGCGCACCACGTGGCGCTGCAAGGAGTGCCACGGCTGGGACTACCGCGGCAAGGACGGCGCCTACGGACCGGCCGACGACGGCAGCGAGGGGCACAACACCGGCATTACCGGCATCCGCGGCATGGCCGGGCGCGATCCGGCCGCCATCGTCGCGGTGCTGGGCGACAACCGGCACCGCTACACCGGCCTGCTCAGCGCCCGCGACATGGCCGACCTCGCGGTCTTCGTCTCCCGGGGGCAGGTCGACATGGACCGCACCATCGACCGCTACACCAAGGCCGTGCGCGGCGACGCGCAGGGCTATGCCCAGCATTACCAGACCATCTGCGCGACCTGCCACGGCCCGGACGGGCGGCAGATCCGCACCATGCCGCCGCTCGGCCGCATCGCCCGGGACGATCCCTGGCGCGCCCTGCACGGCATGCTGAACGGCCATCCGGGTGAGGCGATGCCGCCGCTGCGCTCGCTGCCCGAGGAGACCGCGGCCGGCATTCTCGCCCACGCGCAGACCCTGCCCATCCGCAAGTGACACCCAAAACCGGAGGACATCATGAGCGAAGCCAAGATCCTGGACGTCAAGGGCCTGAACTGCCCGCAGCCGATCGTCAAGGCGAAGAAGACCCTGCAGTCGGACGTCGCCGTCGGCGGCCTCTTGGAGGTGCACGCCACCGATCCGGGGGCACGCGACGACTTCGCCTCCTTCTGCCGCTCCACCGGCCACGAGCTGGTCGAGCAGAAGGAAGACGCCGGCACCTACATCTTCCTCATCCGCCGCAAGAAGTGACGGGAGTGCCCCCCATGCTTGAACTCTCTGGGTCCGAGATCCAGCCTCGGGCCAGCCGGCGCGCCGTGCTGCGCGCCGCGGGCGCGCTGGCGGCCGGCGCCGGCCTGCTGCCGGGCCCCGCCGCGGCCACGCCGGAGGCGACACGCAAGCTGATCACCGACCTCGCCGGCGGTGCGGCGCTGAAGGAAGGGCGAATCAAGCTCGACCTGCCGCAGGTGGCCGACAACGGCGCCACCGTGCCGGTGTCCGTCAAGGTCGACAGCCCAATGACGGCGCAGGACCATGTCCGCGCCCTCTACGTGCTGGCCGAGCACAACCCGATACCGGAGACCGCCATCTTCCGCTTCACCCCCGCCTGCGGCGAGGCGGAGGTGTCGCTGCGCATGCGCCTGGCGAAGACGCAGACCGTCTACGCCCTGGCGCAGATGAGCGACGGATCCGCCTACCTCGCCAAGGGCGAGGTGAAGGTGACCGTCGGCGGCTGCGGCACCTGAGGAGACGCCCATGAGCGAGAAGCCCCGCATCAAGATCCCGTCGTCCGCCAAGAAAGGCGAGGTCGTCGAGATCAAGACCATGGTCACGCACCCCATGGAGTCCGGCCAGCGCAAGGACGCCGCCGGCGCCGTGATCCCGCGCAAGATCCTCAACAAGTTCACCTGCAAGGCCAACGGGGCGGAGGTGTTCGCCGCCGACCTGTTCCCGTCCTTCGCCGCCAACCCCTACCTGACCTTCAAGCTGCGCATCGAGGCGACGACGAAGCTGGAGTTCGCCTGGACCGACGACGACGG
>NZ_DASPMG010000025.1:0-48063 GCF_035627195.1 Azospirillum sp.
AGCCCCGGCCGGCAGTCCGTCGCCCTGTCCTTCATCGCCCAGCGCCCGAAGGACGAGCCCGGCTTCCGCCTGGAACGCCAGGTCAGCGGCGACCGGCGCCTGTCCTACCAGACGCACAGCTACGCCACCGACCGCCCCGCCGGCGAACGGTACGGAGCATAGGAATCCGTAGGTTGGGTTGAGGCGCAGCCGAAAACCCACGTGTCCGCACCGGCGGCGACGTTGGGTTTTCGCTGGCGCTCAACCCAACCTACGACGCTCCCCGATAGGGAAAAACCATGGACACCCTCGAACACGCCCCCATTGATCTTGTTGGCGCCCACCGCGACGCCGGCATCCAGGAGATGCTGGACCAGCTGGACCGCGAACTGGTCGGCCTTGCCCCGGTGAAGACGCGCATCCGCGAGATCGCCGCCCTGCTGCTGGTGGACGAGGTGCGGCGCAAGGCGGGCCTGAGCGGCGGCAAGCCCAGCCTGCACATGTGCTTCACCGGCCCGCCCGGCACCGGCAAGACCACGGTCGCCCAGCGCATGGGCGAGATCCTGCACCGCCTGGGCCACGTCCGGAAGGGCCACCTGGTCACCGTCACGCGCGACGATCTGGTGGGCCAGTACATCGGCCACACCGCCCCCAAGACCAAGGAGGTGCTGAAGCGCGCCATGGGCGGCGTGCTGTTCATCGACGAGGCCTACTACCTCTACCGCCCGGAGAACGAGCGCGACTACGGCCAGGAGGCCATCGAGATCCTGTTGCAGGTGATGGAGAACCAGCGCGACGACATCGTCGTCATCCTCGCCGGCTACAAGGACCGCATGGACAGCTTCTTCCGCTCCAACGCCGGGATGTCGTCGCGCATCGCCCACCACGTGGACTTCCCCGACTACACGGTGGACGAGCTGATGGCCATCGCCGGGCTGATGCTGAAGGACCGCGACTACCGCTTCGCCCCGGCGGCCGACGCCGCCTTCCGCGAGTACCTGGAGCGGCGCATCGGCCAGCCGCACTTCGCCAACGCCCGATCCGTGCGCAACGCGCTGGACCGCATGCGGCTGCGCCACGCCAACCGCCTGTTCGCCGCGCCCGGCCCGCTGACCCGCCGCGACCTGATGGAGATCGCCGAAGCCGACATCCGCGCCAGCCGCGTGTTCGCCGCAAAGCCCGAAGCCGGCGACACGGCGTAAGCAACGGCGGCGGCGTTGGATTACCGGTGGAAAGTCGTTATGCTCCGCAACCTCCGTTGGTGTGCGAGCATCCCCACACATGCCGGTCCGGCGTTACCTGCTGTTGCTGGTCTTCAGCCTTCTCGTGCCGGCAATAGTTGCCTGCGGGATCGCGGTTCTGTTCGCTTATTCGCACGAGCGGCAGCGCTCCGAAGAAAACCTGCTGCGCACCACGCAGGCGCTGGCCGAATCGGTCGATCGCGAACTCGACACCATCATCCACCGGCTGCAGGCGCTGGCTACCTCGCCCTCCCTGGCGCAGGGAGACCTGCAGGCCTTCTGGCAGCAGGCCCGCCGGGCGGTGCCGGACGAGGGGATGTGGGTCGTGCTGCGCGGCCTCGACGGGCAGCAACTGGTGAACACGCTGCGCCCCTTCGGCGAGCCGCTGCCGCGCATGCCGCCCGACCACCCGGCCACCGGCTTCGTCACGCGCGCCTTCGAGACCCGCGGCCCGGTCGTGTCCGATCTGGTGATCGGCCCGCTGGTGGGCAAGCCGACGCTGGGCATCGTCTATCCGGTCTTCGGCGAGGATGGTGCGGCGTTGTGCAACCTGACCATGACGGTGCTGCCGGCGGCGCTGGCCGGTCTCGTCTCGTCGGTGGGCCTGCCGCAGCACTGGCTGGCGGGGGTCTTCGATTCCCGGATGGTGACCATCGCACGGTCGCGCGAGCCCGACACCTACGTCGGCAGGCCGGTCGGGCCGGAACTGGGGGCGGCCATGCGGGCCTCGGCCGCCGGCATCATCGACGCCATCCCGCCCGAAGGCATCGCCACGCGCGTCGCCTTCAGCCGCTCGCCCAAGCACGGCTGGTACTTCGCCATCGGCGTGCCGCGCTCCGAGCTGGCGGCCTCCGCCTACCAGACCATCCTGCTGTTCCTGGGCATCGCGCTGGCCCTGCTGACGGCGGGCGCGCTATGCGCCGCGGCGCTCAGCCGGCGCATCGCCGGCGCCATCACCTCCCTCGTTCCGGCCGCCCACGCGCTGCGCCGCGGCGACCCGTTGCCCCACCGAGAGACGGGCGTCATGGAGGCCGACGCGGTGTCCCTGGCGCTGGAGGAGACCGGTGGCGCGCTGGCCGCCAGCCAAGCGGAGCGGGCGCGGGCCGAAGCCGCCCTGCTGGCCGCCAAGGAGGAGGCGGAGCGCGCCAATGCCGGCAAGTCGCAGTTCCTCGCCTCGGCCAGCCACGACCTGCGCCAGCCGGTGCAATCGCTGTTCTTCTTCCACGAAGTCCTGACCTGCAAGCTGGAGGACCACCCGGCCGGCCCCGTCGTCGCCAAGATGCGCAGCGCGCTGGACGCGCTGAAGAGCCTGCTGGACGGCCTGCTCGACATCTCCCGCCTGCACGCCGGCGTGGTCGAGGTGCAGACCTCCGCCTTTCCCGTCGCCTCCCTGTTCGAGCGGCTGGAAACCGAAAGCGTGGCGCGCGCCGAGGCCATGGGAGTGACGCTCCGCGTCGTGCGCTCGACGGCCTGGGTGCGCAGCGACCCGGCCCAGTTGGAGCGGATCCTGCGCAACCTGCTCGACAACGCCGTGAAGTACACCCCGCGCGGCGGCGCGGTCCTGGTCGGCTGCCGCCGGAGCGGCGAAAACGTGCGGCTTCTGGTCGTCGACACCGGCCCGGGCATCCCGCCGGACAAGCTGGACACCGTCTTCGAGGAGTTCGTGCAGTTGGGCAACCCGGAACGGGACCGGTCGAAAGGATTGGGCTTGGGTCTGGCGATCGTGCGGCACCTCGGCCGCCTGCTCGGCCACGAGGTCGCGGTCCGCTCCCGGGTTGGGCGGGGGACCGGTTTCTCAGTGACGGTGCCGGCCGCCCGGGCCCGGCGCGACGGGCGGAAAGGGCGCGCCGCCCGGCCGCTGGTGCCGGAACCGCATATGGGTGGGCTGGCGCTGATCGTCGATGACGAGGCGCTGGTCCTGGCGGGCCTGCGTGGCATGCTGGAGAGCTGGGGTTGGGACGTGCTCGCCGCCGGCAGCGGCGTCGACGCCGTCCGGCTGGCCGCCACCAGCGGGCGGACGCCCGACGTCATCATCGCCGACTACCGCCTGCGCGGCGAGGAGACCGGTGTTTCGGTGGTCCGCGCGATCCACGGCGCGTGCGCGCCGTCCATCCCCGCCATCGTCCTGACCGGCGACACCAGCCCGGAACGGATCGCCGAATGCGCTGGAAGCGGCTTCCGCCTGTTGCACAAGCCCGTCAACGCCCCAGCCCTGCGCACCCTTCTGGATGCGATGACGGGGTGAGCGCCGATGCGGATTTAAGGGGAGCGTGGGGAAACTGGAGCGGGTGAAGGGAATCGAACCCTCGTCGTAAGCTTGGGAAAATGGGGCAACGGTCATTCGCGGTCGTCGGCGAACGGTCATGATACATGGAAAATCAATGACTTAATACAGCAGCGTGTGCTATGGTTCCCTCGGGTTCGGAAGCGGTTTTTCCGTAAATTTTCCGTTTGAGGGACGAGGGCACGAGCGATGGCGCGCACGGTACGCGATGGCCGCATTGACAGCCGGTCGGTGCGGCTGAAGCTGGCAGCCCAGGCCGAGCCGCATTGGCTGAAGATCGCCAAGGGGTGCTATCTCGGCTACCGTCGCCACCGGCAGGGCGGCACCTGGGTAGCCCGCTTCCGCCACGAGGACGGGCGTCAGGCCTACACCAGCTTCGGGCCCGCCGACGATGCCATGGACGCGGACGGCGTCACAGCGCTCAGCTTCGAGCAGGCGCAGAAGAAGGCGCAGGCCTGGTTCCAGCATGCGGCGAACGGGACCTCAGGGCGGCGCGGCACCTACACGGTAGCGGACTGCATGGCCGACTACCTGGACTGGGTGAAGACACACCGCAAATCCCATGCGCACCTGAAAACCTATGTGAACGCCTTCATCCTGCCCAAGCTGGGGCGCGTGGACTGCGCCAAGCTGACGGCGCGCATGATCCGCAGCTGGCACCAAGGCATCGCAGACGAGCCACCGCGCCTGCGCACAAAGGCGGGCGAGACCGATCTCCGCTACGGTAATGAGGATACCGATCCGGCGGAGGCGTTGCGCAAACGCCGGCTGCGCGCGAACCGGCATCTGGTCACCCTGCGCGCGGCGCTGACGAAGGCATGGCGCGAGGGACACATCGCCAGCAACGAGGCGTGGGCGCGTCTACAGCTCTTCCCCGGCACCGAGAAGCCTCGGTCGCGCTTCCTCACCACCGACGAGGCAAGGCGCCTGATCAACACCTGCCCGCCCGACCTGCGGCGCCTGGTGCAGCTGGCGCTGCTCACGGGCGCCCGCTACGGCGAGCTGTCCGCTTTCGACGTGCGGGACTTTCAGCCCGAGGTGGGCACGCTGCATGTGCGGCAGAGCAAGAGCGGCAAGCCCCGCCATATCATCCTGAACGCTGAGGGTACAGCTTTCTGCCGCTCGCTGGTGCTGGGCCGGCCCCAGGATGCGCCGCTGCTGGTGCGGGCCGATGGCAGCCGCTGGGCCCGGGACCTGCATTTCCGGGGATTCAAGGACGCCGTGAGGCGCGCTGGCATCGATTCCGGGTTCACCTTCCACGAGTTGCGCCACACCTGGGCCAGTCTCACCATCATGGCCGGCGCCCCGCTGATGGTGGTGGCACAGAACCTAGGGCACCGGGACACCCGCATGGTCGAGCGCCACTACGGACACTTGGCGGACACCTATGTCGTCGAGATGATCCGGAAAAGTTCGCCTTCGTTCGGGATAATTGATTCTGGAAACGTTGTGCCCGGTCGGGTCAGTCCCTCCAAGAGCTATCCTCAGGAAAACGCGGCGGAGTGATGGCACGCTGCTGTTGCGTTTCTGCCCAATTTGGGCAAAAATTCCGAGAACGGGGTAGGAATAGTTTCATGAAAACCGTGAGCGCGACGGACGCAAAGTACGGCTTCGGCCAGCGGATCGACTTGGCTGCGCTGAAACGGCCGCCGTCGCCAAGTATGAGGTGATGGCTTTTGAGGAGTACATGCGGCTGAAGGACCTTGAGACCGATCACACCAATGGTCGTCCAAGCTCGAGCGGGCTTTCAAAGCTATAAATCGCTGACAGATATAAAGCAGATCCAACGAGTGAGTGACCTCCGAAATGGTGATGAGCCAACCCGAACGAGCTCTCGAAGAGGCCCTTGTCACGAAGTTGCAAGACCTCAAGTACGACTATCGACCAGATATCCGTGACCGAGATACTCTTGAAAAAAACTTCAGGGAGAAGTTTGATGCCCTGAATCGGGTCAAACTCACCGACGGCGAGTTCCAGCGCCTCCTTGACGAGATCGTGACCTCCGACGTCTTCATTGCCGCCAAGACGCTCCGCGGCATCAACGCCTTCACCCGCGACGACGGCACCCCGCTCAACTACACGCTGGTGAACATCAAGGACTGGTGCAAGAACGTCTTCGAGGTCGTCAGCCAGCTCCGCATCAACACCGATAACAGCCATCACCGCTACGACGTGATGCTGCTCATCAACGGCGTGCCGTGCGTGCAAATCGAGATGAAGACCCTCGGCATCAACCCTCGCCGGGCGATGGAGCAGATCGTCGACTACAAGCACGACGCCGGCAACGGCTACACCCGCACGCTCCTCTGCTTCGTTCAGCTCTTCGTCGTCAGCAACCGCGACAGAACCTACTACTTCGCCAATAACAACGCTCGCCACTTCACCTTCAACGCCGACGAGCGCTTCCTCCCCATCTACCAGCACGCCGCTGAGGACAATTCCAAGATCAATCACCTCGACGACTTCGCCGAGTCGTTCCTGGCCAAATGTACGCTTGGCCAGACGATCAGCCGCTACATGGTCCTCGTTGCCAGCGAGCAGAAGCTGCTGATGATGCGGCCGTACCAGATCTACGCCGTCAAGCACATCGTCGACCGCATCGACAAGAACAGCGGCAACGGCTACGTCTGGCACACCACCGGCAGCGGCAAGACGCTTACCAGCTTCAAGGCCTCCACGCTCCTGAAGGACAACCCGGCCATCGAGAAGTGCCTCTTCGTCGTCGACCGCAAGGACCTCGATCGCCAGACCCGCGAGGAGTTCAACCGGTTCCAGAAAGGGTGCGTCGAGGAGAACACCAATACCGAATCACTCGTACGCCGGCTGCTTTCCGACGACGATGCCGACAAGGTCATCGTCTGCACCATCCAGAAGCTCGGCCTTGCGCTCTCCCAGTCGAACAGGCGCAATTACGTCGAACGCCTTAAGCCGCTCCGCGACAAGCGCATTGTCTTCATCTTCGACGAGTGTCATCGCTCGCAGTTCGGCGAGAACCACAAAAGCATCAAGGAGTTCTTCCCGCAGGCCCAGCTCTTCGGCTTCACCGGCACGCCCATCTTCGAAGCGAACGCCACCGTCCGGCAGATCACCGGCGATGAGCAGCGGCTGCGCACGACCAAGGACCTCTTCCAGAGCCCACTGCATGAGTACACGATCACCCACGCCATCGAGGATGGCAATGTCCTGCGCTTCCACGTCGATTACTACAGGCCAACCAGCGGCGTCCCGATCAAGCCCGGCGAGACCCTTGCCAAGCGCGCAGTCGTCGACGCGATTCTCGCCAAGCACGACGTCGCCACTGGCAACCGCCGCTTCAACGCGTTGCTCGCCACTGGGTCCATCAACGACGCCATTGCATACTATGACACGTTCAAGGAAGCTCAAGCCGCGCGGCACGCGGTCGACTCTGATTTTCAACCGCTCAAGATCGCGTGCGTCTTCTCCCCGCCCAGCGACGTGAGCGCCGACGTCCGCCAGATCCAGGAAGACCTGCCGCAGGAGTACGCTGACAACCAGCAGGACCCTGAGGAGAAGAAGAGGGCCCTCACTGCAATCATTCGCGACTACAATGAACGGTTCGGCACGAACCACTCCATCAATGAGTTCGATTTATACTACCAGGACGTGCAGAAACGGATCAAGGACCAGCAGTTCCCCAATGCCGACCTCCCGAAGAAGGGGCACGAGAAGATAGACGTCACCATTGTCGTCGACATGCTCCTGACCGGCTTCGACAGCAAGTACCTTAATACGCTTTACGTCGACAAGAACCTCAAGCATCACGGCCTTATCCAGGCCTTCAGCCGCACCAACCGCGTGCTCAACGCCTCCAAGCCCTACGGCCACATACTCGATTTTCGCAACCAACAGGCGAACGTCGATGAGGCCATCGCCCTGTTCTCCGGCGCCAGGGTTGACGTCGCCCGCAAGATCTGGCTGGTGGACAAGGCCCCCACGATCATCGAGAAGCTCAGGATCGCCGTCAGCAGCCTGTCGGACTTCTTGAAAAGCCAGGGCCTCAACGCCAGGCCCGAAGCGGTCGCCAACCTCAAGGGCGACGACGCCCGCATCGCGTTCGTGAAGCAGTTTAAGGAGGTGCAACGGCTGCAAACTCAACTCGACCAGTACACCGATCTCACCGACGAGGAGAAGCAGACCATCGAGCAGGTGCTGCCCAAGGACGATCTGAGAGGTTACCGCGGCCAATACCTCGAAACCGCCCAGCGCCTCCGCGAACAGCAGAACACGCCCGGCGTCCAGGGCGGCGGTCAAAAACCCGCCGACCTCGACCAGCTCGAGTTCGAGTTCGTCCTCTTCGCTTCGGCGTTGATCGACTACGACTATATCATGGGCCTGATCGCCCGTTTCACCGGGCAGGACCCGAAGAAGGCGAAGATGAGCCGCGAGCAGCTCATCGGCCTGATCGGGTCGGACGCCAAGTTCATGGACGAGCGCGAGGCCATCGCCGACTACGTCCGTTCGCTGGAGGCCGGCAAGCCACTGGATGAGAAGGCCGTCCGCGATGGCTACCAGCGGTTCAAGGCCGAGCGCGACGGGCAGGAGGTGGCGGCCACGGCCGTGAAGCACGGCCTGCCTCCGGACGCCTTGCAGGCGTTCGTCGATCGCATCCTTCAGCCGCCGATGATCTTCGATGCCGAGCGGCTCAACGACCTGCTCGCTCCGCTCGACCTCGGCTGGCGCGCCCGCACGGAAAAGGAACTGGCCCTGATGGCCGATCTCGTCCCCCTGCTGAAGAAGCGCGCCGCCGGGCGGGACATCGCAGGTCTCAGCGCGTACGAGGGGTGAGGCGTGGCGATGAAGGACCAGAACAAGAATACGCTGAAGCCGAAGCTGCGCTTTCCGGAGTTTGTTGGGCAGTCGCTCCAGAAGCTGCAGCTCAGAGACGTAACGGCGGAAAGCACAGTCCGTAACGGTGAGACTCTTCCTGTCGGTTCGGTGATGGGAGTAACAAAGACCGAGGGCATCGTTCCCATGCAAGAAAGGCTCATCGCGTCAGATATCGCGCGGTACAAGCTCGTTCGGAAAGACTGGTTTGCCTACAACCCGATGCGCCTCAACATTGGTTCGATTGCGCGCTGGAAGAGGGACAACGACATCCTCGTGAGTCCTGACTATGTCGTCTTCAAGTGCCTGAAGGACTCCGACCTAGGCATTGATCCAGCTTATCTAGATCACTTCCGTCAAACAGCCGCATGGGAGAACTTCGTAACAGAAGGTGGGAACGGCGGCGTTCGTGTTCGGATCTACTACGAGGATATTGCCCGTCTTCACCTCGCGCTTCCGTCCCCCGCTGAGCAGCGGAAGATCGCGGAGTGTTTGGCGTCGTTGGACGAGCTGCTCGCCGTCGAGGGACGGAAGCTGGAGGCGTTGCGTGCCCACAAGAAAGGGCTGATGCAGCAGCTCTTCCCTCGTGAAGGCGAATCCCGCCCCCGCCTGCGCTTCCCCGAGTTCCGCGACGCGGGGGAGTGGGAAGCAACTCCGCTCGGCAAGATTGCTGACATCAAACTCGGCAAGATGTTGAGCGCCGGGAAACACACCACTGGCCGCCTCCTGCCGTATCTGAACAACATCGCGGTGAGATGGAACGAGGTTGACACTTCAAAATTGCCGCAAATGTATTTCGATGACGACGAACTCGAACGCTTCGGACTGAAGGCCGGCGACGTTGTCGTCTGCGAGGGCGGCGAGCCGGGACGGTCTGCGGTCTGGGATGGGCGAATGCCGGACATCAAGTTCCAGAAGGCAATCCACCGCGTTCGATTCAACGTGCCATTCGTTCCGCATCTGCTTGTCTCGTACCTCGAAGCGATCGCGGGCACTGAGCGCTTCGAGATGCTGTTTACAGGCGGCGGTATCAAACACCTAACGCTGGAAACGTTCGCGGAGCTGACGATCCCTCTAATTCCTTTCGCCGAACAGCAGCGCATCGCGGCTTGTCTCTCCTCGCTGGACGCCCTGATCACTGCGGCATCGCGGAGGCTGGACGGCCTGCGCGCCCACAAGAAGGGCCTGCTGCAGCAGCTCTTCCCGTCGCCGGAGGAGGTGTAAGTCATGCCCACGTCCACCGCTCCGACCACCCCGGCTGCCCCTGTATCGAGGTCGTTTCCCGACCTGACCGCGCTCGCCCAGCACCTGCGCGAGGAACTTAAAACGAAGAAGTTCGTTCTGCTCTACGCCTACAACGGCACGGGCAAAACGCGGCTGTCCACCGAATTCAAGAACCTCGGCAAGCAAGGCGACCAGCGCGACACGCTCTACTTCAACGCTTTTACCGAAGATCTGTTCCAGTGGGACAACGATCTGGCAAACGACCGCGAGCGGGTGCTGAAGATCAACAAGGACTCCCGCTTCTTCGCCGGGCTAGGCGAGCTGGAGATGGACAACCGCATCCGCCCGCTGCTGGACCGCTACGCCGACTTCGACTTCCGCATCGACACCACCGAATGGGAGGTGAGCTTCTCCCGCGAGGTGCAGAACGGCGACAAGCTGGAGACAGCGGAGGACATCAAGGTTTCGCGCGGCGAGGAGAACATCTTCATCTGGTGCTTCTTCCTCGCGATCGTGCGATTGGTGCTGGACGGGGCCGAGGCGTACAACTGGGTAAAGTATATCTACATCGATGACCCAATCTCGTCTCTGGACGAGCAGAATGCGGTTGCAGTCGCCGCACATCTTGCGACCATGCTCAAGGACGATGCACCCCACCTGAAGACGGTTATTTCGACCCATCACCCGCTTTTTTTCAACGTGCTTTACAACGAGCTGTCGCGGGTGAGGGGGAAACGCTTCTTTTTTCTCGGGCGGATTTCGGCGACAGGCACCTATAGCCTCACCGATACCGGCGATACGCCATTCTTCCACCACGTAGCCTGTCTGATTGAACTGCACGAGGCCGCGCGTAGCGGTCAAATCTACACGTATCACTTCAACATGCTGCGGGTGATCGCGGAAAAGACCGCCAGCTTTCTCGGCTATGACAAGTTCACAGATTGCATTAAGCGCGACGAAGATGATCTGGATGGCGTCCTCCACAACCGATTGTTAAATCTCCTGAGTCATGGGAAGTACTCGCTCTACGAGCCGCAAGAGATGCTCGACGAGAACAAGCAGCATTTCAAGAAAATGCTGAGAGACTTCACCGAGCGTTTCCTCTTCAATCCGGGACGGTTTCCGACGCTCGTCGTTGATGAACCGCCCGTAGCGGTGGCTGCGCCTTCCTCCCGGCTAGCGAGTGCCAACGCCTCTTCCCAATCCGATTCAGTGCCGGAGTAAACGACCATGGCCGAACGCGAACAGAAACAACTCGGCAAGACCCTCTGGAACATCGCTGACCAGTTGCGCGGGGCGATGAACGCGGACGACTTCCGCGACTACATGCTGGCGTTCCTGTTTCTGCGCTACCTCTCGGACAACTACGAAACGGCGGCTAAGCGCGAGCTTGGCAGGGACTACCCGGACCCGAGCGCCATCGGCAATGGCGGACGGTCGCCACTGTCGGTGTGGTACGCGAACAACCCGGACGACATCGCCGCGTTCGAAAAGCAGATGCGGCGCAAGGCGCACTACGTCATCAAGCCCGAGCACCTCTGGACGAACATCGCCCATCTCGCCCGCAAGCAGCGCCCGGAACTCCTCGACACCCTGCAGGCGGGGTTCAAGTACATTGAGGACGAGTCGTTCGAGAGCGCGTTTCAAGGGCTGTTCTCGGAGATCAACCTTGCATCGGACAAGCTCGGGCGGAACTACGAGGCCCGCAACGCGAAACTTTGCTCGATCGTCAGCGAGATCGCGCGGGGACTGGCGGAGTTCTCCACCGATACCGACACCCTCGGCGACGCCTACGAATACCTGCTCGACCAGTTCGCCGCGGGGTCGGGCAAAAAGGCGGGCGAGTTCTACACGCCGCAGCGGATCAGCGACATCCTCTCGGCCATTGTCACCCTCGACGGCCAGGAACCGGCGACGGGCCCGCGGAAGCGGCTGGAGAGCGTCTTTGACTTCGCCTGCGGTTCCGGCTCGCTGCTGCTCAATGTCCGCCACCGCGTCACGGAGGCGGGCGGCGCGATCGGCAGGATATACGGCCAAGAGTCGAACATCACCACCTACAACCTCGCGCGCATGAACATGCTGCTGCACGGGGTGAAGGACACGGAGTTCGAGATTTACCACGGCGATTCGCTGCTCAACGACTGGGACATGCTCCGCGAGATGAACCCCGCGAAGATGCCGAAGTTTGACGCGGTGGTCGCCAATCCACCGTTCAGCTACCGCTGGGACCCGACCGAGGCGCTGGGCGAGGACGTGCGGTTCAAAAACTACGGACTGGCTCCAAAGTCAGCCGCAGACTTCGCCTTCCTGCTCCACGGGTTCCACTACCTAAACGATCAGGGCGTGATGGCGATCATCCTGCCGCACGGCGTGCTGTTCCGAGGCGGCGTGGAGGAGCGTATCCGCACGAAGCTTCTCAAGGACGGGCACATCGATACCATCATCGGCCTGCCAGCCAACCTGTTCTATTCGACCGGCATCCCGGTCTGCATCCTCGTGCTGAAAAAATGCAAGAAGCCCGATGATGTGCTGTTCATCAACGCATCCGAGCATTTCGAGAAGGGTAAGCGGCAGAACTCCCTTTCGGACGAACACATCGCAAAGATCATCGACACCTACCAGCAGCGTCCAAAGATCGTCGAGCGATACGCCAGACGCGTGGGGATGGACGAAATTGAGGCCAATAATTTCAACCTGAACATTTCGCGTTACGTCAGCACGGCCAAGGTGGAGGCCGCGATTGATCTGGCGGCCACGCACAGGGAATTGGTGAAAATCGAGAAGCAGATTCGGGAGTCTACGGCGAAGCACAATGCGTTTCTGGTCGAACTTGGGCTGTCCCCACTGCCGGCGCCTGAGTGATCTATACCCGGAGCACTTTCGACTGCGGGTCGTCCGTGAAGGCAGGTCAGGGTCGTATCCTACAAAGAAGAGGGAGCTACCCTGACCTCTAGGGAGAACCGGGTTCCACGTCCTATGTCCGAGGAGACCTGCACCCTGTGTCCCAACGACTGGGAGAGCCAGTAGGCGGAGGCCAAGCCCAGCCCTGTTCCCGACGCGAGGCCGAAGCGGCTGCCTACTTGGAACAGCGCATGAAGCTGGTCACGCGGTATTCCAGGACCGGTGTCGATCACGTCGACACGAAGGGAATCGCCTTGGCGGCGCGCGCCCACCAGAACGGGGCCGCCACGGGCATGGATCAGGGCATTGATGATGAGGTTGCGCAGAATGCGTTCCAGCCGCCGGGGTTCGCTCATCACCGTCACCGAGGAGGCCACGATCCGCAGCGTCCGGCCGTGGGCCGCCGCCACGGGCGCGCATTGTTCGGCCAAGCCCGTCAGCACTGATGTCAGATTGACGGGCGCCAGGGAGGTTGGACGGCAGGCCGCCGCTTCCACGGCACCGCCCACCATGGACTCCAGGATCGTCAGCGCCCCTCGCAGCGCTTGGACAAGATCCGGCCGGTCCGGAGGCTGGGCGCCGCGCAGGAGATCCGCAAAGAGGCGGGCAGCTTGGAGCGGCTGCTGTAGGTCGTGAAGCAGGAAGGCCCAGGGCTGCGTGGCGTCCGCATTTCGGCCGGCATCAGGGTGCGTGTGCGTGTCCATTGTGAGAAACTCCGCAAGATTGCCGATCAGTTGTCGGTGACGGCGAGATCAAGGAGGAACAGGGCGCAAGGGGGCAGCCGATAGCGGGCGTCCTCCTGATCCAGTCCCGCCTCGCAGGCCGTGATCATGAGCTGCCGGCGCCCGGTGCTGTCGGCCAGCGTGATGCTGACGCTGCCAACACGGCGGACCACCGACCAATGGTCGAGCGCGCCCCCGATGCTGACGATGACGGAACGGGAGGGCTGATCCAGATGCTGGTCGACGCAACGCAGCCAGTCCTCGAGGGGCACAGCCTCCAGGTCGGCGAAGGGTCGATGCCATGTGAGGGTGAGCCGCGCCCGCGCCAGCCAACGCGCCGCATCGCCGAGCAACTGCTCCAGCTCCTCCGGTGACACGCCATCGGTGAGCATATCCAGCAACAGGCGCCGTTTCTGGGCGCCTTTGGCCATGGCGCGGAACAGCGAACGGCTGGCGTGCTGGCTCAAGACGCGGCCCGCAGGCGCTGCCAAGCGCGTGGCGTTGATGATGGCGTAGAAGGCGCAGAGCGCGTCCAACGCGCCCTGTTGGAACGGTGCCGGTGCGTCCTGGCTCATTGCCGCCCCTCCGTGTCCAGGGCGGGTGGGGGCGGTTCAGGACGGTCTACGGGAGTCACCGTCAGCGTGAGCAGGCGGTAGCCCGTGTCCTGATGTGCTGGACTGTCCAGCCACCCCAGCTCGCGCGCCGTCGGCGTGCCCACATGCCAAGCCAGCCGTAAGCGACCGTGCAGGATGATCCCGGATAGTGTCGGAGCGCGCAGCCCGGGATGGCGAAACTCGGCATGGTCCGCCAGCATGCGCAGCGCTGTTGGCAAGTCGCTGTCGGTCACGTTCAGGACGCCATTGACCACCCACACGGTCGGCGTGGCGGCGGACGCCCTGTCAGGGGCGTTTCCGTTCGCATCTGTCATCGGTCGATGCCCTCAAAGGAATGGATGATGGCCAGCGTCACGCCGGCCCGAGCTGCGGGCTCTGGGCTGCGGTAGGCGCGGGCAGGATGGATGGGGAAGCGCCGTCAGGGAGCGGTAGGCGAGAGGCCCGCAAGGGAATGGGCGTGGCCGCCGGATGTGACTTGCCACTGGAAGCAGTGGCAACGCTAAGCCATGGCGCTTCATACCCATGTTAGCAATTAAAGAGGGAAAAATCAATTGAAAATAACGCCTACTAGGCGAGTCCGTAGCCGACTGCCCGGCTAGTCGTCCCGTGCGGTCATGGCGCACGAGGGTGGAAGCGCTCCATGACGTCTTTCCGGTTGTGTCGCTTTTGCTTCATGTTCCTGCCTGATGGAAGGTGTGGTATTCCTGGCCCACTTTTAGGCCGATGCGGGCTGGGATAGTCGATCAGGGAGGGTGGGGTTGAAGCGTAGTGATTGGCAGCGAGGGCAAATGTATTTTGCCTACGCTCTTTCAGCCGAACCGGGAAGCGGCGGACTGGAGCTTACCTTTGATGCCGTGCCGCGGGCCGAGGTCGCTGACTATGTGCGACAGCTTAGGATGTCCAAGTTCACGGACCAAGTCGCCCGGCAAGTTCAGCGGGATTACCTGACAGAGGCTCCGCGCAAGAACCTCATTATCCGTGGCACGTTGCCGCCGCTGGGCGAAGATTTGGGCAGCGACGTCCGCGGACGGTTCGCTGTAGACCGTTGGTACAGCATGGTCCTGTCCGAGGCACCGGAGGGCGATGCTACTCTCACCCTTTGGCCCATGGACAACCCATTGGACGAGGAGCCCGCGACGGCAGCCTTAGCACGGGGGCGGATGCTGAGGGGGCCATTGCGCCGTGCTCTGGACAGCCTGTTCACCCTGCATGGATCACGGGGAGAGGGAGATGAGCCTGCTTCCCCTCCTCCCAAAGATGGCCCCCGCGAGGGCGGCGGGCTCGCGCGGGGAAAGCCGAAAATCCTGTCGACAGCCCCGGATGAATATGACGGCGCGTCCTGGATTGATGATGAAATCGTTTCGAGGTTTACGCTGGAGAGCTACATCCCAGGAAGCCTGACCCCTGCTATGACGCGCTATGTCGGCATCATCAATGTCGGGCAAGGGGCCTGTGCCGCCGTCTATGACGCGGCGCTACAACCCATTGTCTACCTTGATTTCGGTTTGCCGACGACGTCCTACATGCATTCGGCGCCATGGAACCTGAATTATCTTCGCAAGCATCATCTACCCTTCGTCCCGCACGGCATGAAGAGCGAGAACCTCCGCCACTTCCGCCCTTGCCTGTGCCGCGCCCCTCTCGTCGTGCTTTCTCATGGGCACCACGACCACTGGTACGGGCTGAACTTGGTCAAGCAGCAATTCAAGGATGAGGGCTACCCTGTCGTTGGGCCCGCCACGTTCACGGCGCCAGCGCTGAGCGGATTGTGGAGCGAGTTCACCACGGACACCGTTGCTAAAGGAAGTTGCCGCTATTTCTCCTGGGGATGGGTGGTCGCTTGTACCGGCAACAATGCCAACAGCGGGGGCTTGGCAACCTATGTTCGCGTCAAGGACGCACCCGGTAGGCGCTATCCGGCTTCTGGTCAGTGGGGCTCTGCCTACACACACCCGGTGTTTTTTCCTGACGAGGAGTACGTGCTGGTGCCCGGTGATGCAGACTACGACAAAATTCCTGGCATTCGGGATCCCGACCTAACCCTCGTGGGGCTGGTCGCCTCGCATCACGGGGCGCTCCTTGCGGACAAAGCCTTCGGCGCTCTTCCCCCACCAGCGGTGCCGGGCGCACCGATCGTTTATTCCTACGGCCTTCGGGACGCCGGGCTGAGCGAGTGCATGCCAGTGGGCCGCTCCCCCAGATCGCGCAAGAGGCGCCAGCTCAACAGCCGGTGGGCCGATGCGGCGCCAACGGATACGCAAAAGCGGAGCTATGAGACCTGCGGCGGACACCCGAGGGCCGAAGCTGTCGAAATTTATGACGGGTTGGGTTGGACTGAGCGCTGCAACACGGCTCGAGAAGAGAAGGGGCGTCGGAACGCGCAACAAGGCAACTGGCTGGTCGGCCATAGCGATCTGATGACGATGCGCGGAACCACGGTCAAAGTTTGCGCCTCCTCCTCCTGTCCAATGAACGATGGGTGTCGCGCCTCGCGCTTCCAGATCGCATAAAGCTGCTTCCGACGTTGCGTGATGCGGAGGCGGGGAGGCAAGGGGTGTTGCCCATTATATCCTGTGGCCCATCCCCGTCCATCCATGTCACCAACGCTGCGTGGATGTTGGTTAGTTTATGTCCCTATCCTAATAACCAATATAACTCCAATCTCATGAGTGTGAGCGAATGGGGAACTCGTAGCAGAGCTTGCCGTTCAAGCCTCCCAGGGTGTCTATGAGTCTACAGAAATAACGGAGTGCCTTGTCAGATGGATCTTGGCGGTGCCATTCCGGCAGCTCGAATTTGAGGGGATAACGGATCAGGGCATCTAAATTGTCCTCAGTGGATTTGTAATGACGAAGCGGTCCAAGGAGCACCCGGTAGGCTCCAGGGAACCTCTTGGCAATCGGAATGCGGATGAACTCCCGACGGCGGCCAGGGTGGAAAACGATCGCGTGGAGATGCGGGACGAGCAGTGGGACGCTGCCATCTACGGGCACATTAAAACTCTCCAGGGTTTTTCGCTTCTTGTCGGGAATATGCTGATTTTGCCCCCAGTAGTCGACCTCGTAACGCCCGATCACCGTGACGTTGGGCCAGCCATTTAGCAGTTGGTTCAGCGATGCGCTGGTGTCCTCGATCTGTGCCTCGACTTGCGGAATACCGAATTCCGCAGCGCCAGCAATGATGGTCAACCAACTGATGGAGTGGGGCCTCAGGCCTGCTGACAGGGACACTGCTTTGGCGCGCATCTCCTCCCAGGCCCGATGCCGGCAGAGAAAGCAGGCCCAATCTCGACAAGGGTGGTGGGGCCGACACAGTGCCACCCGCAAGGCCCGGTTCTTTTCTCCTCGACTGGCGTTGTGTTGGTCGATCAAAGCCAACAGGATGCGGCGCTCATCTCGGCGGTCACGGATATGAAATTCGTGCAGTTCGCCCCCGTCGCACTGCTGATCCACCCACCGGTCCTTGGGCAGGGGAAGCCCCTGCAGGAGCTGCTTGCGCAACCACCACAGGGGCCGGGGCCGAGCCCCCATGTCTACCTCCGCCTGGAGCGTCGCCGACCACGTCGCCGCTCAAGATTGCTGGGGCGCGGCGGTTCGGGGTCGAGATCGCCGCTTTCCACCTTGGTGACCCAAGCGCGTTCGGCATCCCTGGTTATGCGGACCAATCTCCCGATCTTGAACGTTTGGGGGCCAAGGTCCCGGAGTTGAAGGTTGTAATAGGTGCTGCGCGACAATCCATGACGGGCACAGAATTCCGCGATGGTGAAGGACACGCGATCCGTGTCGTTGGGGCTCTTAGCCATATGCCTGCCCTCTCCTCACCGCGTCTGGGAATAGGTGGGAAGGCTGGCCGCCCAAGCCTCGGCGTCGGAGCGGCGGATGAAGGTCAGGCGGCCAACCTTGACCGCCCTCAATGTGTTGTCGTTGAGGAGCTGGTAGAATTTTGTCTTCTTCGGGCCGCCGAATTCACGCTCGAATTCCTCGCGCGTGAGCAGTTCCTTCCTCGGGGTGGTGGCTGATTCATGAAGGTTCATGGGAGTTCTCCATCGAGTGTTTGTCGATGGGGATGATTGTCACCGTTCGCGAGCCAGCTTCAACTCAAGGTGATGGGCAAATGAGAGCCGAAAAGGCCGGTCATTCCACCAGAGCTTCTTGCTGCAAACGCCGCATCACGCTCTCGATCTGACCGCGACTGATTTTGATGCCCAACAGCTCCGATACGCACTCGGCGAACCAGAGGAACCCGTCTGTGTTGGTTGATCGGGTTGGCTCGCGGCCGAAGATCCTCCACCAAACATTGATAAGTCTGGAGATGGCCACCTCATGCGCGATCTCGGAGGTGCGTGTCTGGGAAAGCTTCGGGGCGTGGGCGGCAACGCGGCTAAGCGTCGCCTCAATGTGTTCCGCGGCCTCCCGAATCTGCGGCATCCAACCGGACAGTCCCGGCGCTCCGCCATCAAGGATGCGGACGGCTTCGGGGGACAGGGTATGCAACGTCTTACGCAGTGCACCAGCGAGCTCCACCGCCTGCCGCAGGGACGCTTGGTCCTCCTTGGTCCAAGGGCGGTTGGTTACTTGACCCGCGGCGACCCGCTGAACCGCAGCCTTATATTCCGCCGCGACTCGGTTCAGCCCATCACGCAGCGCCCCGATTTGAGAGGCGTCCAGTGTGTGCGGGAGCCGCTTCACAAGCGCGGCGATCTCATCTGGTGAAATGCGGTTCTCAACAAACAGTGTGCCACCCGCAACGAAGCGGCGGTGCTGCCCCGATGCCACGGTGGCCGAGTCACCGGGCACATCGCTCCGATCCTCATTCCAAGCTTTCATGGCAACCTCTCTTCAGGAAAAAAGGCGGTGAAATTGGCGCAGTCGTTCGGACGCGTTTGCGTCTGGACGGCAGCGGTTTCTCCGTAGAATTTCCGTTTGATAAGCGCCAAGGGATGGCGCGTGAGGCTAAATGCTTGAAAAGCTTGGAGCGGGTGAAGGGAATCGAACCCTCGTCGTAAGCTTGGGAAGCTTCTGCTCTACCATTGAGCTACACCCGCGACGCCCCTGTTTATAGGCGAACCGCGCGCCGGATTCAAGCCGGCCGGGCGAGCCAAATGCGGCTCTCCGCCCGGCGGTCAGTAGGGGACGGCAGGGGCACCTCCGCCGCCCGGTCCGAAACGGGCCCGCGGCCCACCATGCCCGTGACGCCGTCCATGGCGCCCGGCACCAGTTCCAGCCCCAAAAACCGGTCGAGGTCCACCGGGCCGGGAAGCTGCAGGCCCAGCGTCAGCTGCCGGCTGAAGCCGAAGCGCGCGTAGTACGGCGCGTCGCCCACCAGCAGCACGATCCGGTGCCCGGCCATAGCCGCCTTGTTCAGCGTCATGCGGATCAGCTTGCTGCCAAGCCCGCCACCCTGCCAGCGCTCCGACACGGCGATCGGACCCAGCAGCAACGCCGGCGTGCCGTTGCCGATCACCACCGGCCAGTACCGGATGGTACCTTCCAGCGTCTCGTTGCCGTGTTCGTCGTGGTCGAGCGCCACCAGGCACAGCTCCGGGATCGGGTCGACGCCCTCTCGCAGCCGGTAGGCGGTCTTCGTGTGCCGCTCCGGGCCGAACGCGGTGTCCAGCAGCGCCTCGATCATGGGGGCGTGCTGCGTCTCTTCGGTGGTGATGATCATCGGCTGGGGTCTCCCGGCGGTGCTGTATGAAGGTGCGGGTCGCGCCTTCGCCGGGAGGGGCCGGTCAGTTCCGGTTCAGCCCCTGGGCGTCCGCACGCGACCCGATGACGGCCGCCCCCGCGGAAAGCGGGGCGCAACTACGTCGTCGGAGACGAAGGGCGTGGAGACGCGGCATGGCTTATGCTCATACCAGTGGCAAACGCGGTCGCATATATCACCTCCGGTGCAGGGGTTCAAGCACCCTCCCTGCAACTTTCTTCCCCACCCTCACGCGCCCGCTCGGGTGTGGCATTTCCGCCCGGGGTGCCCCCGCCGGTGCGGCCGGGTGCCCTGGACTTCGCCGTGCGTGCACCCCTATTCTTCATTCCATAAGCCGTGCGCGCCGCGCCGGGGAGGTCAGAGCATGTACAGCAAGATCACGCGCGCCATCCGCGTCACCGTCAACCCCATCTACCTGGAAGACCAGTCGGTGCCGGCCGAGAACCACTTCGTCTGGGCCTATCACGTGCGCATCGAGAACGAGGGCAGCGAGACCGTACAGCTGCGCACCCGCTACTGGCGGATCACCGACAGCTTCGGGCGCGTGCAGGAGGTGCGCGGCCCCGGCGTGGTGGGCGAGCAGCCGGTCCTGGAACCGGGCGGCGCCTACGAATACACCAGCGGCACGCCGCTGGCCGCCCCGTCGGGCATCATGGTCGGCGCCTACCAGATGGAGACCGAGCGGGGCGAGACCTTCGACGTGGCCATCCCCGCCTTCTCCCTGGACAGCCCGCACCAGCCCATGCAGCTGAACTGAGGGCAGCCAAACCGACGCACGCGCCTTGAAAGCGGGCGCGCCTGCGTTACCTCCGGGGGTGGTGCGACCGTCCGCCGCGGGTGGTGATCCACGCCGGGGCACGCCCCGTACAAGGCTCACCCGGCAGACGACCCGGAACGGGGGACCGGCTGCGCCCAGGCATCGAGAGGACCGTTTCCGTGACCGTTTCCAAGACCACCCTCGCCGACAACGTCGTCCGTGGCCCCGGCCGTGAAGCCGCCCGCGAAGGCGCCCACGAGGCTGCCCGCGAGACCGGCCGGCCGTCCCGCGCCGAGGCGGAAGCCGCGGTGCGCACGCTGATCCGCTGGGCCGGCGACGACCCCGACCGCGAGGGCCTGGTCGGCACGCCCGACCGCGTCGTGCGCTCCTACGAGGAGTTCTTCGCCGGCTACGAGGTCGACCCGGTCGAGCTTCTGCAGCGCACCTTCGAGGAGGTCGACGGCTACGACGAGATGGTCGTGCTGCGCGACATCCGCATGGAATCCTACTGCGAGCACCACATCGTCCCGATCATCGGCCGGGCGCACGTCGCCTACCTGCCGCGCCGGCGCGTGGTGGGCATCTCCAAGCTGGCCCGCGTGGTCGAGGTCTACGCCAAGCGCCTGCAGATCCAGGAGAAGCTCACCGCGCAGATCGCCAACACCATCGACGAGGTGCTCCAGCCCCAGGGTGTGGCCGTGGTGATCGAGGCGGCGCACCAGTGCATGACCACGCGCGGCGTGCACAAGCCGGGCGTCACCATGGTGACCAGCCGCATGCTGGGCGCCTTCCGCACCGACCCGTCGACCCGGCGGGAGTTCCTGTCGATGATCGGCAACCCGTCCAACCGCGGCGGCGAGTAAGCGCCTCACGAATCCGTCGCCCGGATGCCGTGCTGGCGGATGAGGTTGTAGAGCGTCGGCCGGCTGACCTCCAGCAGGCGTGCGGCGGCCGACAGGTTGCCGTTGGCGCGCGCCAGCGCGTCGGCCACGGCGCGCCGCTCCGCCGCGTCGCGCACGGCGCGCAAGGTGGCCGGGGCCTCGCCGGCCACCCGGCGGCTCTCGGCTTCCAGCTCGTGGCGGTGGTGGGCGCGCTCGATCAGCAGGGCAAGTTCCTGCGCGTTGTCGCGCGGGCGGTAGACGTCGTGCGCCCCGTGCATGATGGCGCGCACGGCCTGCGCCCGGTCCTCGCCGCCCAGCATGATCACCTTGGTCTCCGGCGCCTCGCCCAGGATCCCGGCCAGCAGCACCGGCGCCCCCGGCGGCTCCTCCGCCTCCGGCGACAGGGCGAAGGACACCACGGCGACCGGCGGCTTGTGGACCTGCACGACGCGCAGCGCACTTTCGCGGTCGGTCGTGACGACGATCCGCCAGGACGTCAGCGCGTCGCACAGCGACCGGGCGAGGCTGGGGTGTTCATCGACAAGGAGCAAGGTGCGCAGGGCCATGGCTCTCCCGGACGGTCATGGACGGCGGACCGGCCCCCCTGACCGATCCGTGCATCCCGCCGCAGAATTGCGGGAAGCCCGCCGCCTGTCCAAGGCGCGTTGGCATGAACCCCACCGACATTTCGGCAAATTGCGCTGATCGAAGGGGGTGTGCCGGGGCAAACGCTCAGCGCACTCCCGGCGCAGGCGCGCCTGCGGCCAGCGCGCGGTCGTGCATGACGCGCACGGCCGCGTAGAGGGGACGCAGCGACTGCCCCGGCCCCAGGTGCACGCGCAGGCAGGCCCAGATCAGCGCGGCGAGGCGCTGCGCGTCTTCCTCCACCGTGCCGCGCCGGCTGTCCGGGGCGCGGCCGTGCAGGATCGCGTCCAGATCATCGGCCAGCACGTCGAGCGCCAGGACCAAGTGTGGCGGGATTGCGGCGCTGGAAGCGGGGTCGTGCCCGTCGCCGGCGAGGCGGCAGACCGTCTCGCCGATCCGCTGAACCCAGGCAAGCGCCTCGTCCGTCTCCGCCGTGGTCAGCGGCACCCGCATGAAACGCTCCCCCCGCATCGCGCCCCCGTGGATGCCGCCTGCTCTCCTGAATCAAATACGGTCGGCGGGCCGCGCGGCCAAGCGCCCTTATGCGCCGATCACCAGCCCTTCGTCGGGGCGCAGCACGACCGCACCGTCCACCGCCTCCCCGGCGCGGTCGAGGTGCGTGGAGAGCAGGATGCGCCCCAGGCCCGGCGTGCCCGCCGCCGGCTGCGGGCGGTTGCCCAGGTTGAGCGCCACCCGGACGCTGCGGCCGGCGTGTCGGCGCTCGTACACCAGCACGTCGTCGGTCGCCTCCAGCAACGCGTAGGTGCCCACCGCCAGCGCCGGCTCCGACCGGCGCAGCGCGATCAGCGCCTTGTGCAGCGCCAGCATGGAGCGCTGATCGGCCGCCTGGACGGCGACGTTGCGGGTCAAGTGGTCGGCGCCCAGCGGCAGCCACGGCCGCCCCGCCGTGAAGCCGGCGTTGGGGCCGGTGTCCCACGGCATGGGCGTGCGCACCGGGTCGCGGCCCAGCCCCAGTCCGGGCACGTTCTTCTCCCACGGATCCTGCACCAGATCCGGCGGGATCGGCACGTCGGCCATGCCGATCTCCTCGCCCTGGTAGATCGTCGGCGTGCCGCGCAGGGTGAGCAGCAGCATGGCCGCCACGCGCGCCTGCGCCGGCCCGATCCGGCTGGCGACGCGCGAACGGTCGTGGTTGCCCAGCACCCAGTTGGGCCAGCCGCCGGGCGGCAGGGCCGCCTCGTACCGGGCGATCAGCGCGGCGATGGATTCGGCGTTCCAGGCCGAAGAGATCAGGTGGAAGTTGAACGGCAGGTGGAAGCCGGTGAGATCGGCACCGTAGTAGGCCATCAGCCGGTCGATGGGCAGGTACGCCTCGCCGATCGTCAGGCGGTCGGGGCCGTATTCCCCGGCGACGCGGCGCATGGCGGCGATGGCCTCGTGCACCTCCGGCTGGTCCATGGTGTGGATGCGCGACACGCTGCGCGACGGCGGCATGCCCGGCCGCCAGTCCGGGTTCGGCGGGTTGTCGCGCAGGTGCTCGTCCTCGATCAACTGGTGGATGGCGTCGACGCGGAAGCCGTCCACGCCCCGCTCGAACCAGAAGCGCAGCACGTCCAACAGGGCGGCGCGCACCGCCGGGTTGCGCCAGTTCAGGTCCGGCTGCTCCTTGAGGTAGGCGTGGTAGTAGTACTGGCCGGTGGCGGCGTCCCATTCCCAGGCACTGCCGCCGAATTCCGACAGCCAGTTGGTAGGCGGCCCGCCGTTCGGCTTCGGATCGCGCCAGACGTACCAGTCGCGCCGCGGGTTACCGCGGGACGACCGGCTCTCCACGAACCACGGGTGCTGGTCGGAGGTGTGGTTGGGCACGTAGTCCAGGATGACCTTCAGCCCCCGCCCGTGCGCCGCCGCCACCAGCGCGTCGAAGTCATCGAGCGTGCCGAACGCCGGGTGGATGCCGGTGTAGTCCGACACGTCATAGCCGAAATCGGCCATGGGCGACGGGAAGATGGGGGAGATCCACACGGCGTCCACGCCCAGGTCCACAAGGTGGTCGAGGCGCGCCAGGATTCCGCGCAGGTCGCCGATCCCGTCGCCGTCCGTGTCCTGGAACGAGCGCGGGTAGACCTGGTAGATCACCCCCTGCTGCCACCACGCGAACCCGTCCGTCATGCGCGTCCCCCTTCCGCCGCGCCGCGCCGTCACGGGACGGGGATGCGCACGACCAGCGCGTCGCCTTCCCGGCGGATATGCCCGCCGATGCGCTCCAGCAGGCGCCGCGGCTCGGCCAGCACGGTTTCGCTCAGCACCGGCTCGACCACCACCTCCGCCACCATCTCGTTTTTCTTGCCGCGCATGGAGTTCAGGCGGACGGACACGGAGATGGCCTTGCCACGTGCGGCGGCGGCGAAGGCCTCCAGCACCATGCCCACCGGCCCCCGATCGGCCCCAGTGCGCCGGATGCGGGAGATGGCGTCGCCCATCATGTGGGCGAAGGCGGTCATGAAATTCACGTCGGCGATGGTGAAGCGGCGCTTCTCGTCGGTGTCGATCTCCAGCACGCCGAAGGGGCCGGAGTCGGTAAGGACGACCATGTTGATGGTCGAGACGATGCGGTACTGGTCGTAGATCGGCGGCAGGTGGTACGCCGGGTTGGCGCGCACGTCGACGTCGACGATGGGGCGCTCCTCATGAAGGGCGCGTCCGCAGGGGTTCTCGCCGGTGGCCGGGGCACGCACCTTGCCGACGACGCCCCTCGCCCAGCCGTAGCCCGCGCAGACCAGGAATTCCTGCCCTCCCGGCAGCAGGCGGAGCACCTTGCAGTACTCCACGCCGGTCGCCTCGGCGCACAGGCGGGCACCGTCGTTCAGGATCCGGTCGAGGTCGTCCTCGACCAGCGCCAGCCGCCCGAAGTCGGCCAGCACGGCCTGCTGGTGCAGAAGCTGTTCGACCGGCGGGGACGCGTCCAGCACGCGATCCGAAAGGATCCGGCCGACGTCCTTATGCCCCGGAGACGCGTGCCCCGAAGACGCCGCCCCGCTGCCGCCCTGCTCCTGATGAGACATGCGCTTCCCGGCGATGATGCATCGAACCCCCTGCTAACATCGCCGCCCGTCCCCTGTTCCGCCGTTTCCGATCAGGCCGGAAAGGTCACGACGAACCGGGTTCCGGGCTGAGCATGCTCGATCGCCAGCGTTCCGTTCAGTTGCCGCACGAGGCCGTGCACCAGCCGCATTCCCATGCCGGACGACGCCTTCGGGTCCAGATCCTTGGGCAGGCCGACGCCGTTGTCGGCAACGGTCAGCCGGCAGCCCTGCTCGACCACGTCGAACCGCATCGCCAGCCGCCCCCGATCGACGCCGTGGAACGCGTGCTTCAGCGCGTTGAGCGTCAGTTCGGTGGTGATGAGCCCCAGCGACGAGGCGCGCCCGGCCTCCATCCGGACCGTGACCGGCACCTCGACATCAAGCACGCAATGGTCGCGATCTGTGAACGCGTCCGCCAGCGCCACGACGAGCCCGCGCAGATACTCCGCCACGTCCAGGGTGGTGAGATCGCGGCGCGTGGCTTCGAAAAGCCGGCGGTGCACCACCGCCATCGCCTGCACCCGGCCGAAGGCCTGCTCGACCACCTGCCGGGCGCCTGGATCGGTGATCGATCGCGTCTGCGCGGACAGGAGCCCCTGAAGCAGTTGGAAGCTGTTCATGATGCGGTGGCTCATCTCGCGAGCCACCAGTTCGTTCTGGCGGGCTTCGGCCAGGGCCACCGTCAAGTCCCGCTCGGCGCGCTTCTCGGCGTCGATATCGATAACCGCGGCGACGGCGCCGGTGATCCGCCCGCCGTCGTCCCGCAGCGGAGCGGCTGAAACGCGCGTCCAGACGTCGTTCCCGTCATCCTGGCGATACTGGAAGTCGATCCCCGGCACCACGGTGTCGCCCCGCAAGGCACGGGCGCCGGCAAACTCATGCCGCTCGACGGGCGTTCCGTCCGGCTTGGTGGCGCGCCAGCGTCGGGCGGCATCGCCGTCGGCCGAAGGCAGGACGTTGCTGGTAAAACGCCGCATCATCCGGTTGATCCGCGTGACGCGGCCCTGCGGATCATAGACGGCCACGCCGACGGGCAGGTAATCGAGGACGGCGGAGAGAAGCGCCTCGCTCGCCTGCCGCTCCTTCTCGGTCCTGTGCCGCTCGATGAGGATGGCGGCGGTGTGGGCAAGCAGGTCGATCGCTTCGAGGTCGTCCGGCAGGGGGGCGGCCGGACTGCAATGGTACACGGCGAAGGTTCCCAGCACCTTGCGGCTGAAGGAGCGGATCACCGTCGACCAGCAGGCGCGGATCCCGTGCTCCTGCGCCACGGCCAGATACGGCGCCCAGAGCGGATCCTGCGCCACGTCGCGCACGATGACCCGCTCACCGATGTGGGCGGCCGTGCCGCAGGCGGGCGAATCCGGGCCGATTTCGAGTCCATCGACGGCCTGCAAGAAGGCCTCCGCCATGCCGGCCGACGCGCCGACGCGCAAGCGCGCACCTGCCTCATCGGCGATGAAGATGGCCGCCCGGCCGCCCAGATGCTCCGCAGCCGCCTGCACCAGGAGGTTGAGCACATCGTTGAGCGACGCTCCGCCCGCGGCCCGCTCAAGGGCCTTCTTCTGGGCGACCAGCAGGTTCTCCGAGCGCCTGCGCTCGGCGATGTCGTGCAGTTCGACGATGCTGCCGGCGACGATGCCCGCATCGCGGATCGGACGGACCGTGTAGGCGACGGGATGGAAGCGGACTCCCCTGCGGACGAACGCCTCGCCGCTCCCGCCGTCGCCGGTCCAGTCCGCCAGAGGGTGGTGGCTGCCGTCCGGCCGCGCGCGGTACAGCATGTCACCGGCCGGGCATCCCCGCACTTCGGCGAGACGGCGGCCGAGCAGACCCTCGGCGGCCGCGTTGACGTAGGTGCACCGCCGGTGATCGTCCAGCAGGACGACGGCCACGGCCATGCCGTTGCAGACAGCCTCGAAAAGCGAGGGGTGCCGTTCGCGTTCGGCCTCGGCCGGAACCGCCGGCCGGTCCATGGATGCCCCTGCGGGATCAGTCGACACTGTTCAACCTGTCGTTTCAGGGGCAGCCAATCTGCATGGCGATCCTACGCTGCCGGGAACCGCCTTGCCACAGGTCGCGACTAGGCCTTTGGTCAACTGCTCGAAGGGCAGAGCGTCACGGGCCGGCATTGGCACCGCCACCGACGCGTGTGAATGTCGGTTTCGGGCATAGATGGCACTAAACGGACGACCATCAGTTCGAACTTAGCCTATAAAGTATACTAGATGCTGGCGGTAAACGAGACAAATCCGGAATTTTGGCCTTTAATTGAGATGCAGCCCGGCTACTGGTAAGCGGCTAGCGACTGCCGCCTGCCAGAAATGAGGTGATTGACCCCGCGCCGGTGGAGCGTGGCGTCAAAGCAGAATTGCCGGTCCTCAACCACCATTCTGAGCGCGTAGTTCCCTGCCGTTCCCTAGTGGTGCGCACCAGACGGAATGTTATATCTGCAGCTCAATAAGTCTGCAGGGCGCCTCGGATCTGCCAACGTACAAGCGACACCATCCTCCTGAATCACACCATTTGTAAGCCGAACCAGACGGATACTGACGTTCTACTTACGTAAGTGGCGGTCTGGCGCGCATCACTAATAGCCTGACTCGCCTCCGCCACTCACAACCATGGGTAACGCGGCACCCAGATACGCGACCATTGACTCCCCCCCTCATTGAAATAGTACCTTTAGTAGATTTTATCGTCACTACCTCACCCGCAGGACGGCAGCATGCTCGGCGAGGCTCAGTATCCGTACACAGGCGAGAGGATGACGGCCCGCTCGGACGACGTCCCGCGCAACTGGCAGTATATAGCCGGCCTCAGGCCGGACGACCTGATTCCCGAGATGGGGCAGAACGATTTCGATGCAGGTGCGACGGAGACCGTCATCCAATTTGGCCCCGACGCTCTCGTCTGCCAGGGGAACGGCCGGCCAGTCGATGCGGAGGGCTGGGAGCGCCTTACTTGGTTCCTCGGCGCCGGCGATCAGGTCCGCGCCAAGCGCCGCAGCCTCGGCATCAAGAACCACGGCCTGAAGGCATGCTTCTCCATTGGGGATGAACTGCTCATCCGCTCGGAAGGGAAGCGCGTTCGGCAGACGCTCTGGGGAAACGGTCGCAATGCGCCCCCATACCCTTCGACGAACGAGAAGCCCGTCGACGACCCCGATGCGCCGTTGGTCGGAACCCGGATCGAGGTGCGCTACCGCCGCACGACTATCGTCGTTCCGGTTGGGGAGCGCCGCCAGTTGGCGGCCCGCGACGACGCTTTCATCGAGGAGGTCTTCCGCACGGCGGCCCACGGCATTCCTTCGCGCCTGATCGCCGGCATCCGCCCCGGCGTGCGGGAGCGCTACCGGTTCGAACTCCATCACTACCGACTCGGGAACGTGACGTACTCGTTCCGGTGCGCCAAGCCAACAGCCATGGCCGGTCTCACCGTATTCACCCGCTCCTGCCGGGTTAGCGGAGATGCGGCCCGCGCACTCGGGGTCCAGGATCTCGTAGAGCAGGTGGCGATGATGCCACTCGAGGCGACCGTCGAGGAAGAGGAAGCCACTCCCAACTTCTACCTGCGACCAGAGCCAGCAGTCGGCAAGCGTCAGCGCAGGCGCCGCCCCATACTCGTCGAGGCTTCGTGGCGGCTCGACTCTTCACGTCGCCCCGTGCCAGCCGAAGGCATGCTGCGATATCCCATCTCCTATCCGACATACGGCGCCGGCACGCACACCGGCATAGGGGTGCACTACTCGGCGCCGTTCATTTCAGAGCTCGACCGGCACGCGCCCTCCGACCAGGACAAGGAGTGGAACGGCCGGCTGCTTGCCTCCTGCGACCGCGTGTTCGCGCTGGCGTTGGAGAAGGTTCTGATCCCGCGTCACGGCGCCCGCGCCCTACGGCTCCTGTGTGAGCCGACCGAACCGACGGCCGAACGCCTGCGCGCTCTCCTCGCCGGAATGCTTGAGCGGCTGGTGCTGCCGGCGATGTCGGGTGGCGGGCGGAAGACGCGTTGGCGCGGCGGGCCGCTGGCGGTTCCGCACCACGTCTGGAATCGGAACCGCATCTCGCGAACGCTCGCTGTGCTTTGCCCGCCCGGCATGGCGGTGCTCCACCCGGCCGTGCCCGGCCCGATCGTGGCGGCGCTCGCGGAGATGCCTGGCGGAACCTGCATCGCCTTCACCGAGGAGGACGTCCTCGACCGTCTCAGGCCGAAGGCGCAACGCGGTGTACCCTGGCCGGAAGAAGCAGTCCGGACCGCCCCACAGGGTAACCCGGCTCTCGCCGCGCTCCATCTGGACGCGCTGCTCCAGATGTTCGACCGATCCGGCGTGACGCCGCCCTCGGCGACAGGTATCTACCTGCCGGACACCGAAGGCGTCCCAACGCCGTTCGAGCGGCTGCGGAAGGGAGTGGCCCTTCCTCGAGGTACTGAAGGAATCGACATCCCGCCGATCCTCCATCCGACCCTGGCGCGGCACCGGCTTCTCAAAAGGAAGAACTGGGAGATGGCCGTCTTTGGGTTCGACCAGCTCATCGGTGACGGCTTACTGGCACGCGCCCCCGACACTGACCGCAGGATGTTCTTCACTTGGCTCTCTCGCCACCCGGCGGCCGTCCTGCGGTCGGTTTGGAGCGGGCTTGCCAGCCTCGCCCTTTGGCCGGATGCCGACGGGAACCTGCGCCCCATTAGCCAACTCTGCGCTCCGGAGACGGCGGCGCTGGACCGGGCGATGGGCAACAGCATTGCCCGTCCCGATAAGGCCGTGCTCAGTCTGGAACGCCGCCTCGCCAGCCGCGGCGTACGTCTAGCCCTACGGCGCAAGCCGTCGCCCGGCGAGCTCCTGTCCATGTTGCGGGAGCGGCTCAGCGCGTTCCCTAAGGACCGGCCGCTGGCGCCGCAGGAGAGGACCGCTTTCGCGGTGTTCGAGACCGACTTGGCCGCCATTCCGGCCGACCTGCTGAAGCCTCTGGTCAGCGAGGCCAAGGCGCTCGGCCACGACGGCCTGCTGCGCAGTCCGGCTGACATGGTGCGCTACACCGCGGAAATCCAGCCACTCCGCCTGCTGCCACGCTACCTAATGCAGCGGGCGGAGACCGCGCTTGATGCCGCCTTCCCGCCGGCCCGACACCCCAGGCATGCTATGCTCGTCGCCACACTGCGGGCGGACCCGACGAATTCGAAGGCGTGCACCCCGCGCCTCCAGGCGCTTCTACATGCTGCGCGGCGCGAAAGCGTAGCCGACCCGGGCGTGGCGGACATCCCGTTCATCCCCTTCGGCGATGGCCATCAATCGCCGTCGCGTCTGGCTTTCGGCAGTAGCAACATCTGGGGCGAATGGCGCCTGGAGATTCCGACGGCGTCCCTGCCTGAGGCCACACGCGCCCTATACGCGCAAGTGGGGGTCATCGGTGGCGAGCCCACCGTGGAGTCGTCGCGCTCCTTCTTCCGCTGGCTGTCTGAGCAGCCGAGTGCCACTTTAGAACTCCATCTTGGGCAGATTATCCGCATCTTCGCTCACCGCTCAGGCTCGCGCGCGTGGTGGAACAAGGACATCGGCATCCCCTGTCTGCCTGTCGACGGGCCGAACGGCATCCAGCTCATCAGCCGGGCCCAGGCGACCGATCCGGCCTACCGCTGCTTCATCGACGACTTCCCCGCGCTCGCGGGTGTCCTGCGCGACATGCGTCCGCGTCCCGACCTGCGCTTGGCCATCGACCATGCCCCCGGCGTAGCCACCTCCATCGCCGGGATCCTGCGCGGCGTGGAGATGCGCTCGCTACGCCAAGCGGCCGGCGCTCCCCTTGACGTCGGTTTCGAGGACGAGATCCCGGTTCCCGAGTGGGTCGGCCAAATCCTGGAGGCATTGCGTTCCCCTCGCATGGCCCGCGAGCTGCAGAAGCGCTTGGCCCAGCTCGACGTTGACCCCGGCCTGCTGAACAGCCGGTGGCACTCTAATCTCAGGGCTGTAGCGCAGATCAGGGCGGCCGCCTCACTGACCGCGCGCTATCGACTCTCCCGACGCAAGTACACTGTACCCGTCGATTCCGTGGCCCACGCCGAAAGCGGCTCGCTGTGGCTACGCGTTGGCAGCCCGGAAGAACTTAAGCGGCGATTTTTCCGTGCAATCATCGACCTCGTCTTCCGGCCCGGCGCGCAGAAGCACCTCGCCGCCAGCTTGGCGGAGGCTCTCGAATCCGAGATCGAGGAGGCGCGACGCCCGCTACGCCAGCAGGAGGGAGAGATCGCGCACGACGAACAGCCCCAGGGCAGGATCACTCACCACAGTGACGGGAGAGGTGGCGTGCGGGGACACAAGCCTTCCCCGCAGCCACTCGCCGGCGGCGACGGCGCCCCCGTCGGCCGGAGCCCGCGCAAGGAACGAACCATCTTCCCCGACGAGAAGCAGCACATCCGTAGCCTTAAGGCCGACCAGTACTTCTGGAATTGCCAGATCGCGCTCGCCTCGGAGCAGCCGGAGGCCCTCTCGCCGGCCGGGAGCTACACCGCCGATGAGGTGAACCGCCAGGGTGTCGTCCAGGCCCACCACCCCGACCCAGTCGCACTCGGCGGCCCGCGCCACGCCGGCAACCTCCTCATCCTCGCGCTCACCCACCACCATCCGGCGGCCCGGCTCTTCACCAGGGCCGATGTCACGGCCGCATTGCGCGCCACCTGCCCACGCCGGACCGTATGCTTCCAGGTCGGTGGCGAAACGGTGGAGTTGACGGGATGCATAGCCGAAGTCGTTAGCCGTGTGAACGGCGAATCCATACGAATGTTCTTTACCGACCATCACCGGGAGTACTGGCTCGCGCACGCAGCGCCCGGCCCCTCGCCCGCTGGCCAGACCGAAGCCCAAGACGCCGCCGTCCGCGCCAAGACAGTGCCTTCTCAGGTCTGAGCTGAGGGGGCACTAGGTGCTTTTGGGCGGCTCGCCCTCGCGTGCATGCTGTAGGTCCGCGATCGCATTCAGCAGCTTCGCAATTGCTTTGGCGCCCTCCGGCGTTTCATCCCAGATTCGGCGCATGCTTGACTGAGCTACCGCCCACTCGGGCACCACACCCTCTGTATCAGGCTCGAGGTGGGGCACGCTCACCCCGAGCGCCTCGCAAACTTGCACCACGTTATGGCTAAACGTCTTGAACCGGCCGGAGCAAATCCGGCCGACTTGGCTCGGGTGGACGTTCGCGATTCGCCCGATTTGCGCCCACGACAGCCCCTTTTGGACCTTAGCCTCGGCGATCCTCGCCTGGAGGTCGCTTAACTGCTTGCTTGTTGGTTTCATGCAAATTAGCATGCACTTGGCCGATTAAATTTGCAAGGAGCTCTCAATGAGCGAGATCCGCTTCTATCGGGCGAGCGAGAAGCCCTACGGCGCGTTTAGCAACCTTTATCGGCGCGATATAACGTTCGAGGGCGAAGTTTTTGCGACTAGCGAGCATGCCTACCAGGCGGGCAAAGCGCGCAAGCCGGCGGTCAGGAAGTGGCTCATGGATGCTCCGTCACCGGCGCTGCTCGCCATGGCGGCGCACGGCCTGTACTACTGGGACGTAGCTCCGGGCTGGTCGACGACGAAATTCGATCGGATGAGAGCAGTGCTGCGCGCCAAATTCACCCAGCACAAGGATCTGTGCGAGTTGCTTCTGTCGACCGGCGATGCCAGACTCGTGGAAAGTGCGACGGTGGACAACGAGGTCAACCGTCTATGGGGCGAGGTTAATGGGGTGGGCCGCAATATGCTTGGCGTACTGCTGATGGAACTCCGCACCCAACTGCGCGCAGAGACCGGCGAGGCTTACCTCGTTGCTGCCGAGTAGGAGGCTCCGCCTCCTTCTCGCAAAACCTTGCGAACATAGTCCGCTCCTCGGTGCTTGAAGAGCCCGCGAGCGCCAGCATAGGCACAGTTCTCCGCTGCAAGCCGCTGGCCTGCAACCACGCCGTCCAGCAGATCCGCCACCTTCAACTCCGTGCACTCGAACTGGTTGGTCAGCATCCAGTCGATGATTCCGACGCTGACCATGTCTCCCGATCCGCAGGTGTCTAGGACGCTCGGCGCATCAACCGCTTTGCACCAGACCGTATCGTCTGCACCACGAACCTCAAGGCCAGCGGCACCATAGGTAACGATCCGCACGCACTCGGTACGCAGCTCCGAGAGGCGGTGGCCGAGTCGGTCCTCCGAGTACTTAAGGATCGAGCACATGTGGAGTGCTTGGGTGAAGAGGTAGTCTTCCTCAATTTTAGACGGCTCGAAGAAGATAATGGCTCCAGCGGAGTTCGCCATCCTCATGGCCTCCAAGATACTATCGGACAGGCGGTCAACGTAAAGGACGCTGCAGCTGTTCAGCACTGGGAGCGCTGATGCCAACTCCTCCTTCCCGATGGGATGATAGCGAGGAAATTCTTCCTTGGTCTCGGGGCAGATGAAGCTGAAGCCGTGCTGTCCCGACACCGTATCGAGTTCCTGCGCGAGCACCGGCGAGCGGAGATCCGGTCGTCGATGAATGTATCTTACGACCGCCCCGGCTTGGCTGAACTCGTCAACGAGCTTCTCGCCTTCGTCGTCGTCCCCGAGCGCAAGCACGGGAGCGACGTTGCGCTCGAGCATAGCCAGCGAGACCAGCACGTTTCCGCACGAGCCGCCAAGCGCCTCGTCGGTCAGGTCCCCGTCTGCATATACACGGTCCAGGACCGTGAAGCCCGTACCTACTACATCGACATGCCAGTCGTGGAAGCGGTTTGAAGCATGCATGTTCACCCCTCCCCAGTTTATCAGAGGCTGTCGATTGCGAGCGATGCTACATCAAGGCGAATCCGCCCATCGGTAGATGGTACTAGAGCCCGAAGTACCTTGAGAAGGGCTTCTGGGCCGGTCGGGTTGGCTCCGAACAGTGACCAGCATCCGTCTGGTGCAGCGCAGACATCGCCGACGCTAATTCCGAACGGATGTGCCAAGAAGGCGTGATCATTGCCGGTTCTTGATCCGCTGTCGCCAAAGCAGAGAATCTCGCTCCCCGGCTTAATGGTAGCCTTCATGGCCTCCACGACCATAAGTTTGCTCGATGCCGCTGGTACAATGTCATAGCTGTGGCCGGAGCCCATGACGCGGACGCGCCCAGCCGCCAGCGCGGGACAAGCGGCGAGGTCGAGGGCGAAGCGGTAAGGATGCCGAAGCGCGTCCATGTTAATAGTAATCTGGACATCCCGTACTTCGAACTCCGGATGAAGGAAGAGGTCCCCCCGACCGCGCAGCCAAGCGACCGCTTCCTGAATGGCAGGATTGGGCTGCGCGGGTTCCTCCTTAATGTTTACGTCAGCGGTCCTGAGGCGTCCGCCGTTGTAGTAGCCGACGAGGATGGACTTCGTTATGTCGGGGGGGAGAAGCCTGCGTAACTCCTCCCCGACCGAACCTCCACGCCCTGTCGCTACGCCAATCGCGAGACCAGCGCGATGCAGCCGAACTAATTCATCAACGATCGTGGCGTTCGGCGGCCCGTAGCGTCCGATTGTTGATACGATTGTGCCGTCGTAGTCGAAGACCGCGCCGCCAATATCCGTATCCGACAGCATCTTTAGACGGCTCAACCCGATTGAGACGAGCGGGTCGCTTTCCGTGTCCATCATGTCCGACCGAGCCATGGCGGCACGCTTATGACGCACATTGGACGGCATACGTGCCGCCATGTCGGCCAACGACCGATCCTCGTAGATCGACCGTCCAAACTCACCGATCCCCGGCTTACCGGGATCGATCCCGAAGATCGTGCCAAGGGCTTCGATCACGTTGAGCCCGTCGAGTAGCGAAAGTGCGCTCTCCAGTCGGCCGCAAGATCCGTGGTCGATGGCGAGACGGCGGATGGAGGGCGGCAGCACGGCGTCAATCACGGACCATGTCGCTCGCGAGTCGGTCCCGGTGAGTGCGAGGATGAAGGTTTCGTCAGCACGGTGGTGGAGCCACGCGTGCCGACCATGGGCTAAGTTACGGAAATCAGTCGTTTGGACCGGGGATAATGATGCTTCCCAAATCGAAGTGTCGAGTAGCACCGAAAGCGGCCTCAACAGTGGGTCCGCTGCCACAATCATCGTGTCGCTGCGCCGAACACCGGCCAGCAGTTCGACGGCTTCTGATCGTGCAACCGTGTCCCGACCTGATGCGATCCGAGCGGAGAGCATTCTGAGCAACACTTCCGCGCCTCTCGGGTCGCGCGACGCGAGGTCGCTGGCGACCAGGAGCGCTGTGGTCGAGGCCACGAGCGAGTGGGTAGCGAGATATCCGTCCTTTGGATCTGCGACGGGAACCACATGGACAGCGCCGCGGCTTCGTTTGACGATCTCCGCAGCGGCGCTACCTGGGTTGCGCGTCACAAGGTGAAGCCTCGCGCAGCGCCGGTCGAGAGCGGCCTGCGCGGCGGCCGTCACGTCAGGATTGTCTCCGCCCGCACTGAAGAGCCATACGTCGCTTCCCATTAACCCGTGCATTTCCAAGACGGCCTGCATCGGCGTCTGCACTGACGTAGGACCGAGACCAAGCGAGTCCCGACAGCGTGAGAAATATTCGGCGGCGATTGCCGAGCCCCCGGAGCCAACCGCCAGGGCGTGCCTCTGTGCACCCTGCACCAGGGCGGCCGCGAGCGGCGACGGATCGTATCCCCCGAAGAGGTCGATCGTTGCGGGCAGCGCGTCTAGCTTGGCGCTGAAGTTCGGCGTCGTCATTAGGTCCGGCCTGTCTCGTCGTAGCTGCTATAAATAGGGCCGGAGAGGATCAGGTGAACAGTCATATCGGAAGGGGCGCCCGGAAGCGTCGGTCTGTCGTCGAACGAGTAGCTCTCTGTCTCGAGATACTGCACGGCCATGCCATGCTCAATCGCAGCCATGAGCGCCCCGGCTGCGAGAACCTTGCTGCCGGCCGGTGACAGCACCATGCGCGGTTCGTAGGTACCAGCCATGGTTCGGTCGAAACGGATCTTGAGGGTTGAAAGCGTTCGGTAGCAGTCCAGCGGATTCGTCTCGGACGCGTATACAACGTCGCGCGGATCGACTGCCCACTCGTCGACCAAAGCAGTCTGATATTCGGACAGCAGATCGTCGGCGCGCCGGGGATTGCGCGAGGGAAATGGCAGGAGCGGACAGATTTTATAGCATCTGCCGATCACGACTCCAATCTGGGTAAGCGCCGGCATACGCCCGCGCGCCAGCTGTGGAATCCATATCTGTGCCAGTTCCCGCTCGCCATCAGCCTCCAGAGGCGGAGAAAACCCTTTAACCGGACTCGGGCGGCTCCAAGAGACGCCTGAGATTCTGTCGTCCAGTTCGGGGTTGGAAACGATCATAAGATGGAAGGCGCGATTTGCCGCGGTCTCGCAATCCTCGAGCAGCATCCTGGCTGCTGGAAAGCCGACACCGATGGAAAGGGCGCTTAGATCAAGGATAACGTCTGTCACGTCATTGCCGACAGGGTGTTCGCCAAGAAGCTTGACGATGCGTGCCCCACCGACCGGGGCGCTGTCGTCCGCGAAGATCTCCACCTGAAGGATCTTGCAGTCAGGCACAATGCCCTTGAGTGCGGCTTCGTTCTCATCTGCCCGCGCGAGCAGCGCCGCCGAGGGATTCGGTCGCTCCTCACGGATGAAGAGAGCCGACAGGCGGTCGCCTAGGGTGGTCGACAGCATCTGGGCGATCCTGCGCGATCGAGGATCGAAGCCAGCCGCAGCGACAAGCAGAACGCGCCGCGACGGGTCGGCGAAATATTCCGCCACGAAGTCGTCGACATCAGCGTCGAAGTTGGTGATACAGTTCGCCCAGTGACTACGCATTGGAGAGTCCGGTAATCTGACGTAAATAATCAATTTTCTTGGGAAGGAAGCCCCCTCGGTTAAAGGTCAGGCCGTAGACAAGGTTGACTGTGCCGGTAAGTTCTATCAGCGCCCAGGACTTGCCGCCTTGTCCGTAGTTTCGTTCGATAGTGATGGCGCCGTTCGCAATGGCGTACTTGAGCACCGTGCCGAGTTCGTCGTCGAAGGACAGCGCTTCCATCTCCTCCTCGAGGATACCGATGGCGTTGGCTCCATCGTCGAGCGGCGCGTTGGGAAGACGTGATCTTTCCTGACAGTCCTTACCCATTGCATCGACCATCAGCCGAACGCGCTGGGCGTGAGGAAAGGACCAAGCGTCCATTATCCCTTTTGCCTTGTCGATCAAGATCGACTGCTGATCGCGTGCAGGGAGGGGCAATGAATTGTTGCGGATCGCCCTGGTCTCAATGTTAGCGACGAGGGCGCCCGCGAGTTGAAGGAAGACCTCTGCGTTCTCATTGCTCGCGTCACAGACATCGTCCACCCCGTAGTGAAACGGCCGTTCAAAATCGTGGTGAAGATGTAGGCGCGCACCATGGGCGAGGTCGGAATCCGCCTTAAGCGGTGTCTTGGGATCCGGATCCATCTCCTCGAACAGAGAAGGTGTGGCGCGGGCGATGCGGACCGCATAGCGATGAAGCAGGATGCGCTTCATCGCCAAGGCAACTTCGGGTCCGTTGTCGTGGGATTTGGTGCGTTTGATGAAGTCATCAACGATATCATCAATTTCCTTCCGCCGCGAAGGGCTGATGCCAAGCTTATTCTGCTCTCTGGCAACCTTCTCCTCGAGCTGTTTGATCTGGCCAGGGGGCAGCTTCGGTGGCTCGCTTGGAAGCAGGCGGTCAATATCGGTGTTGTTTCGATTGCGCAGCGCCTCGACCATTGGAAGGTAGCGCTTGGCCATGTCACGGGCCATCGTCCTGAACTGACGGCGGGCGACTTCCTTTTTCTCGTCTCCCTGCATACGGATATCGACGAAATCCCGGCCGGCGGCGCGATTATGGGTTGGTTGGCTGCCGGGGGACAGCAAAACTGCCCCGGGGCTGAGCGCATCCAGTCGCATCATCATCCAGCGGCCGAACTTCATCTCGCGATGCGAGAGCATACCGAACATGGCCTCAAGCTGGTCGTGGTGAAGGGCATGCACGTCGTCAAGCATCACGAGCGGATTCAGTTCGATTGTTTCGCCCATCCAGTCGATGCGGATCCTGCTTATGGCGTCGAAGGGAGCGTAGGGTGCGGTAGCGTCCGCAGGGAGATCCTCCAACTTCGGCGCCCGTAGGCCGGCGCCCACGGAATAGATGGCGCGCTGCACCGCAATAGCCCGATCACGAATGCCGATGGCCGACAAGCCGCCGATCTGCTCGAGATGAGCCTCGTAGTTGGCCCGGGGAATGAACTCGATCTCCCCAATCTCACGGGTCTTATTGGCTGTCAGGTTCCGGATAAGCCCGAGCATAGCCCGCGCCTGGACCAACCAGAAGGCAAGCTTAGTCTTGACGTTCGGCTCGTAGGGCAGTTCCCAGAATTCGCGGTATTCGGATTCCATCGGAACGCGCACGGCGGCAACATGCGGCTTGCCGTCCCGAAGGAAACCGGCCTGCTGAAGGGCGGCGGCCAGTGTACGGTTGGTAGTGTTGGTCTCGTCCTTTAGGATGGTCTCAACCATCTTAAACTCAGCGAGCGTGGCAAGCATGGTCTTGCCGCTACCTGGTGCGCCGATGATGCGAACCGGCACCTCGAACATGTCGTCCTTGTGCTTGTTGGTCGCGAGAAAGGTGGTGAGCGGCGCGGGACTGACGATTGAGAGGAACGATTCGTCATCGCGCACATATTCGGTCGCTCGGCGGAGGAATGGATTCGCCATGGTCGGTCAGCCGTGCCGGTCGCGACGCAAGAACAGTGAGTGCATCTTTGCGCCGAGCTTGCCATCCGTTTCCGCCCATAGGAGGGGTACGGAGTTGTTTGGGGTGTTGTGCTCAAGGACCAGGGGCAGCGCACAGTTCGCGTATCCATACCTCATATCCGTCTGACCTGCCTCCCTGCAGTGCTTCTCGAGACGCGTGAACAGATCATGGTCATAGTATCTGTTGCACAGATCGAAGATTGCCTCATCGGCGGACGTGGTAGGAGCCATCTCCTTGGTCTCCTCGTTCATCGTGCCAACTCTAATATCGGGGGGGAGCAGCATGCCTTCGGTAATGATAGCTCTGCCGTAGCTCTTGTCTTTCAACTTCTCGTCAGCTTCTCTGATGCGGTCGAGCAGCGCGTCGTGCGCTTGGGCGGTCGAGACATAGTGGTGAATGTGAATGGTGTATCCCTTTGCAAGGGGAAACTTTTCTCCGAGGCGCTTTCCAGCGTCCTGCACGATACTCTCGAACTTAGCCAGCTTGCCCTTGGGCTTACCGTCCGGGAAGCGGATGAAGGTGGTGCCGGAGGCGGTGAAGTCATCGATCAGATATACGTCGTCGAACAGAGCGTTGGGTCCGAGTTCCTTCCGGAGATCCTCTGCTAAGCCTTTCCACTTGTCGTCGTCGATGTTCATCATCGGGACCACCTGCTCCTGAGAGAGGCGGCCAGCGTTCGCGCGGCGTAGGACATCGATGCGACTGCCATCGCTGAGGCCAACAAAAAGGCAGCGGCGCAAGCGCTCGGTGAAAGCCTTGGAGGCTTCGCGCGTCAACCAGACCTCATAAGGCTTGATGCGAAGCTGGGCTGCGACGGAGCGACGAAGATAAGGGGTGACGATCTCAGGGACAAGGGTCTCAATGACCCTTTGCATTTCGAGGCTCGAGATGTAAACGAGCCTCGTCTTGACGAACTCGTAAGCCGCTGGACGGTCAGCCTCGTCGAAGTGGCGCAGCCACGACACTAGGCTTTCGAGGAATCTGACGCCTGCGCGGAAGTCGGAATAGCCGTCGTACTTCATCGATGACATGAGCTGCAACCAAGCGTACTCTTTGGTTGCTACCTCGTTGTCCCATTTCATCACATGGGCAATGAGGTTGAGGGCGAGGGTGTTTATCATCGACACCTCGTCTTCTGATCGCTTGCCGTTACCAACACTCGGCTCCCGGACTCTGACTTAGGATAGCTGCAAATCATGAGACGTTAGCCACCTCTCATTTGTCTCACGAACCAGACTACATCGAACACGTTCCTAAACCCAACCATCTAGACGGATACATAGCATATCGGTCTCGATAACTCTAGCGGGAGTGGTGAGTGTCGAGTGAAGTGCAGCGGTGCATTATTGTTCGGGGAATGAACTGAGCCCGGAAAGTTCATTCAAGAATGGGTGGAGTCCGCCTGCTGCGACCACGCGACAACCCCGGCCTGACCAGCCGGTGACCAGTAGAGCTCCCCGGCTCTCGCACCGCTCCGAGGGACGCGCCCCAAAGGCCGCCTCGCTGCAACAACATCACCAATGTCCGGACCAAGCTTCAGCCGACTGGCTCCGGGTCTACGCGTTCCTGCTCAAGAAACAGACCAGTCTCCAACGCCACTCGCGCGATTTCTGCACCAGCACCGGAGCGTGCCGCTAGCGTAGCAAGCGGTCCCGTGCGTCCGGCACGCCCGAGGCACTCTACCCTTGCCCGGTCCATCAGGTGCGGGCGGATGAAGTGGCCGAGGCTCTGCTCAAGGTACTCGGCGATACGCGCACCGCCTGCGTCGACATCTCCCCAGTGCCAGAGGCCGACAGGCGCCGGCGCGCACGCCAGAAGGCGGCGGAGCAGCGCCAGCACTGTCATGCTGGGAAAACCACCGGTGTAGACGACGCACACGTTGTCCTGCCGGACCTCGCGGACGTGACGGTGGAAGGACGTCAGGTTCTCGATCGTCAGCATACGTGGGGTCACTGCCTCAGACGACCAGCGCAGCCCACCCAGCCAGTCGCGTTGCACGGCCACGAAAGGTACCGCCGACCCTGGCAGGCGGACGTCGCAGCCCGCCACCGATAGATCTATCTCGACCGGACCTGACAGGAATACCGGCGCGGGAAAGCGCAGTAGGCCGAACCGCTCCAGTACATCGTCGTCGGACATGGAGTCGGAGACGGCCTCGGGCAAAGCGCCGACCGTATCCTCACCCACCGGCTCGGCCCCACTTCCCTCCCTGACCGTCTCAGCGGCCGCTTGATCACTGCCCACCTCCTCCAGGCCGCCCTGGATCACGGCTCGCAGCATGGGCAACAGACCGCCGAATTGGCGCTCAACGATCTTGCTGGCGTCGTTCGGATGAAGGGGAAACACGCGAGCCGAGAAGGTGCGCGGATCGACCCCGTCCGCCTCGCCACGCGCTAGGGCAGCGATGATCCGGAAGCGGGCATCAATGTCGTCCTCCTCAGAGACGGCCAAGCCGAAGGCTTTCTCGCCGCGCGCCCAGCGGGCGGCGGCGCGGTCAAGCAGGACGTACGCCCAAGGCACCGACGGGAGAAAGGCTCGGATCTGGGCAGCAATGCGAACAGCCCGCATCGGCAATCGCTCGACACCCAGGAAAGCTGCAAGGCGGTCCGGATCACCCAGGCGCACCTTGTCGACCAGATGTGAGCGCTCGTAGCGGCCTGCCACGATCTCGATGGCCCCAGCGGCCTCGGCTCGCTTGAGTGAGCGCAGGAACGCCGTCTCCTGTGCGGCGGTGCGCAGGCGGGCATAATCTGGAGCCTCGGAGACCGACCGCTCCTCGCTTCGGCGCCGGTCGGCACGGCGCAGGAGCCGAGCCAGAAGATCGGTCGCCGGATCCGCGCCCCCGTCATTCCGCATCAGCGTTCCCATCCATATCGACCGCGTCCTCGGGCTGATTGGTGAAGGCCGTTACCTCGTCGGGAAGCATCACCTCGACGGGTATCGTTACGCCGGCCGGCGTAGCCAGGGTATCGGTGGCGGTGCCGGCGGGCGCTTCGCCGTCCGGCGCCGCGGCGGTCTCGGCCTCGCGCTTGAACGCCTCGAAGCCGATCAGGCGCGGGTTCTCGGCGCGGAAGCGCGCGTGGGTGTAGGGCTTCACGTATTGCACATCGAGCATGACCGACTTGTCCATGCGCGAGACGGTCACGATTGTCTCCATCAACTGCTCCAGCGTCGGACGCTCCTTATCAGGGGCGGCAATGATCGTCTGCAGGCCGACGGCGTCGTTGAAGGTGAGAACCTCGTCCACGACCGCAGCGTCCATCTTGGAGAAGGCTTCGTCGAACAGGGCCAAGCCGATGCCGCCGTCGCGGCTCTTACGGCTCGGGTAGCAGGTGGCGGCCAGAGCGGCGCCGATGGCGAGGTAGAATGGGACCTGCAACTGGCCGCCGGACGCCGTGCCGATCCGCTTGGCCAAGTCAGTCTTGACGACGTCCCGGCTGCTCAGCATCTCCAACTTGAACTCGAAGTAGCGGCGCGGATCCTCGATGTCGCTGATGTCCGCGTCCGGGTCCACGGCGACAGCCTGAAGCCGGCGCAGCGCTCCGGCCGTCTCCGGGTCCAGGCAGTCCTCGTCCTTGGCGTCTGCGGAGCCGAACAGCGGCAGATCGAACACCGGATCGGACGACCGGTTTATGAGCGCGATCATATCTCTGTAGTTCGGCGACTCCTTCTTGCCGAAACGGTAGCGCAGCCCATGGAACGTGCGCTGGCGGAGGTGCAGGTTGAGTTCTTCGAGCAGGCCATCGATGGCATCGAAGGCACCGCGCATCTTGCCGACGAAGTCGTTCTTGAACGCCTCAATCGTCTCCAGGCGTGCGGTCTTGGCCTCATCCCTCTTCTGGCGGAGTTCGTTGTCGCGCAGATCGGCAGTTTCGTCGGCCAGCCAGGCACCAACCTTGTCAACAATCGAATCGAAGTCGTCGGACGTTTCGGCGAGCGCTTCCACCTGGGTTTTCGGGGGCACGAAGTCGGGGCGGTTCAGCCCGTAGGCCCCGAGATAGTCGGGCGCAGCCATGAGGAAGGCGATCATCGCGCCGTCCAGGTTCTTCCGGTTGCGCACCAGCACGTAGTTGTCCAGGCGCAGCAGCGCCTTGGGTAGCCAGTCCGGCGCGGCCAAGTCCAGGTCGATCTCGGCGGATTCGCTGTTGTTGAGGACGCGTTCCGGGGGCGGTTCGCCGGGATCTCCCTCGGCGAATAGCGCCGCAAGCGACGCACTCTCCGACGCCGGGAGGAACCGAACGAACTCCGCGACCTTCTTCGGGGCTTCGCTGCGCAGCCGCTGCACGAGGGTCGCGCTTGCCTCGGCGGCCGTTCTAGCAACCTCAACCGCAGCTTCTGCCCGGCCGAGCGCAGGATGTACGGTCTCCAATTGGGATGCGACTGTCTGCGCGTTGCGCGCCGTCGCCTCGATCTGCTCGCCGAGCCCGGAGATGTCCTCGGCGGCGATTCGCACGCGGTCGGCCTTCAGGGTCTCCAGGTCAGCGCCGATCCGCGCGATGGCAGCCAGGGTGGCGTCGATCCCGTCGGCGTCGGCGTCACCAGCCTCGATGACCACGCGGCTGAAAGCGGTTTCGACCGACGTTAACTGGGCGATGGTCGTTGCCTGCGCCTTCTGGTGTGTCTCGGCGGCGGCCAATTCGGCGCGCAAATCGTCCATGAGCCCGCCGGTGTTGACTCGTCCGAGCAGGAATGGCGACGGAGTCCGCATTCTCCTGGTTGCCCGCCCGGCCGTGTGCATCAGGTCGGCGGTGATCGCCGTGTCCTCCTGGCGCAACTCCGCCTCGGTGCAGACCATCATGATGCCGCCGAGCGCATAGTCGAGGAACGCCCTGGCGTGCCGGTGCTCGGTGTGGATGACCATGGCGAGCGACCTCGGCTTCGGCGAGCGCGTCTCATCGGTCTTCGTGGTGTTGATAATGAGGGCGCCATCCACGTCGGCGTTCCGGTCGGCATGCCGCAGGACCGCCAGCGCCGCCTCGTACTCCACCGGATCCACGATCAACGCCTCGCGGCGCTCACCCAGTGCGGCCTCGGCGGCCCGACGCCACGTCTCATCGACCGACGTGACGAGCTCGCACAGCGGCACCGACTCGATCCCGGACTCCTCGAGAAGGCGCATGAGGCGCTGCGTGCGCCCGCTGAGCATGCTCTTGCCCGCTTCAACGCGGCGGATGTTCTCGTTCAGCGCATCGATCTGCTGCTCGATGCCGGTCAGGGTGGCGCGCGCTGCCGCCAGCCGGCGCTGCACGGCCTCCAGTGCGGCGGCCATCCGCTCGACCAGCCCGTCGCGAATCAAGGCCGCTGCCACCATGGCCACGGCCGGCACGTCCTGCACCACCAGCGTGCGCACCGATTCGAACCGCTCGGCGAGATCGGCGCTGAACTCAGGAACGAACGGAAGGGCCACGGCCACGGCTTGAATCAGGCGGCGCAGATGTGCAAGGTCGTTGACCTTGCCCGAGCGCTCGACCGTCAGCCGCCCAACCGCCAAGTCGATCTCGGCGAGCGCCTTGGCAACCTCGCTTTGCGCGTGCGCCGCCTTGAGCTGATCGAGCCGGTCCGTGAGCGTCCGGTGCGTCTGCTGCAGATCGGCGACCTCCGTGCGCAGGCCTGCCAAGCGCTTCTCCGCCGCGGCGAGAGACCGCACATCCGCCTCGGACTGCTTCACCGCGAGGTGAAGATGACTCTGCAGACTGACGACGCGTCGGCGCGCGTACAACTGTCGGCGACGCTGGATGTCGGTGTATTTGTCGTGCAGCCCCTCGGCGTCCCGCAGGCGGTTCTCCAGGGCCTCTACCACCTTCTCGATCTCGGCGTAGCGTGCGATCGATTCGCGCATCTTTGCCACCGAGACGGGTTGCTGGTCGAGGATGTAGTTGCGCACGAAATCGGTCGGCGACGTGACCGGCTGGAAGGCCAGCGCGTTGCGGAGGTTCTTCAGGAACCGGCTGCGGTCCATACTGCCTAATTCCGGGCCGAGGATCTTACAGACCTCCGCCACGAAGAGTTCGGGCCCCTTGCGGACATGCACCGTCAACGTCGGATCCGCATCCAGGCGGGCGCGCACTTCATCCCAGGGCAGCGCGTCCGACCACACCGTTCCGTCCGGATTGACGCCGCCCTCGGCCACGTCGTCGGTGGTCAGGAGGCGTCCCTCGACAATGAAAAGCGCTTCGGTGTCTTCCTTGGCCGATTGCTTGTGCGCGGTCAGGCAGATGCCGATCGTGACCTGGCGCCGTGTATCGGTGCGCTCGAACCCCATGAGCACGTACGAGATGGCCTGATCGCGCAGAAGCGTGACGCCGTCCCCATCGCCGCCGTCATCGTTCTCGCCCTCGCTATCCACGTCGTCGATGGCGCCAAGACAGTAGTCGCGCACCGTGCGACGCTTCTTGGAGGACTTCGATATCTCCTCGTTCTGCGCCGAGGCGTTGAGGCGCAGGCGCGACGGGTTGCCGGTGAGCAGCGTGTACATGCCGTCTAGGATGGCCGATTTGCCGGCCCCGTTGTGACCGAGGAAGGCAGTGCGGCCGTGGATCTCCAGGTCTTCCTTGAAGAAGGCGTACCAGTTCACGAACGCGAGGTGCCGCACCGCGAAGAAGGACGGCGGCGGCAGGGCGTCGTCGAGGCGGCGGGTGTGGTCCGGCGTGATCACGGTGTCGGGCATGGAACACTCGTATCGCTGGGTAGGCAAGGAACGGGAGCAGCCGAACGGTGCCTCAAGAGGCGTCGCCCCCGCCGTCGCTTGGAACGTCGAGGTTATCGTCGTCGAGATCGCCGTCCTCGGGGACATCCCGGACGGAGGGCTGTCCGGCGCTGTTTGCCTGGGCGTAGCGGATGAGGGAGTCGAGGCTGGCCTCGCTCATCGCCAGGCGGATGGCCGGCCGGATTTCGAGGGTGGCGTCCTCGTCGTGCTCGTTAAGGAAACGCACTAGCCCGTGACGCTGAAAGCGCCGCACCAGTTCGATGCAGCGTGTCAGCGAGGGGCGCTTGCGCATGGCGCGCTCTTCGACGAGGTTCCACACCTGCGAGAGCGTGACGTCGCAGCGCCCGCGCTCCTTCAAATCGAACCCGCGGACCTTCTCCTCATATAGGATCCGCAAAGCCAGTAGGAACAGCGTCTCATCCCACCGCATTGTTCGTGGCGCCGCGCCGGCCTGATCGAGGATACCGACGATGCGCTCCTTCTCCTCCACAAAGAAATCGTAGCCCATGGCGTCGAACAGTGAGCCGAAGTAGGACCGATACCGTTTGGCGAGTTCGTAGGGAGCGGATCCGCCATGGTCGTCGGCATAGATGAATTGCCGGTCCCAGAGCGCCCGCACGGTCGCCCGCAGGTTCTCTTCGAGGCTCTCCGCCTCCTTTCCGACGGCGCGGTCGAGGAGGTGTTGCAGATCGGTGAGCATGCTCCAGCCTCTATGCAGCCAAATTTGGGGCTTTCGGGACGGCGGCAGAGCCGCCGTCCCGCCGCAATGCGAAGTCGCGGCAGATCAGCCAGTCGTTCTCGACGGTTCCGTCGCGGTGCTCGATGACGTACCCATCCGGCAAGGGAACGCGCCGGATGGGCAGCGCCCGGAGCGCCGAGAAGATCAGGAACTCCTCGATATCCCTCGGCGGGATGTCGGCCGCCGTCACCTCATCCCGGCCCTGCGCCCGTGCCGCATCCACCTTCATCCGCACATAATCCATGAACTGGTCCGGCGTGAGGAGCAGACGGCGGTCGAACGCCTGCTTGGCATGCTCGAACGCCCGCCGCAACGGATCGACGGGCGGCTTGGTGAAACGCCGGCGCTTTACCTCGACGCGCGGCTTTTCCGGCTTGGACAGCCGCTCCCCGCCGATGTGGGATGGCATTTCGAACAGCGTCGTATCGACCGGCACCTCGGCGTCGAAAGGAAGGTCCGGAAGCGCCCGCGCTACAGTCGCCAGCCCCAGGGCGAAACGCTCCGCACGGCCGGAGTCGATCAAGTCCATATAGCGCATGGTGTTGGAAAAGCGCCGCTCGATGTTCCCCTTTGTAAGGTCCATGCGGTTGCGGAAGGCCTCGATCGTCTCCATGGACAGACAAATGTCGCGGAGTTGTTCGGCGAGGGCGGTCTCGGCGCTCTCCAAGTTGTCGGCCACGCCTTGAGCCATCAGATTTTCGGCGATGGAACGGAACAGCGCCGCATCTGAGGAGATGCGCGCGACGAGGTCCATAACGCGGTAGCGATGTCGGTACGGGTGATTGCGAGCCGACGTCAGTTTGCGGTAGTCGTTGATCACAATGGTCTGCACGAAATTGTCGAAGAACGTCTTCACCAGCCCGTTCAGCGACGCCTGCGACAGTAGCGACTGCTCGATGTTCTTCAGGTTGCCGACGACGCCGCGAGCGTATCGCGCGAACTCCCTGGCTCGGCGCGCCGCCTCGGCAACGCCCTGCGCGTTTGTGGCGTCGTGGGTCACGCTTTCGAGATTGCTGACCACGCTGACCACGGTGCCGCCGAACGTGTCGCCGCGCCGTTCCGACAGGCCACATAGGGCGCCGAGCAACTGAGCCACAACGGCATCCATCTCGACGTAGACCGTCCATCCCTCGCGCTGCTCGCACAGCCAACCGCACTCGACCATCTCGTTGTACGCAAGCGATGCCGTGAGGCGGAACTCAGGGCGCTCCTCGTCCGGAAGATTTTCGATGTGAGCGAGAAGCCACTCCTCCAACTCCCCCATCACTTCGTTCCGCTCCGGCTGGCGGGTGCTTTCCAGCCCAAACAGTCCGTTATGCAACTGGGAAAGAAGCGCCGCATAGGCGTGTCGGTAACTGTTCGAAAGCGGCCGGAAGATAGTGTCCGGAAGTACCCCAAAAAGCATCAGGCCCTCCTGAAGTGCGACATCGCCCAAAGCGGTTCTCTTCCTGCGCTATCCAACCACGCCAACCAAGTCAGAGGCCAGCAACAACGCGCAAACATGCAGACACCGAAGCTAAATATCTACCTTTATTAAACATCCAAATTCTTGGTATGATGGCCCAGGATCTGCCACACGACGCACCCTATATGATGCTCCAAATTAATAAATCGGCATAAAAAATGATAGCTTGGCAATGATCAGTGGCATAGCAGCGCTATCTTAAGAAGATGCCGCCGATATGTAAATCCAGAGATGAAACTGAGTTATCGTGCCACCCTGCGCCGCTCGCTCGGCATGACCCACGGCACCTGGTCCAGCGTGCCCATGTCGATGATCTCCCGGCCGCTGTGGACCGCCATCTCGGCAGCCAGCGCCAGCAGCTTGCAGGTCTCGCCGGTCAAGCCCTCCGACATGCCGTGGATGCGGCTGACCAACTCCTTGGAGCGGAAGTTGCTCTCCTGCTTCAGCTCCAGGCGCTGCACGTAGCGGGCGATGAACAGCGCGTAGTCCTTCGACATCGCCCAGCGCGGGATGCCCATCGGCTCGAACCGGTTGCCGAGCTGCTGGTCGGTCTG
>NZ_DASPMG010000026.1:0-22975 GCF_035627195.1 Azospirillum sp.
TCGAAGACGAAGACGCAGCGCTTGCGCGCCGACACCGGCAACTCCACGCCGGCCAGCGCCGCCACGCTCCGCGCCCGCGGCCCGGCGGCGTTGACCGCCGTGCCGCAGTCCAGCCGACGCCCGTCGGCCAGAGTCACCGCCGTCACCCGGCCCCCGTCCAGCGTCATGCCGGCCGCCTCCCCGGCGATGAAGTTGGCGCCCAGCGCCTTGGCCTTGCGCCGGAACGCCTGCATCAGGCTGTAGCCGTCGAACCACCCCTCGCCCGACAGCCCCAGGGAGCCCAGCGCGATCCCCTGCGTGCTCAGCCACGGGAAGCGCGCCGCCAGCTCGTCGGGCGCCAGCAGCGCCACGTCCACGCCGCTGGCGCGCTGCACCGCGTGGTTGGCCTCCAGCACGCCAACCCCGGCCGGCGTCGCGAGGTACAGGTAGCCCGGCTCCCGCAGGCCCAGGTCGACCGGATCGCCGTCCACGGACAGGTGCCGCGTGGCGTCGCGGATGAACTCCAGCCCGAAGCGGGACAGCGCGATGTTGGCCGGCGTCGAGAACTGCTGCCGGATCGAGCTGGCCGACAGCGCGGAGGACGCGGTGCGGTAGGACGGGTCGCGCTCCACCACCGCGACGGTGCCGGCGAACCCAGGCTCGCTCATCAGGAAATACGCGGTGGCGCAGCCCATGACCCCGCCGCCGACCACCACCACGTCGAACCGCTCGCTCATCCCTGCCTCTCCCCGATTGTTTCTTGCCCCCACCCTATCCCTCCCCCGCTGGGCGGGGGAGGGGATTTCAGCGGTTTACGATCAGCCCCACGCCCGCCACCGCCAGCGCCGCGCCGATCCAGGCGCCGGGGGACGGCGCCTGACGGGTCAGCGCCCACAGCATGGGCAGGATCAGCACCGGGCTGGTCGCCGACAGGGTGGCGACGACCCCGGCGTTGCCGAACTTCAAACCCACCAGCAGCAGCGTCATGCCCAACCCCAGGCCCAGCGCGCCGTTGGCGACCACCATGCCCAGCACGCGCGCGGTCAGCCCGGCGCCGAACAGCGGCCCGCCGCCCGGCCGCAGGCCCCAGGCGACCAGCAGCAGCCCCGACATGCCGACGCGCACGGCGGCCCCGGCGATGGGGTCGGCGCCGGTCTCCAGCGCCGGCTTGGCGATGATCGACCCGGCGGCCTGACAGAAGGCGGCGAACAGGCACACCGCGACGGCGGAGGCGAGGCCGCCGCGCACCGCCTCCCACTCGTGCGAGCCGCCGCGGAACGCCACGGCCAGCATGACGCCAGCCGTGACCAGCACGATCCCCGCCCAGGTCCACGGCCCCAGCGCTTCGCCCAGCAGAGTCCAGCCGAGCAGCGCGGTGATCGGCGCGTTGGTGGCGTAGACGACGACGTTGCGCCGCGGCCCCAGCCGCCCCAGCGCCCAGAACAGCGCCGTGTCGCCCAGCACGATGCCGACCGCGCCGGACAGCCCCAGCCACAGCGCCTGCTCCGCGCTCAGCCGCTCCCACCCGCCCAGTGCGGTGGCCAGCGCCGCCAGCAGCGCGAAGACGATGATCATGCGCAGCCGGTTGAAGGCGAGCGAGCCGATGGCCCTGACCGGGCCGATGGCGATCAGCCCGCCCGCCGCCCAGCACAGCGCGGCCCCCAGGGCGGAGAGGTTGGCAAGGAGCATGGTGTCCATGCCCGGCAACCTACGATGGGGAAGGGGGCGCGGCTATGGTGCGGAGTGCATGGCTGTGCTGAGTCTTGCCCCCCTACACCCTCACCAGCCCGTACGGCCGCCCGGTCTCCTTGGCGATCGTCTGCGCCACGTTGAACACCGGGGTGCCGCGCGGCGTGGTGCCGGAGTAGCGGCCGTGGTGGGCGTGGCCGTGCAGCACCGCCTTCACGTGGTGGTGGTGGCGGTCGATGGTCTCCGCCAGCCGCGAGGAACCCAGGAAGGGGAAGATCTGCGACGGCTCCCCCTCCACCGTCTCCGCGATGGGGGCGTAGTGCAGCAGCACCACCGTGCGTTCGGTGTCCAACTGGCGCAACGAGGATTCCAGTTTCATCGCCTCGTTCACCGCCTCGTGCACGAACTGCTTGATGGCCGGCTCGCCAAAGGCGTCCAGCATCAGGTTCTCGAAGCCGCCGGCGAAGCCCTTCACCCCGGCGAAACCCACCCCCTTGATGACGTGCGGTGTGCCGTCGTCCAGCAGGCAGACGCCGGCCTGCTCGAAGATGTGCCGCACCTCCTCCACCGCTCCGCACTCGTGGTCGTGGTTGCCCAGCACGCCGACGACGGGGATGTTCAGGCCGCGCAGGTCCTCGGCCAGCACCTCGGCCTCGCGCACCTTGCCGTGGTTGGTCAGGTCGCCGCACAGCGCCAGCACGTCGGCCTTCTGGGCGATCTCCTGGAACAGCTCGCGGAAGGGGTGCACCGCCGTCTCGCCGACGTGCAGATCGCCCAGGCCTGCGACGGTGATGGTTCCTTCGTCAGTCCCGCTCATACTTCAGCTCCCCCTCCCCGGCGACGTCGGCGAAGCCCCATTCGGCGACGTCGATCTGGTAGTCCTCGCGCGAGAACAGGCGGCCCCGGCAGATCTTCATCTGCGGCACCGGCAGCTTGGCCCGCTCGTGCAGGCGGCTCAGCAGCTCGTCCACCAGCCACTCGGGGATCAGGTCGCGTTCGGTCGGGTAGATGAAGCGGAAGTTCAGCGCGTGGATCAGCAGCACCTCCCAGTACTGCTCCATGTGCGACAGCAGGCGCTTCCAGTCGATGGCGGCGTGCTGGCGCAGGATCAGGTGGGCGACGTCCGCCCCGTCGTACTTGTGGCGGATCTGCACGAAGGCCTTGGAATAGATCAGCTCCGTCGGCGGGATCAGCTGCACCTCGGTGCCGTGGATGAGGGCGGTGTGCTTCTCCTCGAACCAGCGGTCGGTGACCGGATTGATGCAGACGGCCGAGTTGAAGATGACGTCGAAGAAGCGGTCGCCGTCGAACACCTTGCCGATCCAGCGCTCGTCCTCGATCTCCGTGTGAAACCCGCGCTCCTGGAACCAGGTAAGGATACGCGGGAAATCGCCGGCCTTGCAGAACACGTCGATGTCCTTGGTCGGCCGGCTTATGCCTGTGTAGGAGCACACGGCGTAGGTCCCGCCCAGCAGGAAAGGAACCTTCGATTCATTCAGCAATTTCAGGCTCTTGGCATAGAACGCCTCGGCCTCGGCGGAGGCCGGCGGGGTGCCGGAGTGCGGTGCGGTGGTGGTCATTGGCCCTCTTGCGTGCGGCGTTTCAGCAGCAGCGGCCCATGCGGCCGTCCTTACCGCCGTAGCGCCGCTCCTGGCAGTCGCGGAAGAATTCCTCGTAGGACATGAACGGTTCACCGGGGTGGTTGGTCCGCCAGTGGGCGACATAGGCGTCGTAATCCGGCACGCCCACCATCAGCCGCGCCGCGCGCCGCATGCGCGCGTACAGGTCGAAGGCTTCCTGCATGGCCGTCACTCCGCGCCGCGCGGCATGGCGCCGGCCGGCGCCGCGGCCGTGGCGACGCCCGGTTCGTACCCCACCTCGTGCACGGTGACGTTCGGGTCGGCCAGCGCCCGGCGGATCCAGGCGATGCCGTAGCCGACCATGGCCAGCACGACGATGATGAACAGCGCGCACAGCCCGGCGTCGATGTAGTCGTTGAAGATGATGCGGCTCATCTCCTCGGCGTTCTTGGCCGGGGCCAGCACCTGCCCGGCCGCCTGCGCGTCGGAGAAGCGCGTGGCATGCGCCAGGAAGCCGATGCGCGGGTCGGGGTGGAACAGCTTCTGCCAGCCCGCCGTCAGCGTGCAGGCCAGCAGCCACGCCGTGGGCACCAGCGTGACCCAGGCGTAGCGTTCCCGCTTCATCTTGAACAGCACGACCGTGCACAGGATCAGCGCGATGGCGGCCAGCATCTGGTTGGAGATGCCGAACAGCGGCCACAGCGTGTTGATGCCGCCCAGCGGGTCGACCACGCCCTGGTACAGGAAATAGCCCCACGCCCCCACCGCCATCGTGGTGGCAACGAGGTTGGCCCCCCAGCTCTGCGTCGACTTGAAGGCCGGGACGATGGTGCCGAACAGGTCCTGGATCATGAAGCGCAGCACGCGGGTGCCGGCGTCCACCGTGGTCAGGATGAACAGCGCCTCGAACAGGATGGCGAAGTGGTACCAGAAGGCCATCAGCGCCGGCCCGCCGATGAAGCCCGACAGGATGTGCGCCATGCCCACGGCCAGGGTCGGCGCCCCGCCGGCGCGCGACAGGATGGTCGATTCGCCGATGTCGCGGGCCATCTGCTCCAGCGCGTCGGGCGTGATGAGAAAGCCCCAGTTGCTCAGCGCCGTCGCGGCCGAGGCCGGCGTGGTGCCGATGGCGGCCGGCGGGGCGTTCATGGCGAAGTAGATGGCCGGATCCAGCACGCAGGCGGCGATCAGCGCCATGATGGCGACGAACGATTCCGTCAGCATGCCGCCATAGCCGATCATCCGCGCCTGCGTTTCCCGCTCCAGCATCTTGGGCGTGGTGCCCGACGCGATCAGCGAGTGGAAGCCGGACACCGCCCCGCAGGCGATGGTGATGAACAGGAACGGGAACAGCGAGCCGGAGAACACCGGGCCCGATCCGTCGATGAAGCGCGTCACCGCCGGCATGCGCAGTTCCGGCATCACCACCAGGATGCCGATGGCGAGGCCCACGATCGTGCCGATCTTCAAGAAGGTCGACAGGTAGTCGCGCGGCGCCAGCAGCAGCCACACCGGCAGCACCGACGCGACGAAGCCGTAAGCGATGATCATCAGCGCCAGCGCCTCGCCGCTGTAGGTGAAGGCGGCGGCCATCGCCGGATCCTCCGCCACGTGGCCGCCGTACCAGATGGCCGCCATCAGCAGGATGAAGCCGATGACCGACATCTCCATGATGCGGCCGGGGCGAATGAAGCGGGTGTAGACGCCCATCAGCATGGCGATGGGGATTGTGGCGAACACCGTGAAGGTGCCCCACGGGCTGTGCGCCAGCGCCTTGACCACCACCAGCGCCAGCACCGCCAGCAGGATGATCATGATCAGCATGACGCCGATCAGCGCGATGACGCCGGCCACCGGCCCCATTTCGGACCGCACCATGTCGCCCAGCGTGCGCCCGTCGCGCCGGGTGGAGGCGAACAGCACGATGAAGTCCTGCACCGCGCCGGCCAGCACCACGCCCACCAGGATCCACAGCGTGCCCGGCAGATAGCCCATCTGTGCTGCCAGCACCGGCCCGACCAGCGGCCCGGCCCCGGCGATGGCGGCGAAATGGTGGCCGAACAGCACGTACTTGTCGGTGGGCACGTAGTCGAGCCCGTCGTTGTACCGCACCGCCGGGGTCAATCGCGCGTCGTCCAGCCGCAGCACGCGGTGCGCGATGAAGCGGCTGTAGAAACGGTAGGCCAGCGCGTAGGTGCACAGCGCGGTCACCACCAGCCACAGCGCGTTGATGGTCTCCCCGCGGCCCAGCGCCACCGTTCCGGCGGCGAACACCAGCGCCGCGGTGACGGCGATCCAGCCAGCTCCCGAAAGCACTCTGTTCATGGCTCGTCTCTTCCCCGATGGCGCCGCATCCGGTCGCGGCGGCGCATGCCGCACCTCAACAGCGCGACCGCGCGAAAGAGCACGGGAGGGTTGTGACGAACGGGGCGTTCAGTCGCCGGTCTTCGCGGCACCCCCGCTCGCGACGAAGCTGTAGTAGGCGGCCATCAGCGCGTCGATCATCGGCGTGACGCGCACCGGCTTGTGGTGCAGCACGGCGTCGATCAGCGCGGCGGCGTGGCGCGGCTCGTCCGAGGTGTCGCCGGTCAGCACGATGACGGGCAGCACGGGGAAGGCCTGGCGCACGCGGACCAGCGCGTCGGTGCCGGACGGCGGCTGGCGGAAGCGGAAGTCGGTCACCACCGCGCACACGGTGTCGCGCTCGGCCTGCGCCAGCCCGTCCAGCCCGTCGATGCCCGTGCATTCGATCGGCCGCAGGCCGAGCCCGGCGAGGAACGCCGAGAATCCCGCCCGCACGAGATCGTCGTCGTCAATCACCAGCACGGATATGTCAGGAGATCCTGCCGTCGGCGTGCTCAAGATGGGCCGTCCACGGGGTGTTCGGAAAGTCGCCGTGGCAGGAAGCATTACGAGAATCTGAAGAACTGACAACCGGAAATCCGGTCATACCACCTTGCGCTGTGCCTCTTGTTTCGTCGTGGACACGGATGGCCTGCATTGTTTCAATGAACACATGTGTATTTTTGCTTTGAAATCATGCCGGGATCCGGCGGAACCGCGCCGCCGTACGTCCGTTTCCCTCGACAGGAACCAATCGGAGGGTCCGGAGCATGAGGACGGTGTTGCGCGGCGCGGGGCTCGCGCTGCTGATCGCCGGCGGCGCGGCGCTGCCGGCGGCGGCGCAGAGTGCGGGGCAGGGGAGTGCGGGGCAAGGGAGTGCAGGTCTGGGGGCGACCGGCGGTGCCTGCGGCGACCTGATCGACCGCTTCGCCGCCGCGCAGAACCTCTCGGCCGGGCCGCCGCCCACGGTGACGCCGCCCGGCGCCACCGGCCTGCCGCCGGGCACGGCGGGCAGCAGCGGCGAGGCGGAGGGCGGCGTCACCTCGCGCGACCTCGCGCGCTCGGGCGGTGTGATCGCGCCGCCGGCCGTGGGCGGCGCCATGGTGATCGACCCGCCGCGCCCGCGCACCGAGACGATGCCGACCGCCCCCGCCATCCGCCCGGACGCCGGCCCGACGGCCGAGGCGCAGCCGCCGGCCGGCGGCGCCATGGGGCAGGCGGCCGTGCGCGCGCAGATGGAGGCGCTGGTCACCGCCGGCCGCGACGCCGCCCGGCGCGGCGACGAATCGCAGTGCATGGACAGCCTGAACAAGGCCCGCCGCCTGTCGGAGACCGGGTCCGGCGCCGGCACCCGTCCGGAAGGGGGCGGCTGATGGGCGGACCCTGGCCGCCGACCCCGCCGCCGCAGGAACCGCCGCCGATGCCGCCCCCCGGCGTGCCCCCCGACGTGCCCGGTGACCCCGCCCGCCCGCCGATCGACGAACCCCCGGCCCCCATCCCCGTGCCCCCGACCGAGCCTCCGCCGGTGCCGGAGCGGGTGGCGTAGGGTACGTTTTGCCCCCTCCCTAACCACAGCCGCCCGCAAGTCGGGCGGCTGCGTTCCGCCTACGGTCGCCTTCGGCGCCCGTCCGGCTTCGCCGTCGGCTCCACGCCCCCGCCCAGGGCGGTGGAGGGGACTGCCGCCGCTCTACCCTCCACCGCAACGCGGGGGAGGGTGGCTGAGCGCTAGCGAAGCCGGGAGGGGGCACCCCTCGCCACGGCTTTTTTCCACCCCCGCCGTCTTGCCACGGCGCCCGCGCGCGGCGATCTGTGCTAGAAGGGCCAGAACCCCAGACAGCCGACAGATCGAGCACCGCCTGCCATGATGCGCCAACCGCCCCGCCACGTGTACCGCCAGCCCACCGTGCTGGCCACCGGCGTCCAGGTTACCTTGAAGTGGTTCGACCCCGCCCGCGGCTTCGGCTTCGTCCGTTCCGCCGACGGCACGTCCGACGCGCTGCTGCCCGGCGCCATCCTGCAGGCCGCCGGCCACGACACGCTGCCCGACGGCTCCACCCTCGTCGTCGACCTCGTCGGCAGCCGCAAGGGCGCGCAGGTCAGCGCGCTCCACTCCGTCGACACCTCCACGGCCCGCCCTGCCAGCAAATCCGCCACGGCCAAGTCCGCACCGCGCCCGCGCACCGACGCGCCGCGCGGCCCGCGTCCGGGCTTCGAGCAGCCCGAGCGCGGCCGGCCCACCGGCGACCGTCCCGAGCCCAAGCGTTTCGACCGTGACCGGCCCGACCGGGGCGCCGACCGTGACCGGCCTGATCGGGGCGCCGACCGGGGTCCGCGCCGTGGCCCGGCGCCGCGCGACGCGGCGTCCGGCCCGACGACGGAGGTGGACGGCACGGTGAAGTGGTTCGACACCACCAAGGGCTTCGGCTTCATCGCGCCGGACGGCGGCGGACGCGACGTCTTCGTGCACGTCCGCGCGCTGGAGCGTTCCGGCCTCGCCGCCCTCAACGAGAAGCAGCGCGTGCACCTCACCGTCCGCCAGGGCGAGAAGGGCCCCGAGGCCGTGAGCGTCAAGCCGGAATAGGCGCTACCGCTCCGTCACCCAGATGCGGTCGGCGGGGTCGGCCTGTCCCTCGCCCCGCTCCCCGTCCTGCTCCACCGACCGCATCCGGTCGGCGGCTTCGCGCAGGTGCTGCTCGCTGGCGCTGGGTGGGTTCTGCACGCCGGAGTCCGGCCCCGGCGGCGGGTTCACGCCGGGGGCGGCGCCGCCGACCGAGGTCTCGCCCGCCAGTTCGCGGCAGGCCTGGTCCCAGTGCTCGCCGTGCCGGCCCTCGGGGCGTCCCTCGCGCTCCCAGATGGCGTAGGCGCGCTCGCGGATGCGGGTTTCCTCGTCCATGGTGCCCTCCCCCGCTCAGTCCTGCGCCCCGTCGCGGTCGGGCCGCGAGGGTTCGGAGATGCGCTCCAGCGTGTCCTCGACCGACTGGGTGTTCTTGGCGTCGGTGGCGAGGTCGCCCAGCGAGACGATGCCGACCAAACGGTCGTCGCGGTCCAGCACCGGCACGCGGCGGATCTGCTGGCCGGACATCAGGCGGGTCACCTCCATGACCGGGTCGTCCTCGTAGCAGGTGCGCGGGTCGTCGGTCATCACCTCCGACACCCGGCACTGGTCGGGTGCGATGCCGGCCGAGGTGGCGCGCACGGTGATGTCGCGGTCCGTGACGACGCCGACCAGCCGCCCGCCGTCGCACACCGGCAGCGCCCCGACGTTCAGCTCGTCCATCATCTGCGCGGCCCGGCGGATGGTATCGTCCGGCGCCACGGTCTGCACGTCGCGGGTCATGATGTCGCTGATCTTCATGCGCCGTCCCCTGGGAAATGCGGTTTCGTCCCCGGGAAAACAGCGGCTCCCGCCGCTTCGTCCCGCCCTACGCCACCGGCTCAGGCGTGTTAGCGCGGGCGGCGCGGGCGCGGTAGGCGGCGACGGCCTCCTCCGGCGCGTCGGGCGCGACGGCGCGGCCCAGCGCCTCGGCCAGTTCGTCCAGCCCAACCAGGGCGGCGTCCAGTTCGCGCCGGGCCTCGGCCGGGCGGCCGGCGACCAGCAGCCGCTCCGCCTCGGCCAGCGTCCGGCGCAGGCGCAGGGCGCCCATGCTGCCGGCGCTGCCGGCGGCGGCGTGCGCGGTGCCGCGGGCCGCGTCGGCGTCGCCGGCCGCCAGCGCGCCCCGCGCCGCCGCCAGCATGCCGGCCAGCGATTCCAGGAAGTCGCCCAGCAGCCCGCGCACCTCGGCGCCGAAGCCGCCGAAGGCGAAGGCGATGATCTCCGGGTCGAACACCGGCGGCTCGTCGCCGGCCGGGCGCGTCGGCGCCGGTGCGCAGGGCGCGCACGTCGCCATGGCCCCGCCCGCCCTCGGACTCGGCGCCCAGCGGGCGAGCGCCGCCAGCAGGTCGTCCGGGCGGAAAGGCTTGGCGACCACGTCGTTCATGCCGGCGGCGCGGCAGGCCTGGTTGTCGGCCACGCTCGCCGCCGCCGTCAGCGCCACCACCGGCAGCTCCGCGGCGCGGCCGGGCAGGGCGCGGATGGCGCGGGTGGCGGCCAGCCCGTCCATCTCCGGCATGTGCATGTCCATGAGCACGAGGTCGAACGCGTCGCGCGCCACCGCCTCCAGCGCCGCGCGCCCGTCGCCGACGACGGTGACGCGGTGCCCCTGCCGTTCCAGCAGCGCCGTGGCGACGCGCTGGTTCACCAGCGTGTCCTCGGCCAGCAGGATGCGCATGGGCGGCAACGGGGCGGCGGCCGGCGCGCCAAGCCCGGCGGCGGCCGGGGCCACCGGGAACGCCAGCTCGAACCAGAAGCGGCTGCCAGCCCCCGGCGTGCTTTCCGCGCCGATGGCGCCGCCCTGCAGCTCGACCAGCCGCTTGCAGATGGCCAGCCCCAGCCCGGTGCCGCCGAACCGGCGGGAGATGGAGCTGTCGGCTTGGCTGAACGACTGGAACAGCTTGCCCATCGCCTCGGCCGGGATGCCGATGCCGGTGTCGGTGACCGAGAAGGCCAGCCGCACCGCCTCCTCCCCACCGTCGCCATCCTCCCGCCCGATGACCGCCACGGCCACGCCGCCGGCCCCGGTGAACTTCACGGCGTTGCCGATCAGGTTCAGCAGCACCTGGCGCAGCCGCACGGGGTCGCCGACCACCGCCGCCGGGGCGGCGTCGTCCACCGACAGGGTCAGCGCCAGCCCCTTTTCCTGCGCATCCGTCGCCATCAGCGCCGTCACCCCGCCCAGCGTCTGGCGCAGGTCGAAGGCGACGCGGTCGAACTCCAGCCGCCCGGCCTCCAGCTTGGAGAAGTCCAGCACGTCGTTCAGGATGGCCAGCAGCGCCTCGCCCGACTGGCGGATGGTGTCGGCGTAGTCGCGCTGGGTGCCGTCCAGCGGCGTGTCCAGCAACAGGTGCGCCATGCCGATGATGCCGTTCATCGGCGTGCGGATCTCGTGGCTCATCACCGCCAGGAACTCCGACTTGGCGTTGCTCGACGCCTCCGCCGTCTCCTTGGCCTCGCGCAGCTCCTCGCGGTTCAGGCGCAGCGCCTCGCTCTGCTCGTGCAGCTGGCGGGTGGCGTCGCGGAACACGGTCAGCGCATGCGCCATGTCGGTGATCTCGTCGCCGCCGGACACCGGAATGGGCGTTTCCAGCCGCCCCTGCGCGATCTCCCGCATGGCGCCGGCCAGGGCCTTCAGCCGGGCGACGATGCCGCGCCCCAGCGCCAGCCACAAGAACAGCGCCGGCCCCAGCACGGTGGCCGCGGCGATGACCAGCACCAGCCGGCGTCCCTCGCGCAGCTCCTCCTCGGCGCGCACGCTGCTGCGCTGCGCCTCCACCTCGGCGGCGTCGACGAGGCGGCCGACGATGATCGACACGCGTGCGATCAGGTTGTGGTTCTGCCGGGTCAGCGCTGCGATCTCCGGCGCCAGCCTCAGCTGCCCCTCGCGGATGTCGAACAGGTTGCCCTCGCCCGATCCCAGGCCGGCCACCGCGTGCGCCACGGCGCGCAGCGGCTCGTGCTCCGGCCCCGGCGGCAGGGTGGCGCTCAGCCCCTCCAGCCGGGCGGCGTGCTGCACGAAGTCGCGCCGGGCGGCGGCCACGGCGTCCAGCTGCGTCGCCGTCTCGCCGCGCGCCAGCCGGTCGAACAGCAGCTCGACCAGCCGCAGCGCCTCCATCAGCGGCGCGGTGGCGGGCAGCGGCGGCACGCCCGTGGCGTCGTCCGGCATCAGCCCGCCCAGCGCCGCGCGGTGGTCGATGCGCAGCCGCTGCAGCGCGTCCTGCGCCTCCTGTAGGCGCTGGCCCAGCGTCAGCCGCCGCTCCGCCAGATTGTCCTGCGCGGTGACGTTGGTGGTCAGCGTGTCGATCAGCGAGCGCAGCTCGGTGAACTCCTCCGCCCGCGCCGACGGCGCCCGGCCCAGCTGGTCCAGCAGCCGCTTCAGCCGCTGCCCCTGCTGCTGGAGGGCGAAGGCGGTGGTCTCGCGCTGAAGATGGTGCTCGGCCAAGTCCAGGCTGGGCAGGGCGGCGGTCAGCCGGCTCGACGCCTCGGCCAGCTTCAGCGCGCTGGAGACGCGCGGGAAGCTCTGCCCCATGACGACGCCCAGCAGCCCCTCGACCGTGTTGTAGGTCAGCCAGCTCACCGCCCCGCCCAGCAGGGTCATGGCGGCCACGCCAAGCACCGCCGCGAACAGCTTGGCGCGGATGCCGAAGCGCATGCGTGGTACGGGCGTGGCGGGTTCGGTCACGAATCGGGCCCCAAAATCGGAAGTTCGGGATGGTGCACCAGACAACCCGCGACTTGCGAGCGGTTTTTGGGCGAGCGGCTTCTGAGTTCGGCAAACCAGCGTTGCATACTGCCCCATAGCCACCGGCATAACGTTTGTGGCCGGCCGCCGCTTCGCCTATGTTCGGCGCCGTGGTGCGAGGGCGGGGGATCGCGCATGAAGGGCATCGTACGGGTTCTGACGGGCGGCCTGCTGCTGGCAGTGTCATCCGGGGCCGCACCGGCGGCGGCGCAGATCGCCACCGACGGCACCGTCGGCCCGGCGCGCACGCTGACTGGCCCACACGCAGTGATCGGCGCGGAGCTGGGCACCATCAAGGGCGGTAACCTCTTCCACTCCTTCTCCACCTTCGGCGTCCCGACCGGCGGCAGCGCCACCTTCACCGGGCCGTCCGGGCTCAGCAACGTGCTGGCCCGCGTCACCGGCGGCAGCCCGTCGTCCATCGACGGCAGGATCGCCTCCACCGTGCCCGGCGCCGCGGTCTTCCTGTTCAACCCGGCCGGCATCGCCTTCGGGCCGAACGCCACGCTGGACGTGCCGGGGTCCTTCCACGCGGCGGCGGCCGAGTCGCTGGCCTTCTCCGACGGCGGCCGGTTCGACGCGCGCACGCCGTCCACATCCGTCCTCACCTCCGCCGCGCCCACCGCCTTCGGCTTCGCCACCAACCCGGCGGCCAACCCGGCGCCCAACTCGGCGGCGGTCACCAGCACCGGCGCCACCCTGGCGGTGAAGGCCGGCAACGCGCTGTCGCTGGGCGGCGGCTCGGTCACCGTGGACGGCGGCACGCTGGCGGCACCCGGCGGCACGCTGTCCCTCACCGCCACCGGCGCGGTGACGGTGAAGAACAAGGCCGCCGTCTCCACCAACGGGGCGGGCGGCGGCACCGTGCGCATCGTCGGCGGCGCCGTGGTGGTGGAGGGTGACGGCGTGGTCAGCGCCGACAACACCGGGGCTTCCGACGCCACGGCCGGCGTCACCGTCACCGCTGGCCGGGTGGACGTCAGGGGCGGCGGCAAGATCACCGCGCACGCGGGCGGGGCGGGGAAGGGCGGCACCGTCGCCCTCACCGCCGATCAGGTGGTTCTGTTCGGCGACGGGCGCACCATCAACACGGTGGTCGCCGCCCGCTCGCTGCGCGGCGCCACCGGCGACGCGGGCCGCGTGGTGATCCGGGCCAAGACGCTGGAGGTGCGCTACGGCGCGCAGATCAGCACGTCCAGCCTGGAGCGCGGCAACGCCGGCGAGATCCGGGTGGACGCCGACCGCACCCTGCTCAGCCACGACAACGGCGAGATCGGCTCCGGCACCGGCCTGTTCAGCCTGGCGTCGGCCACCACCGGGGGGGCCGCCGGCTCCATCACCGTGGCTGGTGCTGCGCTGGAGATCCGCGGCGGCGCGCAGATCAGCGCCCGCACCGGCAGCAGCGGGCGCGGCGGCACCGTCACCGTCACCGTCGACCGCCTCAGCCTCGTCGGGCTGTGGCACACCGACGGCTCGATGATCAGCAGCATCAGCTCCGGCGACGGCGACGCCGGCAGCATCACCATCACCGCCAAGGACGTGGAGCTGCGCGACGGCGGCCGCATCCTCAGCTCCACCCGCGGCAGGGGCAACGGCGGCACCATCAGCATCACCGCCGACCGCATGGTGCTGGACCGGGGCGGCGACGCGCTGGCGGCGGGCGACGTCGGCATCACCGGTGTCGGCAGCAACGCCACCGCCACCTCCACCGGGCACGGCGGCACCATCCGCATCGCGGTCGGAGAGATGGAGATCCGCCGGGGCGCCATGGTCACCACCAGCACGGCCAGCCGCGGCAACGCCGGCACCGTGTCCATCGATGCCGGATCGCTGACCGTCGACGGCAGCGGCGCGCGCAGCTTCACCGGCGTCAGCTCGGGCAGCGACTCGGCCGACGCCAGCGGCGGGGCGGGCGGGGCCATCACCGTGCGGGCCGGCACGGTCGCGCTGTCCAACCGCGGCGCCATCGCCGGCACCAGCGTCGGCGGCGGCGACGCCGGCAGCATCACCGTGGACGCCACGGACCGCTTCACCAGCCACGGCGGCACCGTCGCCACCTCCACCACCCGGTCGGACGGCGGCAACATCCGCATCACCGCCGGCACCCTCTTCCACCTGTCCGACGGGCAGGTGACCACCAGCGTGGCCGGCGGCGCCGGCAACGGCGGCAACATCAGCACCGGCTCCGCCTTCGTCGTTCTGCGCGACGGCACGGTGTCGGCCAACGCCTGGGGCGGCAACGGCGGCAACATCCGCATCACTGCCGGCAACCTCGTGGCCAACCCGGACAGCCGGATCGAGGCCTCTTCCGAACGCGGCGTGTCTGGCACCGTGTCCGTGCAGGCGCCGGGCAGCCAGGTGGGCGGCAACCTGACGCCCCTGAAGGCGGAGTTCGTCGACGCCGCCACCCTGCTGCGGGCCAGCTGCGCCACGCGGGAGGCGGGGGCCGGCTCCAGCACCCTGACCGGCACCGGCCGCGGCGGTGTCGCCGCCATGCCCGACGCGCTGCTGCTGGCCGGCTCCGGCGCTGACACCGCTGTGCATTCCCTGACCGTGGCGTGCAAGCCATGAGGGCGGGCGTCGCGGGGGCGCTGCTCGCCCTGCTGTTCATCCTGACCTCCCCCGCCCACGCCGGCCCGGCCGATGTGGAGGCGCTGGACGGCGCACTGGCGCGCTCCGGGCGCCCTCCGGCCGAGCAGGCGGAACTGCTGCTGAAGCGCGGCGACGCACTGGCACGCCTGGGCTTCCTGCCGCGCGCGGTGGACGACTACCGCCGCGCCCTCGATCTGGCCGCCGGCAACGACACGCTGGCCCGGCAGGCGCACGCCGGCCTGGGTGCGGCGCTGCTGCGCCAGGGGGAGCGGGAGGACGCCCGCCGCCACCTCGACGCCTGCGTGTCTCTGGCGCAAGGTGCGGGCGATCGCGCCGCGGCGTCGGCCGCGCAGGTCGGGCTGGGCGTGCTGCACGGGCTGTCGGCGCAGCCGGCCGAGGCGCGCCGCAGCTTCGAGGCGGCGCTGCGCGACGCCGACGCCGCCGGCCGCCCGGCGGTGGCCGCGCGCGCCGCGCTGAACGCCGCGCGGGTGTCGCTGGACGCGGGTGACGCACCGGCCGCGCGCGGCTGGCTGGGGCAGGGGGCCTCCCGCCTGGACAAGCTGGGCGAGGATGCCGAGGCGCCGCTGCTGCTGGTCGCCTTCGCCCGACTCACTGCCCGCGCCGACGGCCGCAACGGCGACCAGACGGTGTACGAGACGCTGAGCCGCGCCGCCGCGCTGGCGCAGCGGCTGGACGACCGCCGGGCCGAGTCCTTCGCCTGGGGCTACCTGGGCCAGCTGTACGAGCGCGCCGGCCGCGCCGCCGACGCGCGCACGCTGACCGACCGCGCGGTGGCCGCCGCCGTGGCCGCCCGGGCGCCGGAGAGCCTGTACCTGTGGGAATGGCAGTCGGCTCGCCTCGCCGCCGCCCGCAACGAGGCGAAGGCGGCGCTCGACGCCTACGCCCGCGCCGTCGGCACGCTGGAGGAGGTGCGCGGCGAACTGGCCGGCGACGCCCTCCAGGGGGCAAGCGTCTTCCGCGAGGCGATCGAGCCCGTCTACCTCGGCTACGCCGAGCAGCTGCTGCGTCAGGGCGGCGATGGTGGCGGCGACGACCAGGGCACGCTGCGCCGCGCCCGTGCCGTGATGGAACAGCTGAAGGCGGCCGAGCTGGAGGACTACTTCAAGGACGACTGCGTGGCGTCGCTGGACTCGCGCTCCCGCCCCATCGATCGGGTGGCCGAGCGCACCGCCGCCATCTACCCCATCCTGCTGCCCGACCGGGCGGAGCTGCTGGTCGGCATCGGCGACCAGATCCGCCGCGTCACCGTGCCGGTCGGCCGCGCCGCGCTGACCCGCTCGGTCAACGAGTTCCGCGGTTTCCTGGAGAAGCGCGCCACGCACCAGTACATGGACCGCGCCAAGCAGCTCTACGACTGGCTGGTCCGCCCGCTGGAGCCGCTGCTGGCCGAGGCGCGGGTGGACACGCTGGTGATCGTGCCGGACGGGCCGCTGCGCACCATCCCGCTGGCCGCCCTGCACGACGGGCGCGACTTCCTGGTGCGCCGCTACGCCGTGTCGCTGTCGCCGGGCCTGACGCTGATCGACCCGCGCCCGCTGCCGCGCGAGCGCGCCTCGGCCCTGCTGGCGGGCCTCAGCGTGGGCGTGCAGGGCTTCCCGGCGCTGCCGCAGGTGCGGGACGAGCTGGCCAAGATCGCCGAGATCTACCCGGCGCGCACGCTGATGGACGGCGACTTCCTGGGCGACGGGCTGGCGGCGGAGCTGCGCCGCACCCCCTACAACGTCGTCCACATCGCCTCGCACGGCGAGTTTCTGGGCGAGCACCGCAAGAGCTTCCTGCTCACCTACGACGGCCGCCTGACGCTGGACCGGCTGGAGGCGCTGGTGCGCCTGGGCCGCTTCCGCACCGACCCGGTGGAGATCCTGGTGCTGTCCGCCTGCCGCACGGCGGCCGGCGACGACCGCGCCGCGCTGGGGTTGGCCGGCGTGGCGATCAAGGCCGGGGCGCGCAGCGCGCTGGCCAGCCTGTGGTATGTCAGCGACGAGGCGTCGGCCGACCTGATGCAGGCCTTCTACCGCACCCTGCGGCACGGCGACGCATCCAAGGCCCAGGCGGTGCGCCGCGCCCAGCTGGCGCTGCTCGACAACCCGCGCTTCCGCCACCCGTTCTACTGGGGCGCCTTCGTGCTGATCGGCAACTGGCTGTAGGCGGTTGCATACGCCCATAGGCGATCAACTGACCCCTTTCCACAACCATGGAGAAGGGCTATATTTCACCTATGGGACACCCCTGACCGTCGGGGACCGTGACGATGAAACTGAAGACCGCTTCCTGGGCCGTGGCCGTACCGTTGGCGATGCTGCTGACGGCGCCGCAGGTCGTGCCGCAGCCGGCCAGCATGGCCGGGCTGGTGCCGGTCGCCGCCGCCGCGGAGACGCGCGCCGCGCAGCGTCCAATCGTCTACAACCCCTCCAAGCGCGGCACCCCCGCCACCCGCGTGGCCAGCCACACCCGCGCCGCCGTCGATTCGCCCCTGGTTCTGGCGCTCGCCCCCTATGACACGGGCGAGACGACGCTGGCCCAGCCGACGCTCTACTGGTACGCCTCGCGCCCGGTGAATGCCAAGGTCGAGCTGACCATCGTCGAGGAAAAGACGCAGAAGACCGTGCTGGAGGTGGCCGCCGATGGCCCCGTGGAACCCGGCATCTGGGCCTTCCCCATCGGCGTGCACCGCATCGCCCTGGTGCCGGACGTGGAATACCGCTGGTCCATATCCGTGGTGCGCGACGCCAAGCAGCGCTCGCTGGACCTGTTCGCCAGCGGCACCATCCTGCGCGTCAGCCTGCCGGGCCAGCTCGCCGCGCAGCTGAACAAGGTCGGCCCGTCGGAGCTGCCGTTCTTCCTGGCCAGCGCCGGCCTGTGGTACGACGCGCTGGCCGTGCTGTCGGTGCAGATCGCCAACAACCCCGCCGACCGCAATCTGCGCGACATGCGCGCCAGCCTTCTGGAGCAGGTCGGCCTTACCGAAGCCGCCGCCTACGACCGGGTCATCTGAACGGCTCCGCTTGACGCAGCGCCCGGCGTGCGGGAACCCTGCGGCATGACCGGCCCCGATCCCAGCCCCGCCCTCAGCCCCGACCAGGCGCTGCTCGCCGCGCTCGACCACCACCTCTCCGGCCGCACGGCCGAGGCTGCGGAACTTTACGCCCGCATCCTTGCGGTGGTGCCAGACCACGCCAACGCGCTGCACCTGTCGGGCGTGCTGGCCGCGCAGACCGGCGACGCCGCGGGCGGGGTGGCGCGCATCGCCCGCGCGGTGGCGCTCGCCCCCGACGTGGCCGACTACCACGGCAACCTCGCCAAGCTGTTCCGGGCCCAGGGCCGAACCGGACCGGCGGCGGCGTGCCTGCGGCGCCTCCTCGCCCTGCACCCGGACGCGCTGGAAGCGGCGGCGACCCTCGGCGTGCTGGAGCAGGAGGCCGGGCGCCCCGCGGCCGCGGCGGCGGCCTTCCGCCGCGCCCTGGCGCTGCAGCCCGACCTTGCCGAGATCACGCTGCGCCTCGCCACGCTGCTGCCGCAGGACGCCGTTCCGGCCATGGTGCGCCGCGCCGCGCGGCTGAACCCGCTCGACCGGCGGGCGTGGTCGGTGCTCGGCGCCGCGCACCGCGCGCTGGGCCGGCACGCGGACGCCTTGGCCGCGTTCGAGGCGGCGCTGGCGCTCGACCCCGCGGATCTGGCGGCGCTCGGCACGCACGCCAACGCCACCAAGGACCTCCGCCGGCTGGACGAATCGCTGGCCGCGCACGGCCGCGCCGACCGGCTGTCCGGCGGCGACCCGACCATACGCTGGAACCGCGCGCACGCCCTGCTGCTCGCCGGGCGGCTGGAGGAGGGATTCGCCGCGCACGAGGCGCGCTGGCTGGCGCGCGGCTTTCCCACCGCGCCGCGCGGCCTGCCGCAGCCGCTCTGGCGCGGCGAGGACATCGCCGGCCGCACCATCCTCCTGTACGAGGAGCAAGGGCGCGGCGACGTCATCCAGTTCGTCCGCTACGCCCCGCTGGTGGCGTCGCGCGGCGCGCGGGTGGTGCTGGAGGTGGGGGCGGACCTTGTCGACCTGGTGCGCTCCGTGCCGGGCGTCGACGCCGTGTTCGCCCGTGGCGAGCCGCTGCCGCCGGTGGACGTGCAGTGCCCGCTGCTCAGCCTGCCGCACGTCTTCGGCACCACGCTGGCCAGCGTCCCCGCCAACGTTCCCTATCTCTCCGCCGACCCGGCGCGCGTCGCCGCGTGGCGCGGCCGTCTGGCCGGCGACGCCGCCGGGGCGGAGCTAAAGGTGGGGCTGGTCTGGGCCGGCAACCCGGCCTTCGCCACCGACCGCGAGCGCTCGCCCGGCTTGGCCGCCCTGCTGCCGCTGCTGGAGGTGCCGGGCGTGCGCTTCTACGGCTTGCAGCTCGGCCCCGGCCGCGACGCACTGGCGGGGCGTGCGATGCCGCCAGCCTTCACCGATCTGGCGCCGCACATCGCCGACTTCACGGACACGGCGGCGATCATGGCCAACCTGGATCTGGTGATCTCGTCCTGCACGGCGCCCGCCCACCTCGCCGGGGCGCTCGGCCGGCCGGTGTGGGTGCTGCTGTCCTTCGCGGCCGACTGGCGCTGGCTGGCGGAGCGCGCGGACAGCCCCTGGTACCCGACGGCGCGCCTGTTCCGCCAGCCCCGTCCCGGCGACTGGGCGGCCGTGGCGGCGGCGGTGCGGGCGGCCCTGGAGGAGACGGTGCGAGGAGCGGCGCTCAGCGCGCCAGCGTGATGCGGAAGTGCACGCCGCGGTCCTGCAGGCTGCGCGGGCCGGGCAGGTCCACGTCGCGCAGGCCGTGGCCGTAGTACACAACGACGCTGGCGCCGGGCAGCGGCGCCCACAGCACGCCGGTGCCGACGCTCCACACCGATCCCGGCCCGGCCGCGTCGCCGCGGCGGTTCCAGGCGCGGCCGGCGTCGGCGAACGCCGCCACCTGCACCGCGCCGGTGTCGCCGCCGCCGTCCGCCAGCGCTGCGTGCGCCACCGGCACCCGCAGCTCGACCGACCCGACCAGCGCATTGTCGCGCACCATCAGGTTCTCGCGGTAGCCGCGCACGCTGGCCAGCCCGCCGACGGCGAAGCGCTCGATGGTGGGCAGCGCGTCGCTGGCCAGCTGCACGTCGCCGCGCAGCACCAGTTGCACGCCGCCGTCGCCGAAGCGGCGGGCGAACTGCACCTGCCCCAGCCACGCGGCGAAGCGGCCGTCGGCCGCCCCCTCCTTGCGCGTGGCGCCCATGACCGGCAGGCCGACGCTGAAGGTCGAGCGCGCCGCCAGCACCGTGTCGGTGCCGCGCGTCGTCCATGACTGCGCGGCGCGCAGCACGCTCACCGTCGTCGCCCCGTTCTCGGCCTCGGCCGAGAAGCTGAACGGCTCGCCCAGCAGCCAGTTCTCGCTGCGCCGGTGGGCGAAGGTGAGGTCGAGCGTCGCCGCCTCCGTCGCCGTGCGGTGCACCGGCTGGCTGATCCCGGCCTCCAGCGTCCGCGTCTTCGACACGATGTCCAGCGCGGAGAACGGCGCCTCCACCACGCGCGCCTTGATGCTGTCCACCGCCAGCCGCACGCGGGTGTCGGCCGCCGTGACCGGCATCTCCACGGCCGCCCCCAGTTCGGTCGTGCCGCGCGTGCGGGCGAGGCGGAACCAGCTCTGGTCGCCCCAGCCGCTGAGGTTGCGCAGGCCCAGGTCGCCGCGCGCCCCGGTGCCGCCGGTGGTTGGCGAGCGGTCGTTGGAAATGGTGACGCCGCCGCCCAGCAGCGGCGCTTCCCGAACGCCCAGCGCCAGCACCCCCTCGCCCGGCCGCAGGCCCGGCGCCAGCCGGGCGTCCAGCCGGTCGACCAGCGGGTCCTGCAGCAGCACCTCGACTCCCTCGCGCAGGCTGTCGATATCCAGCGGCGGCCCGGCCCGCCGCTCCAGCCGGCGCACGACGTAGGCGGGGGCCATGCGCTCCAGCCCGCTCACCTCGATGGCGGTGAGGCGGCCCTCCACCACCTGCATGGTGACGATGCCGTCGCGCACCGTCTGGTCGGGCAGCACGACGCCGGAGTTGATGAAGCCCCGGCGCACGTACAGCGCGGTCAGCGCCCGGCGCAGCTCCTCCAGCTCGGCCGCTCCCATGTCGCGGCCCAGGTACGGGGCGGCGGTGGCGCGCAGCTCGTCCGTCGGCAGCGCCGTGTTCCCCACCACGCGCAGCTCCGTCACTCGCACGCGCGGCTCGCCGGCGATGGCGGGCGGCCGTTCGGATGGCGGCGGCGGCGGCAATTCGAAGGGCTGCGGCCGGGCGAACCCCGGCAGCGCCGGCCGCGCGTCGCCCGGCCGTTCGGCCGGCAGAGTCTCGGCCGGCTGGGCTGCCAGGGACCCGGACAGCAGGGTCGGTCCAACGGCGCTCAGCAGTGCGAGGAGCCGGACGGAACGCGGGTGGCGGCGGGAAAAGGGCACGATACGCAAGTGTACGGTGGGCGGGCGCCCGCCACCATAGTGGCAAAGCGCGCCGCCCGCAAAGGCCAAACGGGAGGCTGTTTTCAGCCCTGCATCGTCACGTTGCAGTCATATGAAAATATGTGTCCCTGGGCTGTGCTACACCTGCGGGCGCAGGGTCAGGCGCACCTCGCCGCCGTCCGTGTGCTTGTCGACGCACTCCCACGCGCGCTCCTCCAGCTCGGGATAGAGCAGCATGGGATCGCGGTCGTGGTGGACGACGATGGGGCCGGGCTCGCCCTGCTCGATCAGGCGGATGACGGCGGTCATCGGGCCCGGCGGGGCGAGGCCGCGCACCTCGATGTGCAGGGCGTTCCCCTCGCGCCACGTCTCGCCGGGCATGCGGACGACGGCGGCGGGGGCGGCCGTGTCGGTGCTGCCGCCCTCGCGCTTCAGGCAGATGCGCCAGTGGCCGGGCGCCAGCTCGCGCCCCACCGACATGAAGCCCTTGCCGGCCAGCACGCGGCGCAGCGGCGCCGGGTCGAACGGCGCGTCCAGGATGAAGAAGGCGCCCGGCGGCACCTGGGTGGAGGCGTGCATCACGGTCGCGAACGGGTCCTGCCCCTGCGTCAGCAGCGGCCGCACGTCCAGCCGCGCGCCGCAGTTCTCCTCGGCCTGGGCGAACCAGTCGTGCGCCGGGGCAGCGCCGGGCGTCGGGGCCGGGGTGGGGGCGGGCGCGGCGCCGCGCACCAGGGCGATCAGCCGTTCCACCGGCGTGCCGGCGATGGTGGCGGCGTCGTCCAGGCGGATCAGCGCCGGCAGGCGGTGCGCGCTCAGCAGCCGGCTCAGCGCGTTGTCCGCGCCCAGCGCTGCGGTGATGCGGCCGGCGGCGGCGGGGTCGGCGCGCAGCGCGTCGGACAGCAGGGATTCGGCGGACAGGTCGGTGGTGGACGGCATGGCGGGACCTTCTGACTCAACGTGCCCAGTAGAGAGGATCAACCCCGAAGACGAAGCGGTGCGCCTCCAGCACCACCGCCCAGGCGGCGACCCCGGCCAGCAGCCGCGCCCAGCCGATCTCGTGCCAGACGAACCGCTGCCGCCCGGCCAGGATGGCGGCGAAGGGGACGACGCTGGTCTCCTCGCGGAACGTGCGGGCGGCGGCGCTGCGGGCGCGGCGCAGCACCCAGTCGTTCTTCACCATGGCGAACAGCGCGATGGCCGCCATGGTGGCGAACAGCACGACGCGCCGCGCGTCTCCCGTGGCCTGCAGGTGCAGCACCGCCCACAGCAGCAGCCCCAGCGAACCGGGGAAGCGGGTGACGCGGTAGATGCCCGCTGGCTCGCGCGGCGACAGCGGCTCGCCGGCCTTGGTGGACAGCCGCGCGGCGATCAGCACGAAGGCCATGGGCATCAGCGCCACCGCCAGCTGGTGCGCCCAGCCGGCGGGGGTGAAGAAGAAGCCCGCGGTGTCCCCCGCTGTGTCCACATCGCGGTAGGCCACCACGAACAGCGTCAGCGCGGCCAGCGACAGGACGGAGTGCAACGCCATGAACCCCGGCCGCCCCAGCCGCGCCACCAGTGCCGGCCGCACGCCCGGCCAGGACGGCACGGCGTGGCTGACGAACAGCAGGAGAGCGGCGGCGAGGTACAGGGAGGTCGGCATGGGTGGGGTTCTTCCGGTGCAGACGCGATCCTACACCCCGCAACGTGGGGTCCCGTCTTGACGAGCGTCAAGCGTGGCTGTGGAACGGGTTCTTGGGACACGGAAGAACACCGATAAACACAGATGGTGTTCATGGATACCTGGATCCGTGTTCATCCGTGGCCCGCATCGCGGGCATCTGTGTCCATCCGTGTCACGAAAAACCTACCCTGCCATCGGCACCGTCACGAAGAAGCCCGATCCCTTCCCCGCGCGCGACCGCAGGGCCATCGGGTGGTCGAGCAGGGCCGCCGTGCGCTGGGCGATGGCGATGCCGAAGCCGCGGCGGCGGTCGGAACGGCCGGTCGC
>NZ_DASPMG010000027.1:0-31116 GCF_035627195.1 Azospirillum sp.
ACGATCCCCGGCGCGCCCGTCTTCTCCGCCAGATTAATCGTTTTCAGGCCGCCATGTTCCCTGTCCCATTCCGCGGCGCGTACAGATCCTTGTGATGGGACAGATAGACCCGCAGCACGCCCATCAGCGCCGCCGCGTGGCGGGAATCGCCGTGCGCGCAGGCGTTGGCGATGTCGTCGCGGATGAAGGCGGCGATCCGCCGCCGCCCCTCGGGGTCGTGCTCCAGGCAGCAGCCCAACTCCACCGCCAGCATTTCCGGCAGGTGTTCGTGCTCGGCGATCGCGTCGATTTCCTCTTCCGACAGGTCGCTGAGGGCGATGCAGTCCTCGATGGTCAACATGGCGCGTTTCCTTCCCTTTTTCGGGCCGGAATCCTGCGCGGGGCGACGACCGTCCGGCGTGGAGGGCGTTGGCCCCGCGGATGTGGCCGCGGGGCGCGTCGCGCGTCGGTCTCTAGTGGGCCATCAGCACCGGAAGGCCGGCGTGGCTCAACACGTAACGGGTGACACCGCCCAGGATCATCTCCCGCATCCGGCTGTGTCCATAGCCGCCCATCACCACGAGGTCGGCCCCGAGTTCGCCCGCCTTCTCCATCAGCACCCGGCCGACGGCCTCCGAACCCGGTCGCAGAATAGTTAACTGACAGTTAACGTCGTGCCAAGCCAGATATTCGGCGATGCGACGACCGGTCGCAGCCTGGGTGACCGAGGTCTCGGCGGTCAGCACGTGCACGCTGTCGGCCTGACGCAGGAACGGCATAGCGCCGGCCACGGCGCGCGCCGCCTCGGTGTTGCCGTTCCAGGCCAGCACGACGCGGCGGCCGATGCTGGCGGGGTTGCGCAGCGGCGTCAGCAGCAGCGGGCGGGCCGCACCCAGCAGCGCCGTCTCCACGGTGGCGTAGGTCTGCGCCTCGGTGTCCAGCGCGGTGTGGGCGAAGACCAGAAGGTCGCTGAGGCGGCCTTCCTGCGGCACCACCTCCTCCGAACGGCCGACCAGCTCGCGCCAGCGGGCGGAGACGCCCTCGGGCGACGGCGGGCCTTCCAGCAGGTTGACCTGCCCGGCCTGCACGGCGGCCTCGAAGTGACGGCGGGCGATCACGAGGTGGCTGGTCGCCTCGCCCTCGGCGGCGCGCATGATCTCGTCCACCATGGCGCCGGACATGCCCTCGCCCAGCATGGGCACCGCGTCGCGCGGGTCGAGCTTGACGAACAGCGCGTCGACGTGCGCGTCGAACTGGCGGGCGACGGCGAAGGCCCCGGACAGCGCCACCGGATCGGTGTCGGCGCCGGCAAGGGGCACGAGAATGGATTTTATGGACACGGTCTTTCTCCCCGGGCCGTCTTTCCCCGGTGACCGGGGCGGGCCCTGTTCCATCCCTGGGTCGGGCACGGGCGCCCGTTGCCGTTCATCATAACGCAACGCCGCGGCGCGTGTCCGGCCCTATCGAATGAGCACCGATCAAATTAGGACAGGGATTCCCGTGCGGCCGCAAGCACTTCCGCAGGATTCCCCGCGGCATTCACGCGCACCCAGCCTGCAAAAGTTCCAAGGGAACCCAGGTCGTACTCTTCCTGCCGGCGCACGACGTCCACCGTGGCGTCGGAGGCGTCCGCCGCCCGCCCTTCCACGCGCCCGGCGCGGACCGGCAGCTCCGCCTCCAGCCACAGCCCGCGGAACGGCACCCCGGCCTGCGCCGCGGCGGCCTGGATCGCCGCCCGCTCGTCCGGGTGGGCGTAGACGGCGTCGGCGACCACGGCGGTGCCGGCGGCCAGCGCCGCCCGCGCCCGTTCGGCGATCTCGGCATAGACTCGGGCCGTCACCTCCGGCGTGTAGGCGTCGGCCGGCAGGCGCTCGGCGTCGGCGCGGCCGAACAGGCGCTTGCGCAGCACGTCGCTGCGCAGCACCAGGGCGCCGGGCGGCGCCCCCAGGTCCGGCGCCAGCGCGCGGGCCAGCGTCGTCTTGCCGGTGCCCGACAGCCCGCCGACGGCGACCAGCCGCGGCGGCGCCGGCTCCAGCGCCGCGACGGCGTGCTCCAGGCAGGCCACCGCGTCCCGCCGCCGCGCCCCGGCCGCCCCGGCGTCCGCCTGCGCCGCCGCGGCCGCCGCCTCCACCTTGGCCCGCACCGCCGCCCGCGCCGACAGGAACAGCGGCAGCAGCGCCAGCCCGCCGTAGTCGCCGGTGCGTTCCAAGTAGCGGTTGAACATCGCGTTGCCGAGATCCTTCAGCCCCCGCCGGTCGAGGTCCATCAGCAGGAAGGCAAGGTCGTACAGCACGTCGACGACGGCGAAGCTTTCGTCGAACTCGATGCCGTCGAACAGCGTCGGCCGCCCGTCCAGCAGCACGATGTTGCGCAGGTGCAGGTCGCCATGGCAGTGCCGCACGAAGCCGCCCGCCCGTCGCGTTTCCAGCAGCTCCGCATTCCTCTCCAGCGCCGCACCCGATAGCGCCGCCAGCCGCGCCACGGCCGCCGCATCGAACAGGTCGCCGCGCTCCCGCAGCTCCTCCAGGTTGCCGTCGACCACGGTACGCATGGCCGCCGCCCCGCCGCCGTCCGGCCGGGGTTCGGCGTCGCCGTGGAACGCCGCCACCGCCTCGGCAAGCTCGCGCATCAGCGCGGGCGCCAGTTCCCCGCGCTCGGCCATGCGGTCGAACAGCATGGCGCCGTCGAAGCGGTGCATGTCGACCACCCAGTCCACCGCCTCCCCCTCCCCGCCCAGCGCCAGCGCGCCGCCGGGCCGCCGCACCACCGGCAACACGCTGCGGTAGAGCGTCGGCGCCGTCCGCCGGTTCAGCCGCAGTTCCGCCTCGCAGGCCGCCCGCCGTTTCTCGATCGTCGAGAAGTCCATGTAGGGAAAGCGCACCGCGCGCTTGAGCTTGAGCGCGCGGTCGCCGGCCAGGAAGACGACGGCCCCATGCGTGTCCACGCGCTCCACCGCCCGCCCGCCGTGCGTGCGCGGGTCGCCCAGGAACGCGATCACCGGCTCCTGGTCCGGTGCGGACGGGGCAGGTTGGTGCGGCATGGCGGCATGATACCACCGCGCGGATCGATGCGGTCGGCGCAGATGGTCCGGGCGAGGCCCGCGTTGACTTTGCCGCAGACGCGCCACACTCTATGCCCATGGGCGAGCCCGCACGGAAGATCGACACGCTGAACCTCGATGCCGCCATGGCGTACAAGGCGGCTGCCGAAGCCGTGTTCGCCGTCGACTGCGGCGTGACCGCGGAAGACGTGCTCGGGGACACGTCCTACATCGTCACGGTGCCCGTCCCGCCCACCGTCGCGCGCCCGCATCGCGCGTACGCCGACCTGGAAGAGCGGGTTCAGCGGGAAATCGAAACGCGCTTTCCCGAATTCCTCGGACGTGCCTACCTGCGTTACGTGCGGAATGGCGATGCGGCCTGAAGACTGGGTACGCGTCGCCGAAAACCTGCTGGATGCGGCGGACCCGAGCGAGGCTCATCGCCGATCCGCATCGCACGCCTGCTATTACGCCGTTTACCACTTCGCCGCCCGCCACTTCGGCCTCGATCCCTCCGCGCCCAACGCCGGGCACGCCGAGGTCGGCAATCGGCTGAAGACGATGCGCTTTCAGGATGGCTTGCCGCGCGCCGTGGTGATGGCACGCCGGGTGTTCGGCGAGTTGAAGGATTTGCGCGTCCACGCCGACTATTATCTCGGTCGCCCGTTCACCGATGACGATGCCGATCGCGCCCTTCAGCTGGCGCAGATGGTCGTCGGTTCCCCACCCCTTTCCCGCTGAGCGGAACCTACCCGAACCGGCGGTTGACACCGCACCGGGGGCACCGCATCGTTCCCGCCGCACTGCAAACAAAAGGTGGGGGCGCTGCACCATGACCGAGGCCGAGGTGAAGCCCATTCGGGCCCGTCGCACCGCTCCCCCGCCCCCGGCGGCGGCCCCGGAACCGGCCCCCGCCACTCCGGCGCCGTCGCTGCGCGACGCGCTGCAGGGCAACCGGCCGCTGCTGCCGGCCTCCGCCGTGCGCTTCCCGGCCGATCCCGGCTTCGATCCGGCCGCACTCGCCACCGAACTGGCCGGCTGCCTCGACCGCTTCGCGCGCGAGGCGGAGGACGACCCGTTCACCAACCCCATCCTGCATCTGGCACTGGAGATCAACCGCCGCATCGCCGACGGCGCCCTGACCCTGGGCTCGCTGGAGCAGCTGGTGCAGTACCTGTCGGCCGACGGCTTCCTGGGCCGGGCCGAGCGCTTCGCCGCCAAGCTGGGCGAGGTCGACCCGCAGGCCAACGCCGACCGCCTGCGCGCCCTGTTCCGCGCCATCGCCCAACCCGAAGGGGCCGCCGCCCCCATCCCCTTCGACGACTTCCGCGCGACGGTCGAGCGCGAGGCGTTCGGCATCGTCATGACCGCGCACCCGACGTTCAACCTGTCGGGCCCGCTGATGACCGCGCTGGCCTGCCTCGCCACCGGCCGCAACCCGGCCGGCAAGCCGCTGACCGAGCAGGAGCGGGCCGAGCTGGTCGCCCGCGCCGCGGCGGCCGAGCACCGGCCGGACGAGGGCATCTCGCTGGCGCGCGAGCACGAGCTTTCCCTGATGGCGCTGGGCAACGTGCAGACGGCGCTGCGCCGCCTCTACGCCATCGTCTTCGAGGTCGCGGCCGAGCTGTACCCCGAGCGCTGGACCGAGCTGTCGCCCCGGCTGCTGACGGTGGCCAGCTGGGTCGGCTACGACATCGACGGCCGCTCCGACATCACCTGGACCGACACGCTGCACAAGCGGCTGCGCGTGCAGGTGCAGCAGCTCCGCCACTACCTGGCCGACCTGGAGGGCATCCGCGCCCTGGTGCCGAAGGACGAGGAGCTGCACCACACGCTGGAGCAGATCGAATCCCGCCTCGTCCTGGCCGTGCACGAGGTGACCGACGAGATCGCCGTCTTCGCCGACCACGACCCGCAGGAATCCGACGCCTACCGCAGCATCCAGCGCGTCGCCCGCCGCATGCACGAGGACCAGTCGTTCCGCCTCGTCGACGCGGGCTTCCTGGTGGAGCGGGTGAACCGCGCCATTCGCCTGCTGGGCCCGCAGGGGGCGCCCGCCGCCGGCGCGGTGCTGCGGCTGTGCGTGCTGCGCGCCGAACTGGCGAACACCGGCCTGGGCATGGCGCACACGCACGTGCGCATCAACTCCACCCAGCTGCACAACGCCATCCGCAAGGTGGTGGGGCTGGAGACGGCCCCCGACGACCCGCGCTACCGCCAGTCCTACCTGGAGCGCCTCACCGGCCTGCTGGACGAGGTGAAGCCGGTCAGCATCAACTTCGGCTCGCTGATCACCGAGCGCACCTCGGCCAAGCGCCTGTTCATGGTGGTGGCGCAGATGCTGAAGTACGCCGACGCCTCGACGCCGGTGCGCTTCCTGATCGCCGAGAGCGAGACCGCCTTCACGGTGCTCACCGCGCTTTATTACGCCAAGCTGTTCGGCATCGCCGACACCCTCGACATCTCACCGCTGTTCGAGACGGAGCGGGCGCTGGAGCTGGGCAGCCGCGTCATCGACACGCTCCTGGAGAACCCGCACTACCGCGCCTACGTGGAAAGGCGCGGCCGGCTGTGCATCCAGACCGGCTATTCCGACGCCGGCCGCTACCTGGGCCAGACGCCGGCCGCGGCATCCATCGAGCGGCTGCGCCTGCGCGTGGCGCGGCTGTTCCGCAAGCACGGGCTGAAGAACGTCCAGCTGGTCGTCTTCGACACGCACGGCGAATCCATCGGCCGCGGCGCGCATCCGGCCAGCTTCGCCCAGCGCCTGTCCTACATCGCCCCGCCCGCCTGGCTGCACACGCTCCAGGCCGAAGGGGTGGCGTTCAAGCAGGAGGTCAGCTTCCAGGGCGGCGACGGCTTTTTGTACTTCACCACCGAGACGACCGCCTTCGCCGTGGTGACGCGCATCGCCGAATACATGCTGGGCGCGCGCGACGGCGGCACCGGCGACCCGTTCTACGACGAGAACGACTACATCACCGAACTCTTCACCACGGTGAAGGAGTTCCAGGTGTCGCTGATGCGCGACCCGAACTACGCCGTGCTGCTCACGGCGTTCGGCGCCAACTTCCTCTACACGTCGGGCAGCCGCGCCTTCAAGCGCCAGCACGACGGCTCGGCCGAATCGGTGGACCAGCAGAGCGCCACGCAGATCCGCGCCATCCCGCACAATGCCATCCTCATGCAGATGGGGTTGCCGGCCAACGTCATCGGCGGCTTCGGCGCCGCCATCGACAAGGACCCGGACCGCTTCGCCCAGCTCTACCGCACGTCGCGCCGCTTCCGCGAGCTGCTGGGGGTGGTGGAGTACGGCTTCGCCATCGCCGATCCCGACGCGCTGAAGGCCTACGTCGACATGCTGAACCCCGGCCTGTGGCTGACGCTGGCCGCGCACGCCAAGGACCGTGGGCGGGCGGAGGAGATGCGCCAGCTCGCCGCGCATCTGGAGGAGAACCCGTCCCACGTGCGCGAGATGCGCGTCTACCGCAAGCTGTTCCGCGACCACGCGGTGCTGCGCGACGGGCTGGCCCGCACGGGGGCCGGCTGTGCGGCCCTGCTGGACGACCGGGCGCGGACGGGCCTGCGGCTGCTGCACGCCGTGCGGCTGGCGGTGATCCACGAGGTGTTCCGCCTCGCCACCCACGTGCCGGAGTTCTCCAGCCAGCACCAGACGACGCGGGAGCGGGTGGTGAACCGCATCCTGCACCTGGACATCCCCACCGCGGTGGCGCAGCTGGAGGTGATCTTCCCGGTCACCGCCGGTGTCGCCATGGACGGTGTCGACTTCGGCGAACCGGCCACCTACGTCAGCGACGAGAGCCAGAACTACCGCCTGGAGAACGAACGCATCTTCCGCCCGCTGACCGGCCTGTACGAGCTGATCGCCCGCGTCGGCGGGGCGATCACCCAGCGCATCGGCTTCTTCGGGTAGCGGCCGGCCTCACACGAACGTGAGGTCGCCCGCATCCAGCGTGCGCACGCCGACGATGCGGATGTCCATGAACTGGCCATTGAAGCCGCGAACGAAGACGTTCACGGCGTTGGCGCCGGTCGTATCCGCCTGCCAGGCGACGGTCCCGTCGACCGAGCGGAACCCACTCGCCTCGACGAAGGTCGCCGTGCCGGTGCCGAAGCCCGACAGCCTGATCTTGTCGGACCCGTCCTGAAAATCGGCGAAGACATAGGTGCCGGTGTTCGCGGCCGGGTCGTAGATCTCGGTCTTTCGCGCGGCCAGGAAGACGGCCGTGTCCGCCCCCTCGCCGCCGTGGAACGTCCCACCCACGGATACGTGGTAGCTGTTCGGCACGAATACGTCCCACATGACGATCGGCCCGAGATAGCCGGTGTCGTCGCCGTCGCCGCCCATCAGCGTGCAGCGGTATCCGGAGGAATAATCGAGAACGTCGTTGCCGCTGCCGCCGTAGACGAGGTTGCGGTCCGCCCGCCATGAGACAACCGTGTCGTCCCCCTCGCCCCCGTAAACCGTATCGACGCCGCCGATGGACGAGATGAGATCGTTGCCGGCCCCGCCGTCGACGATCAGGTTGTCGAGCCCACCTTGCCCGTCGGCGCGACCGGTGATGGTGTCGTTGCCATCGTCGCCGTAGACACGCGCCAGCGGCAGCCCGTCTGCGAAGGAGGAGGAGCCACCCGACATCTGGATCAGATCGTTGCCGCCACCGCCGAACGCCTGGATGTTGTAGGCTTCGCCCAGGATGGTGTCGTCTCCGAGGCCGCCGTACAGCGTATCCCCCCCGATCTGACCCAAGCCGCTTGGACCGCTGGAGAGCAGATCGTCGCCTTCGCCGCCGTAGATCAGGTCCGCCCCGAGGTTGCCGTACAACCGGTCGTGCCCGGCGTCGCCGAAGATGATGTCGTTGCCCTGGCCGCCGAACACGGTATCGTCGCCCGTTTCGCCGGTGATCTGGTCCGACATCATGTTTCCGTACAGTATGTCGTTGCCGAGGCCGCCGGTCAGCAGGTCGTCGCCTTGGCCGCCGTACAGCGTGTCCTCGCCGTCGTCGCCCATCAGCGTGTCGTTGCCGCGATTGCCGTAGATCATGTCGTGCCCCGCCGCGCCCGACATGAGGTCAAGGTCGAAGCCGCCGATCAGCGTGTCGTTGCCGCCTTCCCCCAGGATCGTGTCGTCGCCGTCGGTGGCGTCGATCCAGCTGTCCAGGGCGGTTCCGCGCAGGAAGTCGGCCCCTAGGCCTCCGTTCAGCGTTTCCATCATGGTCCGTCGCTCCTTAGATGAACGCGATGTCGGTGGCGTCGAGCGTGCGCACGCCGACGATGCGGATGGCCAGCAGCTCGCCGTTGCCGCCGTGGACGTAGGCGGTCAGCGCGTTCGTCCCGTCGGCGTCCGCCTTGTAGGCCACCGTGTTGCCGACCGACCGGAAGGTGCCGGCGTCCAGGAACTGCACCGCGCCGGTCATGCCGAAGCCGCTCAGCTGGATGCGGTCGACGCCGTCCTGGTAATCGGCGACGTTGAGCATCACCCGATCCTCGGTCAGCGTCTTGTGACCCACGGCGTTGGCGACGAACAGATCGGTGTCCGCGCCGCCCGCCAGCGTCGGCCCGGCGCTGTAGATCGAGAATGCCGGCAGCGCGTTGGCGGCGTACAGCGTGTCTTCGCCCGCGCCACCCGACAGCACGCCGCCGGTCGCGGTCCGGGACAGGCTCTGCGGACCCAGCGCCAGGATGTCGTTCCCGTCGCCGCCGTGGATCGTGTCCATGCCCGCGTTGAAATGGTAATAGGTGTCGCGCCCCTGAATCCCGCCGTACAAGGTGTCGTCGCCCGCCCCACCGTGGATCTCTTCGGCGAACGCGGCTCCCTTGATCAGGTCGCCGCCCTCGCCGCCGTAGTACTCGACGCTAAGCTCTGACAAACCGGCGGTCGTCATCCGGCCGACGGCGGTATCGACCGCGCTGGCATCGATCGTGTCGTTGCCTGCATCCCCGTAGATCGACCGGGGCCGGACAAACCAAGGCAAACTGCCATCATGCCAGGGACGTTCCTCAAGAATGATGATGAGGTCGTTGCCCTCGCCCCCGTACGCCAGATCGGTGCTGTCGTCGGATGACCGGACGCTGTCGCCGGTCCAGATCGTATCGTCGCCGAGGCCTCCGTAGAGGGTGTCGATGCCAGACCGGCCGAACATGAAATCGTTGCCGGCGCCGCCGTCGAGCACGTCGTTTCCCCAGCCGCCACCCAGCCCGTCGTTGCCCTCTTCGCCATAGATCCGGTTGAGACCGCCGGTCTCATGTCCGCCGTCGAGGATGTCGTCGCCGAAGCCGCCGTAGATCGTGTCGCTGCCCTCGCCGTCGCTGATGGTGTCGTTGCCGTCGTCGCCATAGTTCAGGTCGTCGCCGCGATTGCCCCACAGGAAATCGTTGCCCAGCGCGCCCGACAGCGTGTCGTTGCCCTGGCCGCCGAACATGGTGTCGTTGCCGCCGTCGCCCAGCATGACATCCGACATCATGTTGCCGTACAGCACGTCGTCGCCGTCGGCGCCCGACAGCGTATCGCTGCCCTGCCCGCCGTACAGCGTGTCGACCCCGGCGTCGCCCAGCAGCGTGTCGGACGCGAGGTTGCCGTAGATCACGTCGTCGCCCAGGGCACCGGACAGCAGGTCGTTGTCGAAGCCGCCCCACAGCGTGTCGTTGCCGCCCTCGCCCAGGACGGTGTCGTCGCCGTCCAGCGCCGAAATCACGTCCGCGTCGGCCGTGCCCGACAGCAGGTCGTTGCCGATCGTTCCGGTTATCAAAGCCATGGTCCGTTGCCCCTCACAGGAACGCGATGTCGGTGGCGTCGAGCGTGCGCACGCCGACGATGCGGATGGCCAGCAGTTCGCCGTTGATGCCGTGCACGTAGGCGGTCAGCGCGTTGGCGCCGTCGGCGTCCGCCTTGTAGGCGATGGTGCCGGCGACCGAGCGGTAGCCGCCGGCCTCCAGGATCTGCGCCGCGCCCCCGCCGAAGCCGCTGAGCTGGATCCGGTCGACACCGTCCTGGAAGTCGGCGACCGTCGCCACGACGCTGTCCCGGCTGACGGACGTGTAGCCGACGTTGTTCAGAACGATCACGTCGGCATCGGCGCCGCCATGGACGGTCGGCCCGGTCGACGAATAGTCCACCGCGTTGCCGACATGAATCGTGTCGTTGCCGGCCCCGCCGTCGACCATGCCCTGCAGCTGCTTCGTCAGGACGATGAGGTCGTCGCCGTCACCACCGAAGGCGTAGTCGTTCCCGCCGTCGCTTCCATGCAGCGTGTCGTTCCCCTGCCCGCCGGACAGCGTGTCGCTGTAGCCCGTCCCCTTCAGCAGGTCGTTGCCGTCACCGCCGAACAGCGCGACGCCCGCTCGGCCGCCCTCGTACCACACCCACCGAACGTAGGAGACGCTGCTGCCGTCGATCGTGTCGTTGCCGGCGTCGCCGTAAGCGGATACCAGGAATGGAATGGCCATCGGCCCAGCCGACGAGGGACTGGTGATGAACACCAGATCGTCGCCGTTGCCGCCGTAGATCAGGTCGCCGATGCCGCCGTTGTAACCCGAACCGCCACCGGCGCCCGGCCAGATGGTGTCGTTGCCGTCGTCGCCATGGATCGTGTCCGAACCGGCGTCGCCGTAGAAGAAGTCGTTGCCCGCGCCACCGGCAAGCATGTCGTTTCCGTCGCCGCCGGCCAGCCCGTCGTTGCCCTCCTCGCCGTACACCTGGTCATCGCCATAGCTGGCGTCGAGGATGTCGTCGCCGAGCCCGCCATAGAGGGTGTCGTTGCCCGCATTGTCGACGACCGTGTCGTTGCCGAGGCCGGCATAGGTCGCGTCACTGCCAAGGTTGCCGTACAGCGCGTCGTTGCCGTCGGCACCCGACAGCGTGTCGTTGCCCTGGCCGCCGAATATGGTGTCGTCGCCGGCCTCACCCAGCAGCAGGTCGGACATCATGTTGCCGTACAGCACGTCGTCGCCGTCGGCACCGGACAGCGTATCGCTGCCCTGCCCGCCGTACAGCGTGTCGAGGCCGGCATCACCCAGCAGCGTGTCGGACGCGAGGTTGCCGTAGATCACGTCGTCGCCCAGGGCACCGGACAGCAGGTCGTTGTCGAAGCCGCCCCACAGCGTGTCGTTGCCGCCCTCGCCCAGGACGGTGTCGTCGCCGTCCAGCGCCGAGATGACGTCCGCGTCGGCCGTGCCCGACAGCAGGTCGTTGCCGATCGTTCCGGTCATCGCCGCCATGATCTGCCCCCTCCGCGCAGGCGCCATTCGCGCTCACGCTGCGCGTTATGCATACTCCGCTACTCACAATGGTAATACACGCAAACGCAGGCCGCAAAGGGCGTTTTGATCGCGGCCATTCCCCTTTCCGTCCTTGGTCGGAAAGGGGTAGCACCCCACCCCCCTTGCAAAATCCCCACGGGTGCCCTTATTGACAGAATTGAAAAATTTTGCGGTGCATACTGCCCGGGCGTGGGGCGGTCAGGAGTCCGTGCCGTGAGCCGTTGCCGTGGAACCATCGCCGTTCTTGCCGCCGCCGTTCTTACCGTCGTGGCGGGCCTGTCGCTCGCACACACCGCGCACGCGCAGGACATGGGCAACGCCGGCGACCTGTTGCGCGACTGGAAGCTCGGCTCGCTCGACTACTCCACCAACCTCCAGGCGTCCGACCGTTTGCAGGACCTGCACCAGCAGAAGTTCCGCATCGGCGGTTCGCTGATCCCCTGGCTGGAACCCTACGCCACGCTGAAGCCCTGGGTCGGCAACGTGCCCACCGCCGACGGGTCGGTGCGCGGCGCCGGCGGCGTGCTGGTCGACGTGCCGCTCGGGTCCTTCGTCTTCACCCCCAGCGTCGGGGCGGGCTACTTCACCCCGGCGCCGCGCGACGGCAACGCCGCCGTCCAGTACCGCTCGCAGATCGAGCTGGGCTACCAGTTCGAGAACCAGTCGCGCGTCACGCTGGGCTACAGCCGCACCATGAGCGGCAGCGACGGCCGAAACGACAGCAACGTCGTCGGCTTTACTTACCGCCTGCCGTTCGGCGCGCTGCTGGGACAGTGATCGGCCTGTCGCCGCGCCTGCCGCCACGGCAAAGCCATCGCTTCGTACACGTTTGGAACAGAGTTTGGCCAGCCCCGGTCGCGACCGGATGCCGCAGCGCGCGCGCCGGTTGCCCCGCCGGACTTCCGTTAACCCTATCTTAACGCCAACACGGTCTGATGCCTCGCTGCAATACTGCGCGATTTCCGCAGCACCAGCAGCATCACAGCACCAGCAGGGGAGCATCCATGGCCAAGCGTAAGACCGCCACCGCCGCAGCCGCGGCCGACCTCGCCGCCACCGATGCCGGGGCCGAGGCCATCCTGCGCACCAACTTCACGATGCTGGAGCAGGACGCGCTGGCGCTCATGCACTCGGCCACCCTGCTGATCGAGGCGGACACGCCCGATAAGGTCAGCACCGCGCTGGACCACAACCTGAAGCTCTGGGTCGCCATCAAGACCGTGGTGCAGGACGAGACCAACCAGCTGGCGCCGGAGATCAAGGAAAACCTCAAGAGCCTGGCGCAGTTCGTCAGCGCCACGACGATGGAGGCCACGGAAGGCGCCATCGAGGCGCGCAAGCTGGTGTCGCTGGCGCGCGTCAACATGCACATCGCCGAAGGGCTGCTGCGCGGCCAGCAGAACAAGATGGTCCAGGAGCGCGCCTACGAGATCTGGGAGCGCGAAGGCCGGCCCGAAGGGCAGGAGATGAACCACTGGCTGCGCGCCGAGCAGGAAATCGGCGACCTTCTGAAGTTCCGCTGAACGCCCGCTCCTCCCGGACGGCACGGCCGCAACGCGGCCATACGCGCACGGCATGACCGCCTGCGTCACCCATCGGTGACGCGGGCGGTTCCGCTTTGTTAGCATGCGCAGCGTGAACGCCTCCCCTCCCCCCGCCCCACCGCCAGCCGGAAAGCCGGCTTTCGTGCGCACCGACAACACGCCGCGCGGCATCGTCATGATGCTGGGGTCGGTGACGCTGTTCGCCGTGATGAACGTGCTGATCAAGCTGGCGGCGGAACGCTACCCGGTCCTGGAGGTCACCTTCTTCCGCAACGCCGTGGCGCTGGTGCCGGTGGCGCTGGCGGTGGCGATGCAGGGCGGCTTCCGGTCCTTGCGCACGGAACGGCCGGGCGCCCACCTCTGGCGCGCGGGCATCGGCCTCACCTCCATGACGCTGATGTTCTGGTCGTTCCACCTGCTGCCGCTGGCCGACGCGGTGGCGCTCAACTTCACGGCACCGCTGTTCCTCACCGCCCTGTCCGTGCCGCTGCTGGGCGAGCGGGTGGGCGTGCACCGGTGGAGCGCGGTGGCCGTCGGCTTCGTCGGCGTGCTGGTGATGAGCCGGCCGGGGTCGGGCATGCTGCAGTTCGGCGCGCTGGTGGCGATCTGCGCCGCCTTCGCCCAGTCGCTGGCCATGGTTCAGATCCGCCAGTTGAGCCGGACGGAGCCGCCCAACACCATCGTCTTCTGGTTCACGCTGACCTCCACGGTGCTGTGCGGCATCGGCCTGCCGTTCGTCTGGGTGGCGCCGGCGACCTGGGCCGACCTCGGCCTGCTGGCGGCCTGCGGCCTGACCGGCGGCATGGCGCAGCTGTTCCTGACGCGCGCCTACGCCCTGGCCCCGGCGGCGGTGATCGCGCCCTTCTCCTACGCCTCCATCCTGTGCGCCGCCCTGTTCGGCTGGCTGTTGTGGGGCGAGGTGCCGCAGGTCCAGACCATGGCCGGCGTCGCCATCGTGGTCGCCAGCGGCCTCTACATCCTGCACCGCGAGACGCGCCGCAACGTCGCCGTCGTGCAGTCCGCCCGCGCGCCGGAGGCCGCCGACTGACGCCGCCGACTTACGCGGCTTAGCCCTTCCGGTTATGCCGCATGGGCAGGTACCCCTATGCTTATTTCCGTACAGCCCCCGCCGCGCTTTCGGTGGAGACTCCGCCCGATGCGGTAACCACAGCGGCGGGCACGATCCTCCCATGTCCTTCCAGGTCGCACAGGACGAGCGCGCGCCAGCACCATCCGGGGCGGCCGCTGGCGATCCGGCGCGGTCGGTGTGGGCGTTCGTGGCGGCCGCCGTCGCGGTGCCGCTGCTGTTCTTCGCGCTGATCGGCTGGCGCGCCTACGACGCGGCCCTGGCCGACCTGGAGCGCCGGGCCGACGCGACGGCCACCCTGCTGCACCAGCACGCCACCCGCCAGTTCAAGAGCTACGCCTTCACCGCCTCGCTGGTCGAGGACCGCGCCTTCGCGCTCGGCTGGCCCGATCCCGCCGGCACGCAGGCGCTGCTGCAGTTCGCCCGCCACCTCGTCGCCAACGCCGACCAGGTGGCGGCGATCCGGCTGATCGACGCCGCCGGACACGTCGCCACCACGGGCGAGGTGACGCCGACCCCGGACCCCACCGGGGCCGAGCGCGAGATCGTGGACGCCCTGGCCGCCGGGGCGCCCGCCACCGTCGGCAGCGCCTACCGCATGCCCGTGTCCGGGCGCGAGGTGTTCGACGTGGCGCGCCGCCACGCCACGCCGGACGGGCGCTTCAACGGCGTGGTCCTGCTCTCGGCCCCGGTGTCGGCCCTGGGCGACTTCTACAACAGCGTCAGCCCGCGCCCCGGCGACGCGCTGGCGCTCATCCGCGCCGACGGGCAGATGGTGCTCCGCCACCCGCGCGTCGACGCCCCGCTGCCCAGGCTCGAACACGGCCTGCCCGACGCCATCCGCACGGCGCCCGACCAGGGCCGCTACCGCTACGCCGGCATCGCCGACGGCGTGGAGCGGGTGTACGCGTACCGCCGGCTGGCCGATTTCCCGGTGTACGTGGCGTACGGCGCCGACGTGGCGCAGGTCTGGGCGGCGTGGTGGAACGAAATGATGGTGCCGACGGCGGTCACGGCCGCCGCCATGCTGCTTCTGCTGTCGGTGGCGCACCTGGAGCGGCGGCGCGCGCTGGCCGAGCGGCGCATGCTCGCCCGCCTGCACGACGAGATGGGCCGCCGCGCCAAGGCCGAGGCGACGCTGCGCCACACCCAGCGGCTGGAGATGCTGGGCCAGATCGTCGGCGGCATCGCGCATGATTTCAACAACCTGCTGACCGTCGTCACCACCAACCTCTACCTCGCCGGCACGCGGACGGAAGACAACGCCTGGCAGCCCTTCGTCACCGTCGCGTCGGAGGCGGCGTTCCGCGGCGGCCAGCTGACCCGGCAGCTGCTCTCTTTCGCCCGCCAGCAGCAGCTCGACCCCGAGGTGTTCGACCTGAACGACTGCCTCGACCGGCTGGCGACGGGCATGCTGCGCCAGTCCCTGCGCGGCGACATCCGCATCGAGCGCGACGGCGAACCCGGCCTCTGGCCCATTGAGGCCGACCGCGGCCAGCTCGAACTGGCCGTCCTCAACCTCGCCATCAACGCGCGCGACGCCATGCCCAAGGGCGGCGTGCTGCGGCTCGTCACCCGCAACCTGCACTGCGCCGATCCCTTCACCTCGCCCACCGGTCAGGCCGGCGACTTCGTGGCGCTGCGCGTCGAGGATACCGGGGCCGGCATCCCGCCCGAGGTGATCGAGCGCGTGTTCGAACCGTTCTTCACCACCAAGGAGGTCGGCAAGGGCACCGGGCTGGGGCTGTCCATGGTGTACGGCTTCGCCCAGCAGTCCGGCGGTACCGCGCGCATCGACAGCCGGCCGGGGGCCGGCACCACGGTCACGCTGCTGCTGCCGCGCGCGCTGCCCCACGCGCTGGCGGACGCGCCGGCCGGCACCGCCCCCGACGGCGCCGTCGCCCGGCCGGCCGGGCGCGGCCGCGTGCTGATGGTGGAGGACAGCCCGGAGATCGCCGCCACGGTGGCCATGCTGCTGGACGAGATGGGCTTTTCGGTCCTGCACGTCGCCTCGGCGGCCGACGCGCTGGACACGCTGGCGCAGCACCGGCGGGGCTTCGACTGCGTGTTCACCGACATCGTCATGCCCGGCGGCATGAACGGCGTCGAGCTGGCGCGCGAGATCCGCCGCCGCTACCCCGACATGCCCGTCCTGCTCGCCACCGGCTACAGCGACGCCGCCAACGCCGCGACGGAGGAGGGCTTCCGCGTGCTGCGCAAACCCTACGACCCCAAGACCCTGGCCGAAGCGCTGAACGCCCTCCAGGTGGCGAGGCCGGTGACGGTGTAAACTCGATCCTTGAGGCACGGGCTGTGCGCCGGCGAACTGTAGAAGAGAATAAATCTCTATAATATCCATCTGTGTCTATCTGTGTTCATCTGTGTCAAAAATCCCGTTCCTCGTTGCGCGACGCCGGTGCAAAGCTGTGTTCTTAGACACAGATGAACACAGATAGACACAGATGGATGGGATTTGAATTAATTCATGCGCACCCAATTCCCCGATCCCTTCCCGCCACGGCACGCCCGCTGGACACCGGCTGCCGCATGAGGCACAAGCGGCGCATGCCGCCCTCCGCCCTCGCCATAGCGCCCCGCACCGCCCGCCTGCCGGTGGTCGACGCCGCGCGCGGCGTCGCCATCCTGGCGATGATCGCCTATCACCTCTCCTGGGACCTGGACGCGCTGGGCTTCGCGCAGTTCGACCTGTTCACGGACCCGCTGTGGCTGGCGGCGCGCACGGGCATCCTCGGCTCCTTCCTGGTGCTGGCCGGCGTCAGCCTCGTGCTCGCCGGCGAGGGCGGGTTGGACCGGCGGCGGTTCCTGCGCCGCCTGGGCCTGCTGGTCGCCGCCGCGGCGGCGGTGTCGGCGGGGTCCTACGCGGTGTTCCCGGACAGCCCGATCTTCTTCGGCGTCCTGCACCACCTGGCCGTCGCCAGCGTCCTCGGTCTCGCCTTCGTGCGGCTGCCGGCGTGGCTCACCGCCGTGCTGGGCGTCGCCGTCTACGCCCTGCCGGAGGTCACGGCGGTGCCGCTGTTCGACGCACCGGCGCTGCGCTGGATCGGGCTGATGACGTTCGAGCCGGATTCCAACGACTACGTCCCCCTGTTCCCCTGGTTCGGGCTGGTGCTGCTGGGCATCGCGCTGGGCAAGGCGTGGCGCGGGCGGGGCGCCGTCGCCGCGTGGCGGCCGGGCGCCGCCGGCCGGGCGCTGGCCTGGGCCGGGCGGCACGGCCTGCCCATCTACCTCGTCCACCAGCCGGTTCTGTACGGCGCCTTGTCGCTGCTGGCGATGGTGACGCTGCGCGGCGACGCCGACACCCGCGTGTTCCTGGAAAACTGCGAGGCGCGCTGCGTCGACACCGGCGGCGTGGCCGCCGCCTGCGCCGCCACCTGCGCCTGCGTCGCCGACGGGGCGAAGCAGGCCGGGCTGTGGCCCGACCTGATCGCCAACCGCCTGACGCCCGACTCCCGCGCCCGCGTCACCGCCCTGGTGCGGGAGTGCCGGCCGCGCTAGCGCGACCCGTCAGCTCGCCTTGCGCTCGCCCACCGTGTCGGCCATGCGGGCGTTGCGCTGGCCCATGGGCTTCTCCGGCGCGTCGGTGGTGTCGCGCGCGGTCTGGTGCTCCATCTCGGCGTTCAACTCGGCGCCCAGCAGGATCGCATAGGCCGTCAGGTTCAGCCACAGCAGCAGGATCACCACCGCGCCGACCGACCCGTAGGTCTCGTTGTAGCTGCCGAAGTTCGCCACGTAGACCGAGAAGGCCACCGACCCCAGCAGCCACAGCACCGTGGCCGCGGCCGAGCCCCAGCTCACCCACCGCCACTTGGGCGATCGCCGGCACGGCGCGTAGCGGTACAGCACGGCCAGCGCCAGGACGATGGCCGCTCCCAGGATCGGCCAGCGCACCAGCGCCACCACCCATTTCAGCGGCCCCAGCGGCAGCACGTTCAGGATCGCCGGCACCGCCACCACCACCAGCAGCGTGACGATCAGGAACAGCACCGCCCCCACCGTCAGCACCATGGAGGTGAAGGCGAGGCTGATCATGCCGCGCTTCTCGTCCTCCTCGTACGCGATGTTCAGCGCGGTGATCAGCGAGTTGACGCCGCGCGACGCGCTCCACAGCGTCAGCAGCAGGCCGAACGCCACGGCGAAGCTGAGCCCCTTGGAGTTCTCGGCCACGCTGCGGGCCTGATCGCGCAGGATCTGCACCCCCTCGCCCGGCAGGAATCCGGCCAGCTGTTCGATGTGCTGCTCGATGGTGGCCGGATCGGCGACGAGGCCGTAGATGGACACCGCCGCCGCGATCGCCGGGAAGATCGCCAGCAGCGCGTAGTACGCCACGCCCGCCGCGACGATGCTGATGTTGTCCTTCGACTGCTCCTCGTAGACGCGCCAGAGGATGTCCTTCCACCCCTTGGCCGGCAGCTGCTTCGGCGTATCGGCCCCGCGCCCGCGTCCCATCTCCACGCGCGGGTACTGGTAATGGCGGCGTCGGCTCAGACCCAGCATGCCCCCGTCCCCTTACGCCGCCGCTTCGCGCAGGGTGCCGACGTGGTGCTGCACGCGCTCCAGGTCGTGGAAGTGCGAGCCGACGACCACGCGCAGCTCCGGCGGCAGATCCTCCTGCAGGCAGTCGCGGAACACCTCCAGCGTACCGTCCAGGCCGCGCTCCAGCGTCAGCAGCAGGCCGGCGCGCGTGCGGTCGCGGCGCAGCTCCGACTGCACCTCCTCCCACGCCGGGTGCATGGGCCCGTTCAGGTCGGCGACGCCGCCGCGCACGCGCAGCTCGTGGTCCAGCGCGGCCGAGGTGCGCTCCAGCTGGTTCGACACCTCCATCAGCCGGGTCGACACGCGCGCGTCGGCGATGGCCGTGTCGGCCTCGCGGAACGCTTCCGCCCCCTGGCGGCACACACCGACGAGGCCGGTCAGCAGGATCCGCAGGCGCTGGTCGGACAGCGTGGCGCCCATGGATTCCACCGGCCCGGCCACCGCCGGCGTGCGCGACACCGCCCAGGCCAGCCACAGGGCGCCGATGCCCATCAGGGCGACGGGAATGGGGTTCTCGCGGATGGCGCGGGCGACGCGCGTGGGGTTCCCCTGCACCACGTCGCGCACCACGTCGATGACGCCGCTCGACATCTGGCCCGGCGACAGGCGGAATTCGATCTCGTCGAGCGTGGCGTCCATCCGCGAGCGGATCGCGTGGATGTCGCCTTCGATCTCGTCCATGCCGCGCCCGCGCGTTGACATGCCGCGCGCGTCCCGCGCGCCGGGCGTGCTGCGCTCGCGGCCCGTTTCGGGCGCCGCATCGTGGCGGTCGTTGCTGTAGACGGTCATGCCGGCTGCTCCCCTCTGACGCTGCCGCGTGCAACACCGGCGGCGCACCGAAGGTTCCGGCAAGGCTCCGTCTAAGCTTGCCCCCCTCAGGTCTGGCCAGTCGCGGCCAGAAGCTCGAACCCGCCGCGCCAGATCATCTCCAGCGCCACGTACAGGATCACCGCCAGGCCGATGTAGGCAATCCAGTGGTAGCGGCTGAGCAGCCGCGCGATGACCGTGGCCGCCGCTCCCATCAGCGCCACCGACAGCACCAGCCCGACCACCAGCACCCACAGGTGCTCGCGCGCGGCACCGGCAACGGCCAGCACGTTGTCCAGCGACATGGAGACGTCGGCGACGATCACCTGCCACACGGCCGCCCCCATCGTCTTGTGGACGGTGGCGCTTCCCGCCGCGCTTTCCCCGTCGCTGGCGACCATCTCGGCGCCGATGTCCTCCTCGCGCTGCTCGCGCAGCTCGCGGAACAGCTTCCAGCACACCCACAGCAGCAGGATGCCGCCCGCGAACGTCAGGCCGATGATGGCTAGCAGCTGCGTGGTCAGCAGCGCGAAGACGATGCGCAGCACCACCGCGGCGGCGATGCCCCAGAAGATCACCTTGGCCCGCTGCTCGCGCGCCACGCCGGCCGCCGCCATGCCGACCACGATGGCGTTGTCGCCCGCCAGCACGAGGTCGATGAACACCACCTGGCCCAGCGCCAGCAGTTCGGGGAGAAGCGAATCGAACACGGGCGGGGTCTTTCGTCTGCGGGCGGGTGTACGCCTATAACGGCTGCGCGCCTGCGGGTGCAACCCCGCAGGCGCGCAGCCCTGCCCTACCGAGCCCGCGTTACCCGCCGTAGACGAGCCGCGGCAGCCACAGCACGATGCCGGGGAAGACGATGCACAGGTACACCCCCAGCGCCTGCAGCATCAGGAACGGCACGGCCGAGCGGAAGATCGTCGCCATCGACACCTCCGGCGGCGCCACGCTCTTCAGGTAGAACAGCGAGTATCCGAAGGGCGGGCTGAGGAACGCCATCTGCATGTTCACCATGAAGATCACGCCGTACCACAGCGGCACGTCCTTCGGCTCCAGCCCCGCGAAGCCGAACAGGCCGCTGAAGTCCAGCGACTTCAGGATCGGCAGGAAGATCGGCACGGTCAGCAGCAGGATGCCGACCCAGTCCAGGAACATGCCCAGAAAGAACAGGATGACCATCATCAGCGCCAACAGGCCGTAGGCGTCCAGCCCCAGGCCCAGCAGCCCCTCGGTCACGAACTCCTGCCCGCCCTTGACGATGAAGAAGCCGACGAACAGCGTGGCGCCGAAGAAGATCCACATCACCATGCCGGTCGCCTTCAGCGTGGCGATGGACGCCTCGCGCAGCGCGATCCACGACAGCCGGCGGTGCAGCGCGCACACGAACAGCGCGCCGAAGGTGCCGATGCCGGCCGCCTCCACCGGTGTCGCGATGCCCACGAAGATGACGCCCAGCACCAGCACGATCAGCAGGATCGGCGTGATCGTGCCCTTCAGCAGGCGCATCTTCTCCGCCCAGCTCACCCGCTCGCTCGGCGGCAGCGGCGGCCCCAGGCGCGGGTTGATGTAGCAGCGGATGGTGACGTACAGGATGTACAACCCCGAAAGCATGAAGCCCGGGAACACCGCGCCCACCAGCAGCTCGCCCAGCGACTGCTGCGCCACCACGGCGTAGACGATGGCCATGACCGACGGCGGGATCAGGATGCCCAGCGTGCCGCCGGCCAGCAGGGCGCCGCACGCCAGCTGCTGGTCGTAGCCGCGCTTCAGCATCGCCGGCAGCGCGATCATGCCCATGGTCACCTCGGCCGCACCCACCACGCCGACCATGGCCGCCAGCACCGTGCAGGCGACGATGGTGGCCGAGGCGAGGCCGCCGTTGATGGAGCCGATGAACTTGTAGACGACCTCGAACAGCTCCTCGATGATGCCCGCGCGCTCCAGCATCGCCGCCATGAAGATGAACAGCGGGATGGCCGACAGCTGGTAGTCGGTCATGAACGGGAAGACGCGCGACGGCAGCATGTTCAGCATGCCGAAGTCCGAGAACAGGAACAGGAAGACGCCCGCCAGCCCGCCGGTGACGAAGGCCATGGGCAGGCCCGCCAGCAGCACGACGATCAGCGAGCCGAACATGAGCGCGGTGAGCAGCTCGATGGTGATGGGAAGGGCCATGGCTCAGATGCTCCCCACGCTGGTGCTGGTCCCGTCGCTGGGGCTGCCGTGGCGCGCCATCAGCCGGTCCTCGGGACCGAAGGCGATCTCGATGTCGCGCAGCAGGTGCGCGATGCCCTGCAGCATCAGCAGGATGGCGCCGATGGGGATGGTCAGCTTGATCACCCAGTACTGGATGCCCCATTCCGTGAAGGACTTCTCCGCCACCTCCACCGCGTCCATGGCGAAACGCCAGCCGGTGATCAGCAGCGTCAGCGTGAAGATGAAGAAGAAGACGGAGGTGATGACGTCGGCAATGGCCCGCCCGCGCGGGCTCATCTTCACGTAGAAGACGTCGACGCGCACGTGGCTTTCCGTGCGCAACGCGTAGGCGCCGCACAGCAGGTACTGCATGCCGAACATCAGGAACATGCTCTCGTGCGCCCAGTTGGTCGGCGAATTGAACAGGAACCGGGCGACGACTTCATAGAAATAGACGAAGACGGCGATCACCGTCCAATAGGCGACGAACTGGCCGATCCAGTGATTGAGCCCATCGATGGCGCGGGCGACCGGCTGGCTGCCGACGCGCGCGGCGGTGTCCTCCGGCGGCAGTTCGAAGGGCACGTCGTGCGGGTGCACCTCGGCCTCCGACTCCTCGCGGATGCGGGTGCGGCGCGCGAGGCGCGGCAGCAGCAGGGCGTCCACTGCAAGGCCGGCCAGCATGACGAGCGCCACGATCCGGGTGGCGCCGTGCCACCAGTCGGACTGCGCCTGCACCACCTGCAGCTTGCCCTGCGCCTCGGTGAACTGGCCGCGCGCCTTGTCCAGCCGCTCCTGCGCGCCGGACCGGTTGCGGGCGACCGCCGCCTCCTCGCGGTGGATCAGGCGCTCGTACGACTGGGCGTTGGCGCGCGCCTGCGAGATGTCCTCGCGCAGGTTCCGCTCCTGCGCGTTGCCGTAGACGATGGCGAGCAGCAGCGGGACGTAGAGCAGGCCGAGCGCACTGCCCAGATAGAAGCGGTGCAGGCCGGCGAAGCCGCCGCACACCAGGAACAGGTAGGCGATGGGCAGCGACACGCCGGGGTGCCGGCGGCGCGCCTCCTCGCGCTTGACCATCAGGATGGCGATCAGGGGAAAGACCAGCAACCCGGCCCAATAGGCCCAGTGCGGCAATACGAAGCCGAGACTCGGCATAGGCGAACGTCCTTCAGGCAATCGCGAACAGGTCGGCCAAGATGAAAAGGGCGCCGGAACCGGCGCCCTTTTCACGGGGAAGCGTCACATGTCGAGCTTCTGATCCTTGATCTGCGACTTGCTCACATAGCCCAGCGTCGGCGCCATCATGAGGTCCAGCTGGATCTTGAACAGGCGGGCGGCGTCCTTGTCCTTGTTGGCCCACTTGAACCAGATCGGCACGGCGATCTCGGTGAAGCGCTCGATGTCCTCCTGCCCCAGGCGGTTGATCTCGACGCCGGCCCCCTCGAACTTCTTCCAGGCCTCGACGTTGGCCTTCTGGATGGCGCCGAAGTGGATGTTGGAATAGACCTGCACCTCGTCCTCGACGAAGCGCTTCATCTTCGGCGACAGCTTGTTCCAGACGTTCATGTTGACGACGAAGTCCATGAGGTCGACCGGCTGGTAGATCGACATCAGGCCCTCCGGCCCCATGGAGATGTACTTGGTCACCTGCTGGAAGCCGAGGTCCCAGTTGACCGCCGGACCGGTGTAGTCGGCAGCGTCGATGGTGCCCTTCTCAAGCGCCGCGAACACCTCGCCGCCCGGCAGCAGCGTCGTCTTGGCGCCGGCCGCCGCGAAGGTCTCGGCGATCATGCCGCCGGGCACGCGCAACTTCAGGTCGCGGAAGTCGTCGATCGAGCGGATCGGCTTCTTGGAATGGATCAGGTTGGCGTCGTGGTGGATGCGGTTGACGTAGTACAGACCCTGCTTGGCGAAGATGTCGCGCGCCGCCTGCAGCCCGCCGCCCGAATAGAAGAACATGTCCCACTCGTGCGGATAGCGCAGGCCCAGCGTGTAGGAGCTGAGGAAGGCCGTCGCCGGCAGCTTGCCCGCCCAGTACAGCGTGAAGGAGTTCATCGCCTCCAGGACGCCGTTCTTGACGCCGTCGAGCAGCTCGAAGTCGCCGACGACCTCCTTGGCGCCGAAGCCCTTGATCTCCAGCTCGCCGCCGGTCTTGTCCTTGATGGTGCCGCACCATTCCTTGAAGGTGGCAAGGCCGACGCCGGCCGGCCAGGAGGTCTGCACCTTCCATGTGGTGGTCTGCGCGTGTGCCGGGTTCGACACGAACGGCGCACCGATGGTCGACACGGCCGCCGCCCCGGCGCCCGCCACCGACAGCTGCGTCAGGAACCGCCGGCGCGACTCGACGACGCCCTCGACGTTTTCGCGGAATCCGCCCTTCTGCTTGCTCATCGCCTCTCCTCCCTTTGTCTGGTCCCATGTCCGGCAGCCGCTGCGCCGCCCGTGTTCGACTTTGCGCAAGGAGCCGACGCGCACACGCACCGGTGGGCGCGCCATAATTGGTATAGTTTCTAAAATGGTAGGACCAGTTTGTTCGCCATGTCAACAGTCCGTGACATGCTACCTGTGAGAGGTAGCGCGTCCTGGCCATGCTCAAATGGAAACAAAGGCGCCGGAACGGCGAACGCCGTGCTCAGCAGGGAATGGCGCCGACGCACCCGGCGTCTGCATACGCCAGGATTTTCCGGTCACGGGTAACGACCGGGACACCCATTGCCCTTGCCGTAGGATTGCTCAGGTATCGAGCAGAAGTGGTCCGGCTGCCGTCATTCGTGCAGGCGTCTCTCGTCCGCGTTCAACGGCTCGTCGAGCACCGGTGCCGTCAGGTCGAACCCCTCGGGAACGACCGTACACCCCTTGAGGCAGCCGTAGAGATCCGTCCATTCGGACTGAGGAGCCGTCAGGACGCGACGGCTTTGCCGCCATCCGTGATGACGAGGCGGTCGACCCGGTGGCTCGCCAACTGGTCCAGCAGATCCCGGAAACTCGCCTGGAACTCGCTGGCGGTGATCGTGCGTTCTACATGGTCCATGGCTGCCCCCGGCGGACCTTCGGGTCGGCGGACCCGGCTCTTCCAATATGACCGGCCGGCTCGCCGAATCAACGCATCATGTCGCCCAGCTTGGCGAGCAGGTACTCCAGGTCGTCGGCCGCAAGGTCCTCGTACTGGGTGAGGATGCGCTCGATCATGCGGCGGCGGTGCCGCTCGCGGTCGTGTTCCTCGCCGTCGTAGGGCGTCTCCTTCAGCACGTCGATGGCGATGCGGCAGGCCGGCAGCAGGGCCGGCGGCAGCTTCGCCCGGTCGTAGACCGACTTCAGCCCCAGCCGCCCGGCGTCGTGGATCAGCAGGCGCGCGTTGGTCAGCGGCACGCCGGCCAGATGCGCCAGCGCCGTCTCGAAGAAGCCGATGTCGCCCATGCACAGCGCGCGCACGATCAGCGACGGCGTCAGCCGGTTGTTGCGCGACAGCTGGGCGACCAGCCGTTCCAGCGCGCCCTCGTCGCTTTCGCCGCTGAACAGCGTGACGGTCGCGCGCTCGCGGCTTTGCAGGATGGCGTCGGCGGCGACCTGCGGCGACAGGTCGTGGTGCGCCACGAGGTACTGCTGCAGCTTTTCCGACACCACCGCCACCAGCCGCTCGGCCACGGTGACCGGCAGGCGGGAACGGCGGGCCAGCGGTTCCTGCACCGCCTGCGACGCGCCGAAGCGGTCGATGACGCGGCTCAGGCCCTTCTCGCCGATCTGCGCGCCCTCGTTGGCGACCAGCGCCGCCACGGCCCCTTCCGAGCCCCGCTCGATCAGCGCGTCGGCCACCTTGGCACCCACGGTCGGGCGCTGGGCGATGGCGGTGTGCTTGGCGTCGGTGCCCGTGCGCACGACCTCCAGCAGGTCGTCGTCGTTCAGCACCTGGCTGACGCTGAGGATCGGGATGGCCACCGCCTCCACGTCCTTGGCCAGCGTCAGCGCCACGTCGCGCGGCAGGTTGGGGTTGGCCTTCAGGTTCTCGGCCAGCGACTGGCGCACGCGCACCACGGCGTCGCGCGCCATGTGGCGGATGATCTCCTCCGCCAGCCGGCGCTCGCCCTCGGTCAGGTCGCCGTCGAACTGCCGGCCGAGCTTGGCCGCCAGATCCGCCCGGGTGGTCGGGGACGGGTCCGAGAGAAGACGAGTCACGTCTTCCTTGGTGAGCTGCTCCGTCATCGGGTCCCGGAACCCCGCTATCCTTAAAATTTTCGCAGAATGTGCACAAACATCAGGCGTTTGGAACACTCCGCCAGCATCGGACGGAACCGTTGAACCTTTGTTAACAGCCCCCTGCGGCAAGACCTCTCGCCCGCATTGGTCACCGCCTGCTTACGGTGTTTCCGGAAGCACCGGCACCCGCCGCCGCACGCCGCGCAACGCCCGGTCCACGGCGGCGGTCTGCTCCTCCACGGTGACGGCGACCTGCGAGGTGACCTCCAGCGCCCGGTCCTCGTAGACGTTGACGTCCGGGTGCGCGTCGGCCCAGCGCCGCACGGCGGCGTCGCGCTCGCGCAGCAGGGCGTCGATCTGCGGCCGGAACAGGCGCAGCATGGCGGTGACCCAGCGGTTGGCCGGCCAGGACGGGCGCGCGTGGTCGACCGCGAAGCAGTCCAGCATGCGGATGACGTCGTCGGCCGGGTACCACGTCTCGCCGGTCACCCAGCGGTTGGTGGTGAACAGGCGCACGGCCCGCCCGGCCTGGTCCATGCCGATGCCGATCAGGTGCGACAGCGCGTCGTTGTCGCCGGATACCGGGGGCTGGTCGGGCAGCGGCGCCGGCCGCACGCCGCCGGGCATGCCCAGCGGCCGCAGGAAGGTGTGGAAGTGGCCATGCTCGCCGGCCGGCCGCTCGCCCTCGGGGTGACAATGGTAATAGTATTGCGCGTGGTACTCGGCGTCGTAGACGTCGCCCGACGGGTAGTGCCGCCACTCGTACACGGTGCCCTGCCCGCGCAGCAGCTCGCCCACCACCGTGTCGCCGGTCTTGGCCAGCACGCGCTGGCAGGCCCTCACCTCCGCCGCCGCATCGGCCATGGCCTGCAGGGACTCGCGGGGAACCGCGGTCAGGTCGATCCCCAGGTCGGCCCCCGGGTCGATCCCAAAGTCGGTCATGGGCTCAGCCCTCCCGCGTTGCCCGATGCGCTACCCTGAATACGTATGGGGGCATTCGCCGCGCCGCAAGCCTCGCCTGCGCAACCCAGCCTGCCACACCTTAAGCTTGTGCCGGCCCAGCTTGCGCCGGCCCAGCTTGTACCGACTCAGCTTGTGCCGGCCGGCCGCACGGCCGCTCCCTTGCGCAGCGTCCACGCGACCATCTGCCCCATCACCTGCCGCAGCGCCGTGTCGAACGCCTCCACCACCGGGGCGAAGCCGCCGCCCTGTACCGGCACGGTGGCCTCGAAGGTCTCGCCCGCCTCGATGGTCCGCCGCGGCATGGCGACCAGCTTGGCGGCGATGCGCACGCGCACGCGGTCGGGGTTGGCGGCGGAGGGGCCGGTGTATTCGGCCTGGAAGTCGCGCAGGTCCGTCTTGAGCACGAAGTCGGAGCGCAGCGCCGCCGTGTCGCGCCCGACGGAGACGATCTTGCCGCTGTCCTCGAACGACTCGATCAGCACGCCCTGCACCATGTTGGGCGCCCGGTCGGTCCACGACACGTCGGCGAAGTAATCGATGGAGGTCGGCGTGCGGGCCACGGCGATGCGCGGCGTGTCCAGGCCGGCCGGCGCCACCGGCGTCTCCACCAGCAGTTGCCAGCCCACCTGCGGCAGCGCCGGGTCGACGGGCGCGCCGGGGGTGAGCGTGTAGAGCTTGGCCGGAGTGGAGGTGAGCGCCGACGCGCAGCCGCCGACCCCGACCGCCAGCGCCAGCAGCGCCGCGCGCAGCGCGTTTCCCGTGCCTCCGCTCATTTCCCGCGCACCTCCACGCCTTGCCGGGTGCCGCCGAACAGGAAGTTCGACGGGTCGTTCTCGATCCGCGTGACCACCCGCGACACCTGCCCGGACAGGTCCCGCAACTGGGTGATCAGCAGCGTGAATTCATACAGCCCCGTGGTCGTGAAGTCGTGCACCGGCGCGCGGTTTTCGGCAAGCATCGTGTTGACCTGCGCCGACGTCTTGGTCAGCGCCTGCGACAGATCGTGCAGGTCGCCCGACAGCTGCTTGGTGTTCGTCTCCAGCGTGCCCAGCGTGCGCCCGGCCTGCACCACGGTGGCGTCCAGGTGCGGCAGCACCGCGTCCACCTTCTCCAGCGTCTCGTCCAGCCCGTCCGCCGCCTTGGCCAGGTGGGTGGTCAGCGCGCGCACGTTTTGCAGCGTCTCGCCCAGCGCCACCTGGTTGTCCTGGCTCAGCAGCTCGGCCGCGCGGTTGGTCAGCTCCAGGATGCGGGCCAGCAGGCGCGGCGCCGACTCGACCACCTCCGACAGCGTCGAGGGGCGCGACGGGATCACGGGGATGCCGCGGTGCTCGGCGTCCTTCAGCCGCTCGCTGCGCTCGGTGCCGCCGGTGATCTGCACGAAGGCGCCGCCGGTGATGCCCTGCACCTCCAGCGCCGCGATCGAGTCGGTCTTGATCGGCGTGTCCTCCTGCAGCTCCACGGTGACGCGCACCTGCCCGACGTTGGACGGGTCGAGCCGCAGGTCGGTGACGGTGCCCACCGGGATGCCGCGGTAGCGCACCGGGCTGCCCTCCTGCAAGCCGGTCACCGAACCGGTGAAGTAGATGTGATAGGCGTCGCGCGTCCGCTCCAGCTGGAGCTTGGCGATCCAGATGCTGAACGCGAACAGCCCGGCGAGCAGGGCCAGCACGAAGCTGCCGACCAGGATGTAGCTGGCGCGCGTCTCCATGATGCTCAGGCCTCCACATGCCGCGCCGCGCGCCCGCGCGGCCCGTGGAAATAGTCGCGAATCCAGGGGTGGTCGTCGCGCAGCAGCTCGTCCAGCGTGCCCACCCGGATCCTCTTGTCCACCAGCACCGCGATGCGGTCGCAGATGGACGTCAGGCTGTCGAGGTCGTGGGTCACCATGTAGACCGTCAAGCCCAGGCTCCTTTGCAGATTGCGGATCAGCTGGTCGAAGGCGGCGGCGCCGATGGGGTCCAGGCCGGCCGTCGGCTCGTCCAGGAACAGGATGTCGGGGTCGAGCGCCAGCGCGCGCGCCAGCCCGGCGCGCTTGCGCATGCCGCCCGACAGCTCGGACGGGTACTTCGGCCCGGCGTTGGGCGGCAGGCCGGTCATGGCGATCTTCACCCGCGCCACCTCGCGGATCAGGTGTTCGGGCAGCTTCGTGTGCTCCTTCAGCGGCACCATGACGTTCTCCGCCACGGTCATGGAGCTGAACAGGGCGCCGTCCTGGAACAGCACGCCGGTGCGCGCCTGCACCGCCACCCGCTGGGCCACCGACAGCCGGTCGGTGTCGCGGCCCAGCAGCTCGATGGTGCCGGCCGCCGGGCGGATCAGGCCCAGGATCTCCTTCAGCAGCACCGACTTGCCGGTGCCGGAGCCGCCGACGACGCCCAGCACCTCGCCCCGCCGCACGTCGAGGTCCAGCCCCTCGTGGATCACCTGCCGGCCGAAGCGGGTGACGAGGCCGCGCACGCGGATCACCACGTCGCGCGCGTCGACCGGCGCAGCACCCTGCAATTCCCCGACAGTCCCTCTCTCCGGCAGGTCCGGCATCCGTCACACACCCAGGAACGAGAACAGCACCGAGAACAACGCGTCCAGCACCATGACCAGGAAGATCGATTCGACCACCGATTTGGTGGTCAGCCGCCCCACGCTCTCGGCGCTGCCCGACACCTTCAACCCTTCGTAGCAGCCGACCATGGCGATGACGAGCGCGAAGACCGGCGCCTTCACCAGACCCACCGCCAGCGCACCCGGTCCCACCGCGAACTGCAGCTGGCGCAGGAACTGCCCGAAGGAGATGTCGAGCACGAAGTAGCTCATGACCGCGCCGCCGAACAGCCCCATGAGGTCGGCGTAGAAGGCCAGCAGCGGCAGGGTGACGATCAGCGCCAGCGCGCGCGGCACCACCAGCAGCTCCACCGGGTCGAGGCCGAGGGTGGAGATGGCGTCCACCTCCTGGTTCACCTTCATGGTGCCGATCTGCGCCGTGAAGGCGGAGCCGGAGCGCCCGGCGACGATGATCGCCGTCATCAGGATGCCCAGTTCCCGCAGGATCGAGATGCCCAGCAGGTTGACCACGTAGATGTCGGCGCCGAAGCGGCGCAGCTGGTCCGCCCCCTGGAACGCCATCACCACGCCGATCAGGAACGACAGCAGCCCCAGAATGGGCAGCGCGTTCAGGCCAGTCTGCTCGATGTGGAACATCACCGACGTCAGGCGCAGCCGCCGCGGCCGCACCAGGATGCGGCCCATCGTGATGGTCATCAGGCCCAGGAACGACAGCAGGTCCACGCCCTCGCGCAGCGCCTCCACCGTGGCGCGGCCGGTGCGCTCCAGCATGTCGATGATCGGGTGGGCGCGCTCGTGCCGCACCGGCGGCTCCACGGCGGCCGTGCGCACCGCCTCGAACAGCGGCGCGTGCTCCGGCCGGATCGGCGCCACCTCCACCGCGTGCCCCTCTCCTTTCAGGCGCTCGGCCAGCCGCGCGATCAGCAGCGCGCCCACGGTGTCCAGCGTGTCGAGGTTGCCGAGGTCGATTCGCACCGCCGCCCCGCGGGCATCCGGGCGCACGCGGTCGAGGTCGCCGGACAGGGCGCCCGCCCCCTCCAGATCCCACCGTCCGCCGGCCGTCACCAGCCACGCGCCGCCGCCGTCGCGCGACGTCTCCATCCAGGCCCGCTGCGGCGCCATGCGCCCTGTCCCTCCCACAGGTTCCCCCCTGCTCGTGCGCGACCTTGGCGGGATACCCGGCGGGGGTCAACCCCCGCACTCCTTGCGGAATCCCCGATGGAACTTCCATCGCCCCGCCGCCACCAAGAGGGCGAACGCAAGAACACAACGCGCGGATATCGGAGTGTGGACCATGACGAAGAGCAAACTGTGGGCGACGGCCCTGGCGACGGTGATCCTGGCGGCGCTCGGCGCCGCCCCGGCCGAGGCGCGGTGCATCGAGAACCAGTCCTCGGCGCGGGTGAAGGTCGACATCCACTTCCTGTGGATCAACCGTATCCAGGCGTACCTGCAGCCCGGCGAAAGCTACTGCTACACCTACAACTTCCTGGCCTCTTTGCGGCTGGACGCCTCCACCATCAATGTCCACGGCGCCGTGGCGAAAGGGTTTGCGGATTACCCGGTGACGACCAACCTGACCCGCGTCCGCGTGTTCGACGAACGCGTCTACGAGAGCAACGGCGTGAAGTTCTACGAACTCGGCTTCTGCCGCGATTGCTGACGGTCGCGCGCGGTGCGGCTAGTATGGCCGCACCGCCTCCCGAGGAACCATCCACATGAACCTGAAGGATCACATCCGCGGCATTCCGGATTTTCCGAAGCCCGGCATCCTGTTCTACGACATCTCCCCGCTGCTCGCGCACGGCGAGGCCTGGCAGGAGGCGATCCGCCAGCTGGCCGACGCCATCCGCCCGCACGAACCGGACCTGCTGGTGGGCATCGAATCCCGCGGCTTCCTGCTGGCCGCC
>NZ_DASPMG010000028.1:0-9446 GCF_035627195.1 Azospirillum sp.
CTACGCCCGCAACCGCGACTACCATGACCTTGTGAAAGGTCGGCTGAAGGTGCTGGGGCAGTGGACGGCCCACCGCTTCAAGGCCGACGTGAAGGTCTTCGTCGACACCGCCCCCGTGATGGAGAAGCCGCTGGCGGAGAAGGCGGGGCTCGGCTGGCAGGGCAAGCACACCAACCTCGTGTCGCGCGCCCACGGCTCCTGGCTGTTCCTGGGGGAGGTCTACACCACGCTCGACCTGCCGGCGGACGAGCCTGGGCGGGACCTCTGCGGCTCCTGCCGGCGTTGCCAGGACGCCTGCCCGACGGACGCCTTTCCGGCACCCTACCAGCTGGACGCGCGGCGCTGCATCTCCTACCTGACCATCGAGCACGCCGGCCCGATCCCGGAGGAACTGCGGCCGCTGATGGGCAACCGCATCTACGGTTGCGACGACTGCCTTGCCGTCTGCCCGTGGAACAAGTTCGCCGCGCGCTCCAAGGAAGCCGCCTTCCTGCCGCGCGCCGAACTGACGGCGCCGCGGCTGGCGGATCTGGCGCAGCTCGACGACGCCGGGTTCCGGCAGGTGTTCTCCGGCTCCCCGATCAAGCGCATCGGGCGCGACCGCTTCGTGCGCAACGTTCTGGTGGCGCTGGGCAACTGCGGCGACCCGGCGCGCATCCCGGCGGCGCAGGCGCTGCTGGACGACCCGTCCCCGGTGGTGCGCGACGCCGCCCGCTGGGCGGTGGACCGGCTGCGCGCCGTCGCCGTGGGATGACAGGGGCGGGGTAGGGGCTGCGGCAATCCGGGGAATGGACTTCGCGGCCCGTGGTGCTAGCCTCGGGAATGGCCCCAGAGGGAGGCCCGTGCCATGGCGTTCGTTCACACGGCAGGGCGGGCAACACCGCCGCACCAGCACCATTCACCGCATCGGATGCTGATCGCCATCATCGGCGTTCTGGCGACGCTGGTGGTGCTCGGCCTTCCCGGCGCCACGGCGGTCGACCGCGTGCTGGAGCATCGGCGCGTCGTCTCGATGATGGGTCCCAAGGGCAACTTCCAGACCCTGCCGGAGATGCGCTTCCCGCTGTCCGGCTCGCGCACCTTGGACCTGAAGGTGACGCTGGAACTGCGCCCGAGGGCCAGCCAGCACCCGGTCGAGAGCCGGATCGACCGCATCGAGGACCGGCTCTACGACGGCGTGCGCGACATCGGCGAGAACCGCCTCGTCGGTCCCGGCTCGGCCGAGCGGGTCAAGCAGGCGGTCAAGGACGCCGTTGCCCGCGAGGCCGGCCGCGACCTGCTGAAGGACGTGCTGATCGAGCGGATGGTCCTGCGCTGACCTTTTACAGGATCTCCAGCACGCTTTCGGGCGGGCGGCCGACGCAGGCCTTGTCGCCCTTCACGACGATCGGGCGCTCGATCACGATCGGGTTCGCCACCATGGCGGCGATCAGCGCCTCGTCGTCCAGGTCCTTGCCGATCGCGGCCTCGGCGGCTTCCTTGGCGCGCAGGATCTCGCGCGGGCCCTTGTTCAGCGCCGCCAGGATGCGCTTCAGCTCGTCCGCACTCGGCGGCGTCTTCAGGTACTCCACCACCGTCGGCTGGACGCCCTTCGACTGCAGCAGCTCCAGCGTCTGGCGCGACTTGGTGCAGCGCGGGTTGTGATAGATGGTCACCGGGTCGCTCATGGCCTCGTCTCCCGTTTCGGACGTTTCGCCGAGACATACACCCGCCCCGCGCGCCGCGCCAAGCGGCCATGCAGGCCTTCCGTACCCCGTGACAACGGCGCCGCTTGCCGCTACCTTGCGCGCGCGCCCGTGCCTTTATCAGGGTTATCGCATATACGGTCCGGCACGGGCCCTGCGGAACGAAGGATTGCCGTCGTGACCAAGCTGTCGCTCTCCAAGGAAAAGATCTCGATCCTGCTGCTCGAGGGGATCCACGACAACGCCATTTCCGAGCTGGCGGCGCGCGGCTACGCCACCGTCGAGCGGCTGCCGCACGCGCTGGACGAGGCGCAGCTGCTGGAGCGCATCGGTTCGGTGCACATGATCGGCATCCGCTCGCGCACCAACCTGACCGCCAAGGTGCTGGAGGCGGCGCAGCGGCTGTTCTGCGTCGGCTGCTTCTGCATCGGCACCAACCAGGTGGACCTGAAGGCCGCCCGCAAGCAGGGCATTCCTGTCTTCAACGCGCCGTACTCCAACACCCGCTCGGTGGCGGAGCTGGTGATCGGCGACGTCATCATGCTGATGCGCGGCATCTTCGAGAAGTCGAACCTGGTGCACGGCGGCGGCTGGATGAAGTCGGCCAAGGACAGCTACGAGATCCGCGGCAAGACGCTGGGCATCGTCGGCTACGGCCACATCGGCACCCAGGTGTCGATCCTGGCGGAATCGATGGGCATGAAGGTCGTCTTCTACGACATCGTGCGCAAGCTGGCGCTGGGCAACGCGCAGCCGGTCGATTCGCTGGACGAGCTGCTGGCCATGTCCGACGTGGTGACCCTGCACGTGCCCGACACGCCGCAGACCCGCAACATGATCGGCGCCGAGCAACTGAAGACGATGAAGAAGGGCGCCCACCTCATCAACCTCGCGCGCGGCAAGGTGGTGGACATCGAGGCCCTCGTCGCGGCGCTGGAGAGCAAGCACGTCCTGGGCGCCGCGCTGGACGTCTTCCCGAAGGAGCCGTCGGGCGAGGGCGACGAGTTCGTCAGCCCGCTGCGCGGCATGCCCAACGTGATCCTGACGCCGCACATCGGCGGCTCGACCATGGAGGCGCAGGCCAACATCGGCACCGAGGTGGCGCAGAAGCTGATCGAGTATTCCGACAACGGCTCGACCATCGGCGCGGTGAACTTCCCGCAGGTGGCGCTGCCGGTGCACGACGGGGCGACGCGCTTCCTGCACCTGCACCGCAACGTGCCGGGCGTGCTGCGCAAGATCAACGACGTGTTCTCGGCCCGCAACCTGAACATCGCCGCCCAGTACCTGCAGACCGATCCGGAGCTGGGCTACGTCGTCATCGATGCCGACGGCGACGTGGACGAGGGCGAGGTGCTGAACGACCTGAAGGCGATCGACGGCACGCTGAAGACGCGCTTCCTCTATCCGGGGCGGCGCTGAGGGTCTTGTGCGGCGCGGGGCGCATGCCGACATCCTGGGAATGATGCGCCTCTTCAACGCAAGCCTTGCCATGGCGGCCGCCCTCGGGGCGGCCGTCGTGCTATCCGCGCCCCGTCCTGCCGCCGCCCAGTCGAACGGCTGTCCGGCCTTTGACCGGCCGTCCGTCCAGGTCGACTTCCAGGTGGTGCCGCTGGGGCGCGACGACACGCGCTCGACCGCCCAGCTGGCTGGCCTTCCCGGCCGTGCGCCGGGGCCGGCGGGGGCGTCGGGCGGCAACATCCTGGGCCTTGCGCACGCCAAATACGGGGAGCAGTCGCAGCTCGGCGTGCTGTTCCAGCCGCAAGGCGACGGTTCGGTCTGCGCGGCCCTGTCGGCGGTCAAGGTCACCTTCGGCTTCATCGAGCGCGTCGTCTACGTCGCGCGCGAACTGCCCCGCGGCTCCTGCATCCATGGCGAGGTGCTGGCGCACGAGATGATGCACGTGGCCACCGACGAGGCGCTGCTGAAGGAGTTCGCGCCGGCCATCCGCCGCCGGATCGAGACGGCGGCGGCGCGCCTGGGCTCGGTCCGCGCGCGCAGCCAGCAGCAGGCGGCCCAGGCCTTGCGCCGGCCGCTCGACACGGCGCTGAAGGAGCTTCTCCAGGACTTTTCCCGCGAGCGCGACCGCCGTCAGGCCAAGGTGGACACCATCGCCGAGTACAAGCGCGTCAGCGGCAGCTGCGGCGGCGAACTGTCCAAGTACATCAAGGGCAAGACGAAGCTGTAACCCTTCTCGCGATGGGGCACGGGAATTACCGCCGCTTTCCGCGCCCCGAGGCATGGCCGTCCACGAACTCCGGCGGTTTGCGGGCGACCCAGCGCAGGAAGGCGGAGATTTCCGGATGGGCGCGCAGCCGCTCGACGGTGTGGAAGTGGTCGCGCAACTCCGCCTCGCTCAGCACGGCGTGGATCTTGTCGTGGCAGATCCGGTGCAGGGTCACCGTTTCGCGGCCGCCGTAGGTGCGCGGCAGCAGGTGGTGCTCGTTGACGCTCGGCCCGGGGATCAGCGGCCGGCCGCAAAGCGGGCAGGGCGGCCGTCCCTCGGCCGGCACGGCTACACGCCGGCTTCGGCCAACGGCGCCGCGAGCGCGGCGTGCAGGCGCGCCACCAGATCGTCGGGCCGATAGGGCTTCTGGATGATGGTCAGACCTTCCACCGCCAGCGTCGCCTGCGGCACTTCGGTGTAGCCGGTCACCATCAGCGCCGGCAGGTCCGGCCGCTCGGCGCGGAGCGCGCGCACCAGCTCCAGCCCCGTCATCCCCGGCATGGCGTAGTCGGTGAGCACGAGGTCGACCGGCTCTCCCCCGCGCACGATGGTCAGCGCCTCCGCCCCGCTCGCCGCCTCGACGACGCGGAAGCCGGATTGGTCGAGGAAGGTGGCCGTCGCCATACGCACCAGGCCTTCATCCTCGACCAGCAGCACGCAGGCGGGGCGCGCCGGCTCCGCCGCCGCCGGTAGGGGATCGCGCCCGGTCTCCGCCTCTTCGGGGCCGTCGGCTCGCGGCAGGTAGAGCGTTACCATGGTTCCTTCTCCCAGCCGCGTGTCCAGCCGCACCGCACCGCCCGACTGCGCGGCCAGCCCGTGCACCATGCTGAGCCCCAGCCCGGTGCCGTGCCCGACACCCTTCGTGGTGAAGAACGGCTCGAACGCGCGCGCCGCCACCTCGTCGTGCATGCCGGTTCCGGTGTCGCGCACCGATATGGCCACGTAGTCGCCGGGCGGCAGCGTGTTCGGCCGGTCGTCGTCGCCCAGCGGCGCGTTGGCGCTGCGGATCGTCAGCGTGCCGCCCGACGGCATGGCGTCGCGGGCGTTGATCGCCAGGTTGAGGATGGCCATTTCGAGCTGGTTCGGGTCCACCAGCGCCGGCCACGGCTCGGCGTCCGCCTCCGCCGTGATGTGGATGGTGCCGCCCAGGGTGCGTTCCAGCAGGCCGCCCATGCTGCGCACCAGGGCACCCACGTCCACCGGCCGCGGTTCCAGCCGCTGGCGGCGCGAGAAGGCCAGCAGGTGCTGCGTCAGCGTGGCGCCGCGGTCCACCGCCTTCACCGCCATGCGCAGCGGCTCCAGCACCTCGGGCGCGGTGACGCGGTGCTCGATCAGGTAGAGGCTGGCGCCGATGGCCTGGAGCAGGTTGTTGAAGTCGTGCGCGATGCCGCCGGTCAGGTGGCCGATCGCCTCCATCTTCTGCGCCTGGCGCAGCGTGTCCTCGGCCTGGGTCAGCGCGGCGCGGGCGCGCTCGCGCTCGGTGACGTCGCGGGCCAGATGGAAGGCGCCGATGCGCTTGCCCGCACCGTCGACGATGGTGTCGTAGGCGATCTCGTAGGTGCGCCGGGCATGGCGGATGTCGCCGAAGTCGTGCACCACCGTGAACCGTTCGCCATCCACCGCGCGGCTCCAGATCATCAGCGCCGGCCCGCGCTCGTCCGGCAGGTGGGACAGCGCGTCCGCCAGTCGTTCGCCGATCTGCGGGCGGTGGCCGAAGATCGTCTCGAACTCGCTCTGATAAGCGCTGTTGAACAGGATGAAGCGCAGGTCCAGGTCGAGCGCCGCAACGAGGTCGGTCGAGCTTTCGATGATCGCCGCGAACAGGCGGCGGTCGGCGGCGTGCCGCTCCTCCGCCTCGACCAACTGCATCTCCAGGGCGCGCTTGCGCTCGGTGATATCCTCCAGGATGCCGACGGCGCGGCGCGACTCCGGTCCGCCGTCGCCCAGCACGGCGCCGCGCAACGCCGCCCAGCGGGTCTCGCCGCCCGGATGCTCGACCGGAAATTCCAGGTCGAAGTCGCCGCGCGCGAAGGCGCCGGCCGACGCGCCGGCCGGGTGCAGGGTGGCGAGCAGGCGGTCGCGGTGCCCGGCCGGCACGTTGCGGATCCAATGCGCGACCGGCGCCTCGACGATGCCGGTGCCCAGACCCAGGATCGCGCCCGAGCGGCCCCAGCAGCGCAACTCCCCGGTCCGCCCGTCCAGGCGCCAGATGCCGATGCCGCCGGCCTGCATGGCCATGCGCTGCTGCGTGGCGCCGTCGTCCAGCCGCAGTGCCGCGTCGCGCATCGCCGCCCCGACGGCGTTCACCTCGCGCACCAGCGTGCGCGTGCCGCCCGGCGTCTCGCCGCGGCCCAACGCCTCCGCGGCGGCGGCCAGCTGGGCGACGGGCCCGGACAGCCGGCGGCCGACCGCCAACGTCATCACGACGCTGAGCAGCAGCAGGAGCGCGCCGCCCACCAGGGCCACCTGCATGGACTGGCGCATCGGCGCCTCGATGGTGGCGAGCGGCACGCCCACCGAGACCGTCCACCCCGACACGGCCGAGCGGGCGAAGGCGTAGAACGTCGGAATCCCGTCGCGCGAGGTGTGGCGGTAGCTGCCGCTGTCGCGGCCGCCCGCCAGCGCCCAGGCGTCGGGTGCGGCTGGGGTGCCGACGAAACGCTCGTGCGCCAGGGTGCGCGTGATGAACACGCCCTTGCGATCCAGCACGGCGGCGGTCCAGTCGTCCGGCAGGCCCTGGCGCAGCAGCAGGCCCGCCAGAACCTCCACAGGGATGCTCATGGACAGCACGTTGGCGACGCGCCCATCCCGCCAGACCGGCACGCTGACGGACACCAGCGGCGCCCGTGCGACGGCACCGCTGAACAGGTCGGAAATGCGGGCCTGGCCCGTCTCGGCGACGCGCACGACCTGGGCGGCGCTGGCCGCCGTGGGCAGCGGCTCGCCATAGGGACGGCGGGTGCTGACGATCTGCTGGCCGGCGGTGTCGGTCAACACGATGTGGATGCCGTCGCGCCGGATATCCTTGTGGCGCAGCACCTCGGTCGCCTGACGGTGGAACGCGGCGAAGTCACCGACCTCCAAGTGGTGCGAGGTGGTCAGCACCTGGAGGGCCGAGGACATGGCGGTCAGCTCGCGATCCACGGCGACGACCAGGGTCTGCGCCAGATGCCGGCCGCGCTCCTCGATGGCGGCGCCCTGCGTGTCGGCCATGCGGGCGACCAGCCAGCCGGCGAACGCGAGCACCGGCACCAGCGCCGCAAGCACCAGCAGCACCAGTCCCGAACGCAAGGGGATTCCGCCGGCCGCGGCGGAGCGGTGGGAAGCCGGCGTCGCACCGGTGCGGATCTGGGCGTCGTGCACGCGCAACGTGACAGGCCTTCGGACGAATCGGGCCGGCGCTCCCGGCCAGGGCGGCGGCCAGTCCGATGGTAGCACGCCGCCCGGGAAAAGGCACAACCACTGTGTGCGTTCCAGGGCTGTCCATCAGCTTTCCGGTCTGGAACCAATCGAAAGAAAGCGCTGTTGGCTGGTCGAGGAACGAACCACGACGGGGAGTGTCCCATGGCCGATTCCCGGCAGCCGGCCGGTTCGCCGCTGAACGTGCGCGACGGCACGCTCCGCACCGGCCCCGACCGCAGCACCGTCTATGAACAGGCGCAGGGCGCCGTGCCGCCGACGCAGCGCAGCCCTACGGTTACACCGCCTTCCGCCGGCCTGCGCGGCTGGTCGCTGGGCGGCATGGCGATCCCCGCCATCATCATCGCGGCGCTGATCCTGGTGGCCGGCGCCCTCGCGTTTTAACTCGGCGTTTTAACAGGCTCGTTTTGACAGGAGGTTTCGATGACGACCACCGTCGTTGCCCTCTACGACCGTCTCGACGAGGCTCGCCGCGCCGTGGAGGCGCTCGACGCCGCCGGCGTGCCGCGCGATGCGATCAGCCTCGTCACCGGTGATCAGGCGGCGCAGGCCGCCGGGGTCGGCGCCGCGGTGGGCGGCGCCGGCGGGCTGTTGATGGGGTTGTCGGCGCTGGCGATTCCCGGTATCGGACCGATCCTGGCGGCCGGCTCGGCCGTCACCGCCCTGGCCGGTGCCGGCGCCGGGGCGGTGGCCGGCGGCATGGTCGGCGTGCTGTCGGGCTTCGGCGTGCCGGAATCGGAGATGCAGCGCTACGCCGAAGGCGTGCAGCGTGGTGGCGCCCTGCTGCTGGTGCGCGCCGAGGACGACCGGGCCGACGAGGTGCGCGGTATCCTGTCCCGCCAGGCCCGCGCCGGCGGTACCCGCCGCGCCGCCGAGGAAGCCGCCCGGATCGAGGGCGGCGGGGAGGGCGGCGGGAGTGCCGTCAGGAACGATGCCGAGAGCCGCGGCGCCGACTGGCAGACCGTGGGCTGGGCGCCCTTTGACCAGCGGCCGGGACCCATGGCGGAGCCTGTGCCGGACGGGGCGGCGGCCGGTGCCTCATCGGGCGAGGCGCGGGGGGCGGACTGGGGCACGGCGGCGGACGCGCCGTTCGACCAGCGCCCCGGCCCCATGACCGAAGTGCACCGCGAGACCGCAAGCCGATCCGCCGAGGGACCGGCGCCGGACAGCACGGACTTCGGCCAGCCCGGCTCCTCGCCCGGCACGCGCGGCGGCACCACCGCCTTCGGTGGCGTCGAGCGCGCGACCCCAACGAAGAAGGGCCCCTGACGGGGCCCTTCTTTTTCGATCAGGGGAGCGGCTTGCCGTCCATCAGGTCGACGAAGCGGTGGAACAGGTAGTGGCTGTCCTGCGGGCCGGGCGAGGCCTCGGGGTGGTACTGCACCGAGAACACCGGCTTGCCCTTCAGGCGGATGCCTTCATTGGAGCCGTCGAACAGGCTGACGTGCGTCACCTCGACGTCGGCCGGCAGGCTTTCCGGCACCACGACGAAGCCGTGGTTCTGGCTGGTGATCTCGACGCGGCCGGTGGCGAGATCCTTGACCGGGTGGTTGGCGCCGCGGTGGCCGCGCTCCATCTTCACCGTCCGGCCGCCCAGCGCCAGCGATAGCATCTGGTGGCCAAGGCAGATCCCGAACATCGGCACGCCGGTGTTCAGCAGGTCGCGGATGGCCGGCACGGCGTATTCGCCGGTGGCGGCGGGGTCGCCGGGGCCGTTGGACAGGAACACGCCGTCCGGCTTGTGGCGCATCACCTCCTCGGCGGTGGCGGTGCTCGGCACCACGGTGACCTTGCAGCCGGCGTCGGCGAGGCAGCGCAGGATGTTGCGCTTGGCGCCGAAGTCCATGGCGACGACGTGGAAGCGCGGGTTCTCCTGCCGGCCGTAGCCCTTGCCCAGGGTCCAACCCGCCTCGTCCCAGGCGTAGGTCTGGCGGCAGGACACGTCCTTGGCGAGGTCCATGCCCTCCAGCCCCGGCCAGCCAGCTGCCTTGGCGCGCAGCGCGTCCAGGTCGAACTCGCCCTTCGGATTGTGGGCGACGACGCCGTTGGGCGCGCCCAGGTCGCGGATGCGGCGGGTGAGGCGCCGGGTGTCGATGCCGGCCAGGCCGATCAGG
>NZ_DASPMG010000029.1:0-19718 GCF_035627195.1 Azospirillum sp.
GGAAAATCGTCGCTGATGGCGGTATTGTCCGGCCTTGAGCGGGCGACCGGGGGGTCGATCCGTATCGCCGGCGCCGATTTCACCGCCCTCGGCGAGGACGATCTGGCGCGGGCCCGGCAGGGGCGGATCGGGATCGTCCTCCAGGCCTTCCACCTGCTTCCGACGATGACGGCGCTCGAGAATGTCGCCGTGCCGCTGGAGCTGGCCGGGCGGGACGGCGCCTTCGACCTCGCCCGCGCCGAGCTGGAGGGGGTCGGCCTCGGCCACCGCCTCACCCATTATCCGGCGCAATTGTCGGGCGGCGAGCAGCAGCGCGTCGCCATCGCCCGCGCCTTCGTGGCCGAGCCGTCGCTTCTGCTGGCCGACGAGCCGACGGGCAACCTGGACCTGGAGACCGGCGCCCACATCGTGGAGCTGCTGTTCGGCCTGGCCGAGCGGCGCGGCACGACGCTGGTCCTGATCACCCACGACCCGGCGCTGGCCGAGCGCTGCGACCGCACCGTGAAGCTGATGGACGGCCGCATCGCCGACGACGGCCGCCACGCCGCCCGCGGCTTGGCCGTGGAGGCGTGACCCGCCCATGACCTCCCTCCTCCTCGCCCTTCGATTCGCCCGCCGGGAGCTGCGCGGCGGGCTGCAGGGGTTCCGCATCTTCCTGGCCTGCCTCACGCTCGGCGTCGCCGCCATCGCCGCCGTGCAGTCGGTGTCCAGCGGCATCCTCGAAGGGCTGAAGGAGGACGGGCGCGCCATCCTGGGCGGCGACGTGGCGATCCGCCAGATCTACCAGCCGCCCGGCCCGGAGGCGATGAAGCACCTGGAATCGTCCGGCCGCATCGCCGCGTCCGTCGAGATGCGCGCCATGGCGCGCAGCGACGACGACGCGCGCTCCTCCCTGGTCGAGCTGAAGGCGATCGACGGCCTCTACCCGCTGTACGGCAGCGTGGAGCTGCGCGGCGGTGCCGACATCCACGCCGCGCTGGCGCAGCGCGGCGGGCGCTGGGGCGTGGTGGTGGAGGACACGCTGCTCGACCGCCTGGGCGTCCAGCCCGGCGGGACGATCAAGCTGGGCGATTCGACGGTGGAGGTGCGCGGCGTGCTGGCGCGCGAGCCGGACCGGGCGTCGTCCAACACCTTCAGCCTGGGGCCGCGCCTGATGGTCGGCCTGGGCGCCATGCAGGACACCGGGCTGACGCAGCCGGGCAGCCTCGTCTACTGGAACCACAAGCTGGCACTGCCGCCGGGCACGAACCTGACGGCGTGGCAGGACGAGCTGAAGCGCCGCTTCCCCGACGCCACGTGGCGCGTGCGCGACTACACCAACGCCTCGCCCCAGGTGGCCTCCTTCATCGAGCGGATGACGCTGTTCCTGACGCTGGTCGGGCTGACGGCGCTGCTGGTGGGCGGCGTGGGCGTCGGCAACGCGGTGCGCAGCCACCTGGACGCGCGCGGCGAGACCATCGCCACGCTCAAATGCGTGGGTGCCCCCGGCGACCTCGTCTTCCGCACCTATCTGGCGCAGATCCTGGCGCTGGCCGGCGTGGGCATCGCGCTGGGGCTGGTGGTCGGCGCCGTGGCGCCGCCGCTGCTGAGCCTCGCGCTGGACGGGCTGCTGCCGGTCGGCGTGCGCATCGGCGTCTATCCCGGCGCCCTGCTGACCGCCGCGCTGTTCGGCCTGCTGACCGCGCTGACCTTCTCGCTGTGGCCGCTGGGCCGGGCGCGGGAGGTGCCGGCGGCCGCCCTGTTCCGCGACGTGGTGGCCCCGGCCCAGGGCTGGCCCAAGCCGGTCTACGTGGCCGCCACCGCCGCGTCGGCGCTGGCGCTGGCCGCGCTCGCCATTCTGACGGCGGAGAACAAGGTGTTCGCCGGCTGGTTCGTCGGCGGCGCCATCGCCACCTTCGCCGCCTTCCGTGGTGCCGCGTGGCTGGTGACGCACGCCGCCGCGCGCGCCGGCCGGCCGAAGCGGCCGGGGCTGCGGCTGGCGCTGGCCAACCTGCACCGGCCGGGCAACCCGACGGGCAGCGTCGTGCTGTCGCTCGGGCTGGGCCTCACGGTGCTGGTCACCATCGCGCTGATCCAGGGCAACTTCACCCGCCGCGTGACCGAGACGATCCCCAAGGACGCGCCCAGCTTCTTCTTCGTCGACGTGCAGCCCGACCAGTTCGAGCCGTTCAAGCAGATCGTCCAGGCCGTGCCCGGCACCCGCGGCTTCGACGCCGTGCCCAGCCTGCGCGGCCGGCTGGAGACGGTGAACGGGACGGAGGCCGAGAAGGCGCTGCGCGACCCCGACAAGGGCTGGATCCTGCGCGGCGACCGCGGCATCACCTGGTCGGCCACCAAGCCCGCCAATTCGGAGATCGTCGCCGGCCAATGGTGGCCGGCCGACTACCAGGGTCCGCCGCTGATCTCCATCCACAAGGACGTGGCGGAGGCCTTCGGCATCGGCCCCGGCGCCAAGCTGGGCGTCAACATCCTGGGCCGCACCATGGAGGCGGAGGTCGCCAACGTGCGCGCCGCCGACTTCTCCAGCATGCGCATCAACTTCGCGCTGGTCTTCGCGCCGGGCGCCCTGGAACGTGCCCCCATGACCTGGATCGCCACCGTCAACGCCACGCCGGAGGCGGAGGAGGCGGTGCAGCGCGCCGTGCTGGCGCGCTTCCCCAACATCACCATGGTGCGGGTGAAGGACGCGCTGGAGACGGTCAACACCATGCTGGGCCACATCGGCACGGCGGTGCGCATCACCGCGTCGATCACGCTGGCGGCGGGCACGCTGGTGCTGGCCGGGGCGGTGGCGGCCGGGCACCGGCGCCGCGTCTACGACGCCGTCGTGCTGAAGGTGCTGGGCGCGACGCGCGGCGACGTGCTGCGCGCCTTCCTGCTGGAATACGGCCTGCTCGGGCTGGTGACGGCGGCCATCGCCGGGGTCATCGGGACGCTGACGGCGTGGGCGGTGCTGACGCGGCTGATGCGCTGGGAATGGACGTTCCTGCCTTCGGCGGTGCTGTGGACCGCGGTGCTGAGCACGGCGATCACGCTGGCCTTCGGCTTCTTCGGCACGTGGCGCGCGCTGGGCCAGCCGGCGGCACCATTGCTGCGCAACGAGTGACGAGTGCTTGCCGGGCGGAAGCCCGGTACACGCGACTCATCTTGAACGAAGGGGCGAAGTCTACAATATGACTCGGTGTTGAGTTTCACCGACACCCCGAGGACCACAATGTCTGACCCGATGTACCGTTCCTACGCGACCGCAGGCCGCGCGATCGATCGGGGATACTTCGACGCAGGCCTGCGCCAGTTCATGCTGCGCATCTACAATTACATGGGTGCTGGCCTGGTGGTCACCGGCCTGGTGGCTTTCCTCGCCTCGACCAGCCCGGCGCTCATGCAGGCGATCTTCACCACGCCGCTGAAGTGGGTGGTGATGCTGGCCCCGCTGGCCTTCGTGATGGTGCTGTCCTTCGGCATCCAGCGGCTGTCGTTCGCCACGGCCCAGCTGATATTCTGGGTCTACTGCGCGGCGATGGGCCTGTCCATGTCGGCGATCTTCCTGGTGTTCACCGGGTCGTCGATCGCGCTGACGTTCTTCGTCACGGCGGCCACCTTCCTGTCGATGAGCCTGTGGGGCTACACGACGAAGCGTGACCTGTCGGGCATGGGCTCGTTCCTGATGATGGGCCTGTTCGGCATCATCATCGCCAGCCTCGCCAACCTGTTCTTCGCGTCCAGCGCCTTGCAGTTCGCGATCTCGATCATCGGCGTGCTGATCTTCACGGGCCTGACCGCCTACGACACGCAGCGCCTGAAGGAGGTCTATGCCGACGGCTTCGACCGCGAGAGCGAGGGCAAGCTGGCGCTGATGGGTGCGCTGACCCTGTACCTGGACTTCGTGAACCTCTTCACCTTCCTGCTCCACTTCATGGGGCAGCGGGACGAGTAAACGGCGGTCCGGGACCCGCTCCGGCACATCGTCGCCCCCTCCCGGCCCGGCCGGGAGGGGGTTTTCGTTTCGGGGCCGCCCTTACAGCCCCAGCACGTCGCGCATCGTGTACAGGCCCGGCGTCTTGTCGGCGGTCCACAGGGCGGCGCGCACGGCGCCCTTGGCGAAGACCTGCCGGCTCGACGCCTTGTGGGTGATCTCCACGCGCTCGCCGTCGGTGGCGAAGACCACGGTGTGGTCGCCCACCACGTCGCCGCCGCGCAGGGTGGCGAAGCCGATGTCGCCGGCGCGGCGCGGGCCGGTGTAGCCGTCGCGCGTCTTCTGCCAGACGTCCTCCAGTGCCACGCCCCGGCCGGCCGCCGCGGCGCGGCCCAGGCCCAGCGCGGTGCCCGACGGCGCGTCCACCTTGTGGCGGTGGTGCATCTCGACCACCTCAATGTCGTAATCGTCGCCCAGCGTGCGCGCCACCTGCTCCACCACCGCCAGCAGCACGTTGACGCCGACCGACATGTTGGGCGCCTGCACGATGGGCGTGTGCGTCGCCGCCGCGGCCACCGACGCCAGTTGCGACGGGTTGAGGCCGGTGGTGCCGATGATCAGCGCGGTCTGCCCCTGCGCCGCCAGGGCGGCGTGGCGCTCCGCCGCCTCGGCCGAGGTGAAGTCGATGACGGCGTCGGCCTCGGCGAACAGCACCGCCGCGTCGTCGATGACGGGCACGCCCAGCGCCTCGATGCCGGCCAGCAGGCCGATGTCCTTGCCCACCGCCGGACCGCCCACGCGCTCCGTGCCGCCGACGACGGTGCAGCCCGGCGTGGCCGCCACCTCGCGCACCAGCATCTGCCCCATCCGCCCCGCGCACCCGACGATGCCGATCTTCATGCCACCCTCCCTTGGTCCAAGGCGGACAGCACTAGCACAGCCGTCCCCGGCCGTTAAGCCCGCGGCGCCAGACAGCCGGTCAGTGAATTCGCAAGGCTGCGCAGCAGCGTCGGGTACAGCTCCGGCCCGTCGGGGATGGCGGCACCCTCGGGGTCCAGTGTGCCCTTCCTGGCGCCCGTGCCCTCGATCAGCGTGTCCACCAGCTTCGGTTCGAACTGCGGCTCGGCGAAGACGCAGGCGGCCCCCAGCGTCCTGATACGCTCGCGGATCGCCGCCACCCGTTTGGCGGAGGGGGCGCGTTCCGGGTTCACGGTGATGGCGCCGACGGCGTTCAGGCCGTAGCGCTTCTCGAAATACTGGTAGGCGTCGTGGAAGACGACGAACGGCCGCGCCGCCACCGGCGCCAGCGCCGCCTTCAACTCGGCATCCAACGCGTCCAGGCGCTTGCCATAAGCCTCGGCGTTGGCCCTGTAGGTGGCGGCGTGCGCCGGGTCGCGCGCGGCCAGCGCCTCGGCGGCGGCCCGCGCCATCGCCCTGGCGTTGTCCGGGTCGAGCCAGACGTGCGTGTTGACGTCGCCGTGGTCCTTGCCGGCGTGGTCATGCTTGTGCGCGTGGCCGTGGTCGTGCGTCTCCCACGCACCGCCCTCGCGCGCCTCCAGCAGCGTGATGCCCGGTGCTTCCAGCAGTTCCACCACCTGCACCGACTTCGGCACGGACTTCAGCGGCTTGACCAGGAAGGTCTCCAGCGCCTCGCCCACCCAGAACACGAAGTCGGCGCCCTGCAGCGCCCGCGCGTCGGACGGCTTCATCGTGTAGTCGTGCGGCGAGGCGGCACCGCGCACGATCAGCGCCGGCTCCCCCACGCCCTGCATCACCGCCGACACCAGCGAATGCACCGGCTTGATGGAGGCGACGACCTTCGGCACGTCCGCCAACGCGGGCGCGGCGGCGAGCAAGCCGCAGGAGAATGCCAGGGCAAGGAGGGGGCTGCGCATGGGTTCCATGACCTTTGTTGGGGTGTCTATGGCTGGACAGGCGAACCGTTTCGGCGCATACGGGAGGCCGTCCCCCAAAGTGTGACGTTATAACATAACATGTCAAGCCCGCCCGAACCGCTGATCACCGCCGAAGCCCTCACCGTCACCCTCGGCGGCCGCACGCTGCTCGACCGCATCGACCTCGCGGTGAACGAGGGCGAGGTGGTGACGCTGATCGGCCCCAACGGCGCCGGCAAGACGACGCTGGTGCGCGCCGTGCTCGGCCTCGTGCGGCCGACCTCCGGCACGGTGCGGCGGCGGGCGGGCTTGCGCATCGGCTACATGCCGCAGAAGCTGTCCATTGACGGCACGCTGCCGCTGACCGTGCGCCGCTTCCTGGCGCTGTGGCGCCCGGTGAGCGCCGCGCGCATCGACGCGGCGCTGGAGGAGGCGGGGGTGGCGCACCTCGCCCGCTCCCCCGTGCAGTCGGTGTCGGGGGGCGAGCTGCAGCGCGTGCTGCTGGCCCGCGCCCTGCTGTCCGAGCCTGAGTTGCTGGTGCTGGACGAGCCCGACCAGGGCGTCGACGTGCACGGTCAGGCGGAGCTGTTCAACCGCATCGACCGGTTGCGCCGGTCGCACGGCTGCGGCGTCCTGCTGGTCAGCCACGACCTGCACACGGTGATGGCGCGCACCGACCGCGTGCTTTGCCTGAACGGGCACGTCTGCTGCTCCGGCCGGCCGGAGGACGTCAGCCGCCACCCCGAGTACCACGCCCTGTTCGGCCGCCACGCCGCCGAGCTGGCCATCTACCTGCACCACCACGACCACGCCCACACCGGCGACGGCCGCGTCGTGCCGGGCGCCGACTGCTGCGACGGCCACGACCACCAGCATCACCATCATCATCACGAGGGGGAGCACCACCATGGATGACTTCATGGTCCGCGCCCTGGTGGCCGGCTGCGGCATCGCGGCGCTGGCCGGACCGCTCGGCTCCTTCGTGGTGTGGCGGCGCATGGCGTATTTCGGCGACACGCTGGCGCACTCGGCCCTCCTGGGCGTGACGCTGGGCTTCCTGCTGGGCATCGACCCGACGGTGGGCGTGGTGGCGGTGTGCGTGGTGCTGGCGCTGCTCCTGACGGCGCTGCAGCACCGCCGGGCGCTCGCCTCCGACACGGTGCTGGGCATCCTGTCGCATTCGTCGCTGTCCTTGGGCCTCGTCGCCGTGGCGTTCCTGGAGACGCTGCGCGTCGACCTCGTCGGCTATTTGTTTGGCGACATCCTGGCCGTCACGTCCGACGACATCCTGCGCATCTACGCCGGCGGGGCGGTGGCGCTGGCCGGCATGGCGCTGCTGTGGCGCCGCCTGCTGGCCGTGACGGTCAGCGAGGATCTGGCGCAGGTGGAGGGCATGCCGGTGGTGGCCCTGCGCCTCGCCTTCATGCTGCTGATCGCGCTGGTGATCGCGGTGGCGATGAAGGTGGTGGGCATCCTGCTGATCACCTCCCTGCTGATCATCCCGGCCGCGGCGGCCCGCCGCTTCGCCCGCACGCCGGAGGAGATGGCGGCGCTCGCCGCCGTCATCGGCATGGGGGCGGTGGTCGCCGGCATGCTGGCGTCCCTCAACTGGGACCTGCCGGGCGGCCCCAGCGTCGTGGTCGCCGCGGCGGCGCTGTTCCTGGCCGCGCAGATGGTGCCGGGACGCAGCGGCTGAATCAGGGCGTGCCTTGTGGGAACCGGTCCCGCACCCTATTGTGGTTGCCCACAGGGAGTCCCCGAACAAAGAAGACCGCCGCCATGGCCGAGACCCGCACCGGCCCCCGCGTGGGGCTGTTCGTCACCTGTCTGGTCGACCTGTACCGCCCCACGGTCGGCTTCTCCGCCGTCAAGCTGCTGGAAGACGCCGGCTGCACCGTCGCGGTGCCGGCCGGGCAGACCTGCTGCGGCCAGCCGGCCTTCAATTCCGGGGACCGCGCGGACGCCGCCGCACTCGCCCGCCAGACCATCGCCGCGTTCGAGGGGTTCGACCATGTGGTGGTCCCCTCCGGCTCCTGCGCCGGCATGATCCGCGTGCATTACCCGGAGCTGCTGGCCGACGACCCCGCCTGGGCGCACCGCGCCCGGCACCTGTCCGCCCGCACGCACGAGCTGGTGTCCTTCCTGGTCGACGTGCTGGGCGTCACCGGCGTGGCCGCCCGCTACCCGGACGCCGTCACCTACCACGACAGCTGCTCGGGCCTGCGCGAACTGGGCATCAAGGCGCAGCCCCGCGCCCTGCTCGCCTCCGTGGACGGGCTGGAACTGCGCGAGCTGCCGGGGGCGGAGGTGTGCTGCGGCTTCGGCGGCACCTTCTGCGTCAAGTATCCGGAGATCTCCAACCGCATGGTGGAGGACAAGGCCGCCGACATCGCCGCCACCGGGGCCGGCACGGTGCTGGCCGGCGACATGGGCTGCCTGCTGAACATCGCCGGCAAGCTGTCGCGCCAGGGCAGCCCGGTGAAGGTCCGCCACGTGGCGGAGGTGCTGTCCGGCCTCGCCGGCGATGTGCCGGCCATCGGCGAAACCGGCCGGTAGGGAAGGGGAACGCGCATGCACTCCACCGCCCATTCCTTCCCCGAGAACAGCCGCCGCGCGCTGGAGAACGAGCGCCTGCAGTACATGCTGCGCAAGTCCGGCACCGGCTTCCAGGACAAGCGCCGCCGCGCCGCCGAGCGCCTGCCGGAGTTCGAGGACCTGCGCGACCAGGGCAAGGCCATCAAGAACCACGTGCTGGAGAACCTCGACGTCTACCTGGAGATGTTCGAGGCGAAGGTGACGGAGCAGGGCGGCCACGTGCACTGGTGCCGCACCGCGGCCGAGGCGCGCGACACCATCACGGAGATCTGCCGCAACGCCGGTGCGAAGACCGTCACCAAGGGCAAGTCGATGATCGCCGAGGAGATCGCGATCAACGACCACCTGGAATCCAACGGCTTCATCCCCATCGAGACGGACCTGGGCGAGTACATCATCCAGCTGCGCAAGGAGCCGCCCAGCCACATCATCGCCCCCGCCTTCCACGTGTCGAAGGAGGAGGTGGCCGACGCCTTCCGCGCCGCCCACACGGAGCTGCCCAAGGACCGCCCGCTCGACGAGCCGCGCGAGCTGATCACCGAGGCGCGCCTGATGCTGCGCCGCCGCTTCCAGGAGGCGGACGTCGGCATCACGGGTGCGAACCTGCTGATCGCCGAGACCGGCTCCACCGTCATCGTCACCAACGAGGGCAACGGCGACCTGACGCAGACGCTGCCCAAGGTGCACGTGGTCCTGGCCTCCATCGAGAAGATCGTGCCGAACCTGGAGGACGCCGCCACCGTGCTGCGCCTGCTGGCGCGCTCGGCCACGGGGCAGGAGTTCTCCGCCTACACCACCTTCTCCACCGGCCCGCACCGGCCGGGCGACGTGGACGGGCCGGCGGAGTTCCACGTCGTCCTGCTCGACAACGGCCGCTCGGCGCTGCTCGGCACCGAGTTCCAGGAGGTGCTGCGCTGCATCCGCTGCGGGGCGTGCATGAACCACTGCCCGGTGTACGGCGCGGTCGGCGGGCACGCCTACGGCTGGGTCTATCCGGGGCCGATCGGCGCGGTCCTCGACCCGGCGCTGATCGGCATCAAGGAGGCCGGGCACCTGCCCAACGCCTCCACCTTCTGCGGCCGGTGCGAGGCGGTGTGCCCCATGCGCATCCCGCTGCCCAAGATGATGCGCCACTGGCGCGAGAAGGAGTTCGAGCAGAAGCTCCAGCCCCCCGCCATGCGCCGGGGTCTGGGCGTGTGGGCGTGGTTCGCGCGGCGCCCGGCGCTGTACCACGCGGCGGCGAAGATGGCGATCCGCACGCTCGGCCGCTTCGGCCGGGGCAAGGGCCGCTTCGCCAGCCTGCCGCTGGCCGACGGCTGGACCCGCTTCCGCGACATGCCCGCGCCCGAGGGCCGCACCTTCCAGGACCTCTGGGCCGAAAAGCAGCGGGGAGGGCGCTGAGTCATGAGCGATCAGTCGAAGGGCGAGGCCCGCAACCAGATCCTCTCCGGCATCCGCACCGCGCTGAAGCGCGGCCCCGCCACCGACGCCCAGCGGGGCGCGGCGGCGGAGCGCGTGCGCACCCACCCCCGCAACCTCGTCCCCGCCCGTGCCCAGCTGGACCATGAGGAGCAGGTCGCGCTGTTCGTGCGCATGGCGCTGGAGGTGTCTTGCACGGTGGAGCGCATCCCCGACCTCGCCGCCGTGCCGCAGGCCGTGGCCGAATACCTCGCCGGCCTCAACCTGCCGGCCGAGCTGCGCGTGGCCCCCGACCCGGAGCTGTCGGCCATCCCCTGGGCGGAGCGGCCGACGCTGACCGTCACCGCCGGCCGCGCCCGCGACGCCGACGCCGTGTCGCTGACCGGCGCCTTCGCGGCGGTGGCGGAGACCGGCACGCTGATGCTCGTTTCGGGTGCGGAACGTCCGACGACGCTGAACTTCCTGCCCGACACTCACATCGTCGTCCTTCGCAGGGACCAGATCGTCGGCGGCTACGAGGACGCCTGGGACCGGCTGCGCGCCGTGCAGGCGTCGTTCGAGGGCGGCATGCCGCGCACGGTGAACCTGATCACCGGCCCGTCGCGCACCGGCGACATCGAACAGACCATCCAGCTCGGCGCCCACGGCCCCCGCCGCCTGCACGTCCTGCTGGTCGGGGAGTGAGCAAGGTGTGTTTTTTTGCCACAGATGAACACAGATGGACACAGATGAAGGATGATGGGCATGCCTTGACCGGCCGGCGCATCGATCTGAGAAAATCTGTGTTTATCTGTGTTCATCTGTGGCCAACCCTTCGTCCTCGAAAGCAGGAACTCGCCCGGCAGGACGGAGCATGACCCGCCGCAAGCGCACCGTCACGCCGGAGGAGCAGGCGTTGTGGCGCACGGTGATGCGCGACGCCGTGCCCATGCCCGGCCGCTCGCTGGCCGAGGCGATGACCTCTGCCCCGCCGGTGGCGGAACCCGCCGCCGAACCGGCCCCGCCGCCCACCGCGCCCACATCCCCACCGCCGGCCAAGCCGTCGAAGCGCACCTACGTGCACGTCGTCCCGCCGCCGCTCACGCCCGGCGACACCAGCGCCATCGACGGCCGCAACGCCGACCGGCTGCGCCGCGGCAAGATGGAGATCGAGGGCCGCATCGACCTGCACGGCATGTCCCAGGCGCAGGCGCACACGGCGCTCGCCTCCTTCGTCCACCGCGCGTGGCACGAGGGGCGGCGCTGCGTGCTGGTCATCACCGGCAAGGGCACCTTCAGCGGGGCCGGCGGCGGCGTGCTGCGCCGCGCCGTGCCGGGCTGGCTGGGCGACCCGCCGCTGCGCCCCATGGTGCTGGCCGTCCAGCCCGCCCAGCCGAAGGACGGCGGCGATGGTGCCCTGTACGTCTTGATCAAGCGGCGGCGGGACCGTAAAGACCGCTGACATGACCCCCTTCGGCGACAAGGTCCGGGCGCTGCGCGAGACGCGCGGGGTGACGCTCAAGCAGATGGCCGCGGACCTGCACATCTCCTCCGCCTACCTCTCGGCGCTTGAACACGGCAAGCGCGGGCAGCCGTCGGCGCAGCTCGTGCGGCAGATCTGCGGCTATTTCGGCATCATCTGGGACGAGGCGGAGGAGCTGGAGCGTTTGGCCGCCCTCTCGCACCCGCGCATCACCGTCGACACGGCGGGCCTCAGCCCGAAGGCGACGGAGCTGGCCAACCGGCTGGCCGCCTGTATCCACGACCTGGACGAAGGCGCGCTGGACGGGCTGCTGGCCGTGCTGGACACCGTGCCGCCCGGCCTCACGGCCCCGCGCCGCCGGCGCGGCGGGCGCCGACGCTGACAGGGGGCGCTGACAACGTGCGAACACCAACGAAAGGATAGCATACATTCCCCGGCGCACCCGTTATCATCGCCACGTACCCATACTTTTGTGGTATTCAACTATCCAAGATGGATAGCCGGTATCCGGGTCGTGAGATGAGTCCAACGGGGCGCAATCGATGTCGCTGAACGGCAGCCACAGGCGGGCCGCCGCCCCGGCGTTTGCCGACGGGCCGGACGGCGCGCTGTTCCGCGGCATCTTCGAGTCGTCGCCGGCCGGCATCGCCGTGGCCGACCCCGGCGGCGTGGTGATCGCCGCCAACCCCGCCTTCGCCGCCATGCTGGGCTATACGCCGGACGAGTTGGCCGGCCTGCCGCTCGCCCGCATCACCCACCCGGACGACTGGCTGCTGGAGGCGCCGGCCTTCGCCCGCGCGGCGCGCGACGCCGCCGCGCCGCAGCCGTTCGAGAAGCGCTACCTGCGCAAGGACGGCGGCGTGGTGCGGGCCTCCGTGCGGCCGTCGCTGCTGCGCGACGCTAACGGGCGGGTCAGCGCGCTGGTCGCCATGATCGAGGACTTCGGCGTCCACCGCGCCGCCGCCACCGCCGCCGCGGACGAGCTGCGCCGCAGCGAGCGGCGCTACCGCGGCATCATCGCCGCCACCAACGAAGGTTTCTGGCAGCTCGACGCCGATTTCGTGACGGTGGAGGTGAACGGCGCGCTGGCCCGCATGCTCGGCTGCCGCCCCGCCGACCTGATCGGCCGCCCGCTGGCCGACTTCCTGCCGCCGGGGCAGGAGGACGCGGTGTGCGCAGCCCTGGCCCAGCCGGACGACCGGCAGCACACCTTCGACCTGACGCTTCTGGGTCCCGGCGGCCAGACCGCGCACACCCGCGCGCACCTGGGCGCGCTGGACGAGGAGGAGGGGCGCCCCGGCGGCTGGTTCGCCCTGGTCAGCGACCACACCGCGCTGAAGCAGCACGAGGTGGAGCTGCAGCGCTCCGAGGCGCGCTTCCGCGCCATCGTCGAATCGGCGGTGGAGGCGATCCTCACCGCCGACACGCGCGGCGTCATCCTCAGCGCCAACCCGTCGACCGAACGCGTCTTCGGCTTCACCCAGGCCGAGCTGGTGGGCCGCCACATCCACGCGCTGATGCCGGCGGACGAGGCGCGCCGCCACGCCGACTACGTGCGCCGCTACATGACGACGGGCGAGAAGGCGGTCATCGGCCGCGGGCGCGAGGTGACGGCGCAGCGCAAGGACGGCACCACCTTCCCCGCCTGGCTGTCGCTGGCCGACATCGACCTGCCGGGCTTCCGCGCCTTCGTCGCCATCATCGGCGACATCACGCCGATGAAGCAGGCCGAACACGCGCTGGTCGAGGCCAAGGAGGCGGCGGAGCTGGCGAACCGCGCCAAGACCGCCTTCCTGTCGAACATGAGCCACGAGCTGCGCACGCCGCTCAACGGCATCCTGGGCTTCGCCGAGGTGATCCACCAGCAGATGCTGGGGACGCTGGAAAACCCGATGTACCTGAACTACGTCGCCGAGATCAAACGCTCGGGCGAGCTGCTGCTGGCCAACATCAACGACCTGCTGGAGATGGCGACGATCGAGGCCGGGCGGGTCGACCTCGACGTCACCATGGTGGATTTCCGCGACATCGTCGTGTCCTGCCTGCGCCTCGTCGCCAAGCGGGCGGAGCGCGCCAAGCTGCGCGTCGAGGCCGACATGGGGGAGGAGCTGCCGCCCCTGATGGCCGACCCGCACGCGTTGAAGCAGGTGCTGCTGCACCTGCTGTCCAACGCCATCAAGTTCACGCCGGAGGGCGGGCGCATCGGCGTGTCGGCGCGCATCGACAATGCCGGCGCCCTGGTGGCCGAGGTGTTCGACAGCGGCATCGGCATCCCCGCGGACCGGCTGGAGACGGTGTTCTACCCCTTCATCCAGGGCGACGCCTCCCTGTCGCGCCGGTTCGAGGGGATCGGCCTCGGCCTGTCCATCGCCAAGTCGCTGCTGGAACAGCACGGCGGCCGTCTGGAGATCCGCTCCACCGAGGGTGCCGGCACGTCGGTGATGCTCCGCCTGCCGCCGGAGCGCTTCGTCAGCGACTGGTGACCCCAGATTTCACGGGACAGCCGGGGTGGTGCCACCTATCTAGAACCACGACCAGACAAAGCCCCTCTCCCTTGAGGGGAGAGGGGTTGGGGTGAGGGTGGGTACGCCCGGCAGGGCGGAAGGATGACTCTTTTCCCGCCATCCGGCGGTAATGACCCCTCATCCCAACCCTTCTCCCTCAAGGGGAGAAGGGCTCCATCATCATCGGAGACCCGTTCCCGTGCACGCGACCGATGCCCTGACCGACGAGGGCGCTTTCCGGCGGATCGCCGGGCGCCTGGGCGCGCTCACCGGCTGGCGCCGGCTGGCCGCGGCCTTCGCCTTCGGCGGGCTGGCCACCTTCGCCCTGCCGCCGGCGCACGCGGTGCCGGTGCTGTTCGCCGCCTTCCCGGCGCTGCTGTGGCTGCTGGACGGGGTGGAGCGGCCGCGCACCGCCTTCGCCGTGGGGTGGTTCTTCGGCTTCGGGCACCACCTGCTGGGCCTCTACTGGGTGACCTGGGCGCTGTTCACCGACATCGGCCAGTTCTGGTGGGCGCTGCCGCTCTCCACCACCGGCCTGCCCATGGGGCTGGCGCTGTTCACCGGCCTCGTGGCGCTGATCGTCTGGGCGCTGGCCAACTGGGCGCTTCCGGCGCGCGGGCTGGCGCGGGCGCTGCTGTTCGCCGTCGTGTGGACGGCGGTGGAATGGCTGCGCGGCCACGCCCTCACCGGCTTCCCGTGGAACCTGATCGGCTATTCCTGGGTCGGCACGCTGCCGGTGCTGCAGGCGGTCTCCGTCACCGGCATCTACGGCCTCGGCCTGCTGACCGTGCTGGTCGCGGCGCTGCCGGCCGCCTTCGCCGACCCGGCGGAGCCGCCGCGCCGCACCGCGCTGGCCCTGCTGGCTGGGCTGGCGCTGTTCGGCGGCATCGGCGCCTGGGGGGCGATGCGGCTGGCCGGGGCGCCGGCCGACACGGTGCCGGGCGTGCGCCTGCGCCTGATCCAGGCCGGCATCGAGCAGCGCTACAAGTGGGACCCCGCGGCACGCCGGCAGGTGTTCGAAAGCCAACTGGAACTGGCCGCCCAGCCGGCCGCCGATCCCGCCGCCGGGCCGGTGACGCACGTCATCTGGCCGGAGACGGCCATCCCGTACTTCATCGAGCACGACATGGCCGGCCGGCAGGCCGTGGCCGCGGTGACGCCACCGGGCGGGCTGACGCTGACCGGGGCGCCGCGCCGGCAGGCCGGGCCGGACGGGCAGCCGCGCTACTACAACAGCCTGCTGGCTATCGACGCCGGGGGGCGGGTGACCGCCACCTTCGACAAGTTCCACCTCGTCCCGTTCGGCGAATACATGCCGCTGCGCTCCTGGCTGCCGGTGGGGGCCATCGCCGGCTACGGGTCGGAGTTCTCGGCCGGGCCGGGGCCGGTCACGCTGCCGCTGGCCGGCCTGCCGCCGGTCAGCCCGCTGATCTGCTACGAGGTGATCTTCCCCGGCGCCGTGGTGGACGCGTCGGCGCGGCCGCAGTGGCTCCTCAACCTCACCAACGACGCGTGGTACGGCCACACCGCCGGGCCGCACCAGCACTTCGCCATCTCCCGCGTGCGCGCGGTGGAGGAGGGGCTGCCGCTGGTGCGCAGCGCGCAGACCGGCATCTCCGGCGTGGTCGACGCGCACGGCCGCGTCACCGCCGAACTGGGCCTGGGCGCGCGCGGCGTTCTGGACGCGGCTCTGCCGGTCGGCCTAGCGGATCCCACCATTTACGGACGTGCCGGGGACTGGGTTCTGGTGGTACTTCTCATGATCTGTACGGCTTTGGCGGGCTTCGCTCGACAACGGCGCTAGCGCACCCCAACTCTCTTCCACAACCCACGCGCATAGCTGGGGCACAAGGGGCGGGCTTGACTGCATACGCGGATATGCTCTACAAAGGGACCTACACACGTATTCAGGGAAAAGGCCATGCAGGCAGCAGCGAGGGGTCGTCGGGGCGCGACAGGACGTCCTAAAACGGGGAAACCCAATCCGATCGACGTGCACGTCGGCTCGCGCGTGCGGCTTCGCCGCACCCTCCTTGGGATGAGCCAGGAGAAGCTGGGCGAGGCGATCGGTCTGACCTTCCAGCAGGTGCAGAAGTACGAGCGCGGCGCCAACCGCATCGGCGCGTCGCGCCTGTTCGATCTGAGCCGCGTTCTGGACGTGCCGGTGTCGTTCTTCTTCGACGACATGCCGGCCGACGCGGCCTCGGCGCCGGTCGACGACGACGGCCCGACGGTGGACGACGGCCGCAGCGGCGGCTACGAGCCGGACCCGATGGCCAAGCGCGAGACGCTGGAACTGGTCCGCGCCTACTACCGGATCAACGATCCGTCGGTGCGCAAGCGCCTGTTCGAGCTGACCAAGGCCGTGGCCAACGCCGCCGCGATCGAAGCGGCCGAATGACGTGGTTCCATACGGTCGCCGCACGGTGACCGTCGCCGATCGATCGGCGGGGTGTGTCGCGGACGCGGTACATCCCGCCGTTCGCGTTTTCGCCTCCTGCGCCTTCCGCCGCAGGGAGATTGCTTGACCGCGCCCGTAAACCTTGTCAAATACCGATGATCCGGCGGCATGGCTGTCGCGCCTTTCCAGGCCGCCCCAGTCAAAGAGCCTGTAAAAATAGCCGAGGCAGACCGTGGCCAAGCAGAATTACGTCTTCACGAGCGAGTCCGTGTCCGAGGGTCATCCGGACAAGGTGTGCGACCGCATCTCCGACGCGATCGTCGATCTCTTCCTGTCGCAGGACCCCTACGCGCGCGTCGCGGTGGAAACGCTGGCCACGACGAACCAGGTGGTCCTGGCCGGCGAGGTGCGCGGACCCGAGAGCATCACCCCCGACCTGCTGGAGCAGGTGGCCCGCCACGCCGTGAAGGACATCGGCTACGAGCAGGACGGCTTCCACTGGGAGAAGATGGACGTCAAGGTCCTGGTGCACTCGCAGTCGGCCGACATCGCCGTGGGCGTCGACGCCGCCGGCAACAAGGACGAGGGTGCCGGCGACCAGGGCATCATGTTCGGCTACGCCTGCCGTGAGACCCCGGCCCTGATGCCGGCCCCGATCTACTACGCCCACGCCATCCTGAAGTCGCTGGCCGAGGCCCGCCACTCCGGCGCCGCCCCGCTGCTGGGCCCGGACGCCAAGAGCCAGGTCACGCTGCAGTACGTCGACGGAAAGCCGGTGCGCGCCACCTCGGTGGTGGTCTCCACCCAGCACGACGCCTCCATCGACCAGGACGCGGTGCGCGAGATCGTGCGCCCGCACGTGATCAACTGCCTGCCGCAGGGCTGGATGTGCGAGGAGCCGCACTTCTACGTCAACCCGACCGGCCGCTTCGTCATCGGCGGCCCGGACGGCGACGCCGGCCTGACCGGCCGCAAGATCATCGTCGACACCTACGGCGGTGCCGCGCCGCACGGCGGCGGCGCCTTCTCGGGCAAGGACCCGACGAAGGTCGACCGCTCGGCCGCCTACGCCGCCCGCTACCTGGCCAAGAACGTCGTGGCCGCCGAGCTGGCCGACAAGTGCACGATCCAGCTCAGCTACGCCATCGGCGTGTCGAAGCCGCTGTCGGTCTACATCGACACCCACGGCACCGGCCGCGTCGACGAGGACCGCCTGTCCGACGTGCTCCAGCAGCTGGTGAACCTCAGCCCGCGCGGCATCCGCGAGCACCTGGGCCTGAACAAGCCGATCTACGCGCGCACCGCCGCCTACGGCCACTTCGGCCGCGAGCCGGAGGCCGACGGCGGCTTCTCCTGGGAGAAGACCGACATCGCCGCCGAGCTGAAGCGCGCCTTCTCCTGATCGCCCCGACAGGCGACCCGCGTGCAGGGGCCTTCGGGCCCCTGCATCCGTTTGGAGCATCCGTTTCCGGCACCCGTTTTTTGGCATCCGTTCCTTCAGGCACCCCTCCCATGATCGACGCCTCTCAGGATCCCGCCCGCAGGCTCTACGGCCGGCGCAAGGGCCGCCCGCTGCGCAAGCGCAAGTCCGGACTCCTGGAAACCCTGCTGCCCGGCCTCGAACTGCCCATCCCGCAGCCGGGCGACCGCATCGACGACCCCGCCGCGCTGTTCCCGCGCCCAGTGGACGACGTGTGGCTGGAGGTGGGGTTCGGCAGCGGCCATCACCTGGCGTGGCAGGCGGCGAACCACCCGCAGGTGGGCGTCATCGGCTGCGAGCCCTTCGTCAACGGCGTCGCCGCGCTGATGGCCCTGGTGGACGAGGCGAAGGTCGACAACGTCCGCGTCCTGCCGGACGACGCGCGCCCGCTGCTGGACGCGCTGCCCGACGCCTCCATCGGCCGCGCCTTCATCCTGTTCGCCGACCCCTGGCCCAAGAAGCGCCACTGGGAGCGCCGCTTCGTCGGCCCGCAGAACCTGCCCCGCCTCGCCCGCGTGCTGAAGGACGGCGCCGAGCTGCGTCTGGCCAGCGACGACATGGGGCTGGTGCGCTGGATGCTGGAGCACACGGTCAAGCACCCGGACTTCGAGTGGACCGCGCAGCGCCCGTCCGACTGGCGCGTGCGCCCGGCCGACTGGCCGCCCACCCGCTACGAGGAAAAGGCCATCGAGGCCGGCCGCAAGCCGGTCTTCCTGCGCTTCATCCGGAAGCCCCGGGGCTGAGCGGCGTCCCGGACTCCGGGTTTGCATCCGACTGAAGCAGTTCAAGCTCGATGCCACCCGTTGCGCTGAAATCCGAACCTCCAGCCTCCAGCATCCAGCTTCCAGGAAGCCGGCTTCCAGATACGGAGCCTCCGGCATCCGCTTCAACCGCTCCGAAAAGAGCTTGCAGTGGGGTGAGGAACGGCTATATTCAGCCCCGATATCCCATACGACTTGGCGGTCCGCGCAAGCGGGCCGGCGAGACGCTTTGCGGGTGGGCTGCGGCCCACCTTAATTTTTATCGGCGTGTGGAATCCTCGCGGCACGGGGCCGGCGGGGCAGGCATTGGTGGAATGGACGCAACCGGTCGGATCGAGCAGATCATCGCACCTTCGGTCGAAGCCATGGGCTACGAGATCGTTCGCGTGCAGTTTTCGGGGGGCCAGCGCCCCATCCTGCAGATCATGGCCGAGCGCGCCGACGGCGCGCCCATGACCGTGGAGGATTGCGCCGACATCAGCCGCTCGCTCTCCGCCGTGCTGGACGTCGAGGATCCCATCACCGGGGCCTACACGCTGGAGGTCAGCTCGCCGGGCATCGACCGGCCTCTGACGCGGTTGAAGGATTACGAGCGCTTCGCCGGCTTCGAGGCCAAGGTCGAGACCCGTCTGGCCATCGACGGCCGCAAGCGCTTCAAGGGGCGGCTGCAGGGCGTCGAGGATGGCGCGGTGCTGATCGACACCGAACAGGGCCAGGGCCGCGTGCCCTTCGACAACATTCACCGCGCCAAGCTGGTGCTGACGGACGACCTCATCAAGGCCCACCAGGACCAGGCCAGCCTGGACCAGGAGTGACGGGGCGGGGATGAGGGGGCCGGCGCCGCCGGCCGCGGGAGAGACAAGAAACTTGGTCGTTTCAGGAAGAGTGACGGATGGAACTGCTGCAAGTCGCTGACGCGGTCGCCCGCGAAAAGAACATCGACCGGGACGAGGTCCTGGAGGCGATGGAGCAGGCGATTCAGAAGGCTGGTCGCTCCAAGTACGGCCATGAGCACGACATCCGCGCCCGCATCGACCGCAAGACGGGCGACATCCACCTCGCCCGCTACCTCGAGGTCGTGGAGACGGTGGAGAACGAGGCGACGCAGGTCGGCCTCGCCTACGCCCAGCGCCGCAAGCCGGACACCAAGCCCGGCGACTGGATCGTCGATCCGCTGCCGCCCATCGACTTCGGCCGCATCGCCGCCCAGACCGCCAAGCAGGTGATCGTCCAGAAGGTCCGCGACGCCGAGCGCAAGCGCCAGTTCAACGAGTACAAGGACCGC
>NZ_DASPMG010000030.1:0-2179 GCF_035627195.1 Azospirillum sp.
ACATCATGCGCGAGGTGGCGGCACAGTTCCGCAACCCCGTCATGCTCTACTCCATCGGCAAGGACAGCTCGGTCATGCTGCACCTCGCCATGAAGGCCTTCTACCCCGCCAAGCCGCCCTTCCCGCTGATGCACGTCGACACCACCTGGAAGTTCCGCGAGATGATCGCCTTCCGCGACCAGCGCGTCAGGGAGCTCGGCCTCGACCTCATCGTCCACGTCAACCAGGACGGCGTGCGCCAGGGCATCGGCCCGTTCTCCCACGGCTCCGCCGTCCACACCGACGTCATGAAGACCCAGGCCCTCAAGCAGGCCCTCGACGCGCACGGCTTCGACGCCGCCTTCGGCGGGGCCCGGCGCGACGAGGAGAAAAGCCGCGCCAAGGAGCGCATCTTCTCCTTCCGCACCAGCACCCACCGCTGGGACCCCAAGAACCAGCGCCCCGAGCTGTGGAACCTCTACAACGGCCGCATCAACAAGGGCGAGAGCATCCGCGTCTTCCCGCTCTCCAACTGGACCGAGCTCGACATCTGGCAGTACATCTACCAGGAGAACATCCCGGTGGTGCCGCTCTACTTCGCCAAGCCGCGCCCGGTGGTCACGCGCGACGGCGCGCTCATCCTGGTGGACGACGAGCGCCTGCCGCTCGAGCCCGGCGAGGTGCCGGAAATGAGATGGGTGCGCTTCCGCACGCTGGGCTGCTACCCGCTCACCGGCGCGGTGGAGAGCCGCGCCGAGACGCTGGCCGCGGTGATCCGCGAGATGCTGCTGGCCACCACCTCCGAGCGCCAGGGCCGCGTCATCGACCAGGACGCCGCCGCCTCCATGGAGCTCAAGAAGCAGGAAGGCTATTTCTGATGCCCGCCACCCCCGCCCCTCCCGACGACGCGGTCCGCGAGGTCGAGGCCTACCTGCGCGGCCAGGAGAGCAAGGACCTGCTGCGCTTCATCACCTGCGGCTCGGTCGATGACGGCAAGTCCAGCCTGATCGGCCGCCTGCTCTACGACTGCAAGCTGCTGTTCGAGGACCAGCTCGCCAGCCTGGAGAGCGACTCCTCGCGCTTCGGCACCACCGGCGCCGGCACGCTGGATCTGGCGCTGCTGGTGGACGGGCTGGCCGCCGAGCGCGAGCAGGGCATCACCATCGACGTCGCCTACCGCTTCTTCACCACCGAGCGGCGCAAGTTCATCGTCGCCGACACCCCGGGCCACGAGCAGTACACCCGCAACATGGCCACCGGCGCCTCGACCGCCGAGGCCGCGGTGCTGCTGGTGGACGCGCGCAAGGGCGTGCTGACCCAGACCCGGCGGCACAGCTACATCGTCGCGCTGCTCGGCATCCGCCACGTCGTGCTGGCGGTCAACAAGATGGACGTGGTCGGCTGGGACCAGGAGGTGTTCGAGGCCATCGCCGCCGAGTACCGCGCCTTCGCCGCCCAGCTCGGCATCCCGAACGTCGCCTGCATTCCCGTCTCGGCGCTGACCGGCGACAACGTGACCCGGCCGTCGCCGGCGATGGGCTGGTACGGCGGCCCGACGCTGCTGGCGCAGTTGGAGGGCATGGAGGTGGCCGGCGACGCGCTGAGCCGGCCGTTCCGGCTGCCGGTGCAGTGGGTGAACCGCCCCAACCAGGACTTTCGCGGCGTCTCCGGCACGGTGGCCGGCGGCGCGGTGCGGGTGGGCGACACGGTGGCGATCCTGCCGGGCGGGCGGACCACCACGGTGGCGCGCATCGTCACGCTGGACGGCGATCTGGAGCGCGCGGTGGCCGGGCAGGCGGTGACGCTGGTGCTGGGCGAGGAGCTGGACGTCTCGCGCGGCGACGTGATCGCCGCGGCGGAGGCGCGTCCGGAGGTCGCCGACCAGTTCGCCGCGCACGTGGTGTGGCTGGGCGAGCAGCCGCTGCTGCCCGGGCGCGGCTACCTGCTGCGCGTCGGCACCGCCACGGTGGGGGCGCAGGTGACCGAGCTGAAGCACGCGGTGAACGTCAACACGCTGGAGCAGCGGGCGGCCAAGCACCTGGAGCTGAACGAGGTGGGGGTGTGCAACGTGGCGCTCGACCGGGCGGTGCCGTTCGACGCCTACGCGGCCAACCGGGCGACCGGCGGCTTCGTGCTGATCGACCGGATCAGCAACGCCACGGTGGGCTGCGGGATGATCGACTTCGCGCTGCGGCGCGCC
>NZ_DASPMG010000031.1:0-29688 GCF_035627195.1 Azospirillum sp.
GTCGAGCAGGTTGCGTCCGTACTCGCTGATGCTTTCCACGCCGGCTTCGATCGACACACATCCGGCGGCGCCGAGCAGCGCGAGCAGCTCGTGGTTCCACAGGTCGATCCGCGTCTGCACGCCGAGCTTCAGCCCGCGGCCCACCAGCGCCTGCAGCAGTTCCTTGTTCGGCAGGAAGATCTCGTCGATGAAGTAGACGTACTCGACGCCCTGGGCGATCAGCCCGTCCAGTTCCTCCAGGATGACGGGAAGCGGGCGCTTGCGGTAGGCGTCGCGGAAGTTCTCCTTGGCGCAGAAGGTGCAGTTGTAGGGGCACCCGCGCGAGGTCTCCATCTCCGCCCCCGGCCCCGTCGGTGCGCCGTCGAAGCGGTGGTGGTGGTGGTGGTGCCGCCGGATCCATTCGTCCGGCCAGCGCAGCGCCGGCAGGTCTGCGAAGGCGGTCGCCGCCGGGCCGCCGTTGACGCGGACCTCGCCGCCGTCGCGCACGCACAGGTGTTGCAGCGTGCGCCAGTCGGCGCCCCAGTCGGCACCGCCGGCCATGCGGGCCAGCACCTCCTCGCACTCACCCATCACCACGGCCTCGACGCCCAGCTTGCGCAACGTCGCCTTGGGCGTGGTGGAGCCGTGCGGGCCGACGGCGACCATGCGGCCGCCGACGTCCTTCAGCGCCGCGACGGTGCGCATCGGCACGCGCAGTTCCGGCGGGGCGCAGCGCCAGAACAGGTAGCTGGGCGCCGTGGTGACCACCGTCATGTCCGGCCCGAAGGCGGCCACCCGCGCCCGCACATCGTCCAGCGTCAGGCCGAACAGCTGGGCGTCGACGATCTCCGCCGTATGCCCGGCGCGTTCCAGCAGCGCCTTGGCGCAGCCGTACTCCAGCGGCAAATGGGGCTCGCGGCAGCCGAAGTAGATGCTGCCGTCGAAGCTCCAGGGCGGGTTGACGAGCGCTACCCTCATGAGGCCACCCGCTGCAGGTCCGTTTGGGGCCTTTCCGCGGGAACCGTGGCGTCGGTCAGCCAGCGGCACAGCCGCGTCAGCCCCTCGTCGATGCCCACGCGCGGGCGCCAGCCGGTGCGGGCGAAGAAGCGCTGCGTGCTCGACACGTACCAGGGCTGGTCGCCCGGCCGCCATTCGTCGTAGCGCAGGATCGCCTTGCGGCCGATCAGGCGCGGCATGCGGTCCAGCAGCTCGTGCAGGCTGATGGCGTTCTCCGGCCCGCCGCCGATGTTGTAGGCCTCGCCGCTCAGCGACGCCATGCGGTCGGACGCCAGCAGCAGCGCGTCCACGAGGTCGTCGACGAACAGCACGTCGCGCACCTGCCGGCCGTCGCCGTAGAGCGTGATCGCCTCCTCCGCCAGCACGCGCTTCAGGAAATGGGCGACCCAGCCCTGGTCCTCGGTGCCGAACTGGTGGGGGCCGTAGATGCAGCTCATGCGGAAGACGGCGCAGGGCAGGCCGAAGGTGCGGGCGTAGTCCAGCACGTACTGGTCCGCGGCACCCTTGGAGCAGCCGTAGGGGCTGGCGAAGTCGAGCGGCTGTTCTTCCGACACGCCGCGCCCCGCCATCAGCGCGTCGCGCGGGACGTAGCGTTCGCCGCTGACGGCGAAGGTGACGCCCGGCAGCTTGCCGTACACCTTGTTGGTTGAGGTGAAGACCAGCGGCGGCGGCTTGGCGCACGCCCGCGCCGCCTCCAGCAGGTTCAGCGTGCCGGCGGCGTTGACCATGAAGTCGTGCACTGGGTCGACGAGGCTGGTGGTCACTGCCACCTGGGCCGCCAGATGGAAGACCCGCTCGGCCCGCGCCACGGCGGCGTCGACGATGGCGCGCTCGCGCAGGTCGCCGACCACGGCCTCCACCGCGTCGCCGTGCGTGGCCTGCAGCCACGCGAGGTTCTGCTCCACCCCCGCGCGCGACAGGTTGTCGAGGATCAGCACCCGCTTGCCGTTCGAGGCGAGGCGGTGGGCGAGGTTGCAGCCGATGAAGCCGGCGCCGCCGGTGATCAGCACGCGGTCTGGTTTCGGACGCCCGCTCATGCCGACAGTCCCCGGCCGGCGAGTTCGCGGTTCATCTCCTCGATGCGATCGATGGCGATCTGCCGGCTCAACCATTCCGACAGCTCGGCCAGACCGTCCTCCAGCGTGACGCGCGGCTCGTAGCCCAGCACCGTGCGCGCCGCCGTGATGTCCGGCCAGCAGTGGCGGATGTCGCCGACGCGGCAGCGGCCGGTGATCTCGGGCGCGATGTCCTCGCGCCCGACCGCCGTGCACAGCGCCGCCGCCGCCTCGCGCACCGTGCGCCTGACGCCGCTGCCGACGTTGAAGACCTGCCCCGCCGCCTCCGGCGTGGTCAGGCTGAGGCGCAGCGACTGCACGACGTCGTCGACGTGGACGAAGTCGCGCGTCTGCAAGCCGTCCTCGAAGATCAGCGGCGCCTTGCCGTTCAGCAGGCGCACGGCGAAGTTCGCCAGCACGCCGGTGTAGGGGTTGGACAGCGCCTGCCGCGTGCCGTAGCAGTTCCAGAAGCGGAGCGCCGTGGTGGGGATGCCGTACGCCTCGCCGATCAGCAGGCCCAGGCGCTCCTGCACGTACTTGTTGAGGGCGTAGACGGAGGCGAGCGTCGGCACCACGCCCTCGTGCGTCGCGGCGGGCCGGATGCCCCCGCGCCCCGCCACCTCGTGCTCCCAGCGGCCGGCCTTCATCTGCTCCACCGTGCGGGGGCCGACCTGCACGGGGCGTCCCTCGGCATCCACGTACAGGCCTTCGCCGTACACGCTCATGCTGGAGGCGACGACGAGGCGGCCGACCGGGCGGGCGATCAGCGCCTCCATCAGCACGGCGGTGCCGTGGTCGTTGACGCCCACGTACTCGCCGACCTGGTACATGCTCTGCCCGACGCCGACGCGGGCGGCGAGGTGCACCACCGCGTCCACGCCCTGCAACGCGGTCTTCACGGCGTCGGCGTCGCGGACGTCGCCGACCTGCAAATCGACTTCGGGGGCGAGGTAATCCGGGCGGCGGCCCGCTTCCCCATGAACCTGTTCGTCCAAGGAATCCAGAACGCGAACACGGTATCCCAACGCCAACAGCTCATCGGCGAGGTGCGAGCCGATAAAGCCGGCACCGCCGGTGATGAGAACTCGTTGGTTCATGGGGTCGGCCCTCCAAAATCTCTCGTTCGTTAGGGGCGTGAACGCAAGCCGTTCCGGGCGAGTTCCTTGAGGGTGCTGGTTTCTTCGATTTCTTCCGGTGTAAGCCCCGGGGCTCCAACGCACTTGCGAATCAACCGCAGAATGCAGGCCAAGTTGCGAATCCGCATGGGCGCTTCGGGGCTAGCCCCTTGGAAGACGTGGCGGGCGGGCGTCGGCTAACGGCGTGGACGGAACAAGACTTGGATGGTTTTCAGTCGCTCTGTTAGACTGCTGACGATCATGCCCGCGCGGGCGTGGCCGATCGGACGGCGTGCCGGTCCGACGACGGAAGAAGAACGGGTGGGGCATGGACTACACGGTCCGGGACGGGGACGGCGTCCGCGAGGTCTTTCTCAAGGGACAACTGACGTTCGAGGCGGACGACGACTTCCGGAAGATCATCGGCGGCATGGAGAAGGACCGGACCGGCGCCGGCGTGCCGGAGATGGTGCTGGACATGGCCGGGCTGGATTTCATCGATTCGGCGGGGCTGGGGCTGCTGGTGCTGGCCAACAACACGGCCAACCGGTGCCAGGTCCGGCTGAAGATGCGCGGGCCCAGGGGGCAGGTGCGCGAGATGATCGAGATTTCCGAGTTCCACACCCTCATCCCCTGCGACTTCTGAGGCGGCGGGCCCGTCGGCATGGACAGCGCGGCCATCGACACCCGCTCCACGGGGCTGCGCGCCCTGGTGGGCCGGCCGACGCGGCGCGGTGCGGCGCGGCTCGCGCGCTGGCTGGCGACGCTGGGCCTGCGCCACGTCGACGTGGCGGCGGGCGGGGAGGAGGTGCTGGCCCTGGCCGGGCGGCGGCCGGATCTCGTGCTGCTCGATTCAGGGCTCGCCGACGGGCGGCTGATCGCGCGCCTGCGCGCGCAAGCCGGGATGGCCGAGGTGCCGGTCCTGATGATTGGCCGCTTCGCCGGCCCGCGGGAGCGGGCGCGGATCCTGGCGCTGGGCGCCACCGACGTGATCGATCGGCCGGCGACGCTGGCCGAGGTGGCGGCGCGGCTGCGCGTGCACGTGGAGAACCGCTCGCTCGACCGCAGCCTGCGCGAGGTGATCCGCAGCCTCCAGGGCTTCCACACCGACACCGTGGAGCGGATGAAGGTGGCGCGGGGCATGCAGCTCGCCCTGCTGCCGTCCGAGTCGCTGCGGGGCGAGCTGCAGCGGCGTTACGGCGTGCGGCTCGACCATCATTTCGAATCGAGTTCGGAGCTGGGCGGCGACCTGTGGGGGGCGCGGGCGCTGGGGCCGGAGCGGTTCGCGGTGTTCCTGTGCGACTTCACCGGCCACGGCGTGGCGGCGGCGCTCAACACCTTCCGCCTGCACGCGCTGATGGCGCGGATCGAACTGCCGGGCGACGACCCGGCGGCGATGCTGGAGGCGCTGAACGGCCTGCTGGCCGGGCTGCTGCCGGAGACGCAGTTCGCCACCATGCTCTACGCGGTGGTCGACACCGCGGCCGACCGCCTGACCTACGCCACGGCCGGCGCGCCGCGCCCGCTGGTCGGCACGCCGGACGGCGGCACCGTGGTGGGCGAGAGCGTCGGCTGGCCGCTGGGCGTCTCGCCCAGGGCCACGTACCGGAACCGGGAGATGGCGTTCCCGCCCGGCTCCTTCCTGTTCCTGTTCTCCGACGCGCTGTACGAATCGCGCGACTGGGAGGGGCGGCCGTTCGGCTATGAGGGCGTGCAGGAGCTGCTGCGCTGGTCCAGCCATGAACATGAAGGGGAGAACGTGCTGGCCGTGCTGCTGGAGCGCTATTTCGCGGTGATGCCCCGCCCGCTGGCGGACGACCTGACGGCGATCTGGATCGGGCGGAAGCGTGATTGACGTCACCCGCCCCGGTGCCGTGCGATCTCCACCGTGCCCACCACCGTGTTGCCGCAGCCGAGGTAGCGCACGTCGTCGAAGCTGACGCTGCGCGCCAGCGCGATGCCGCGGCCGTGCAGGTCGCGGGCGCGGGCGGGGTCCGCGTCCAGGTAGGCGCGCCAGTCGAAGCCCTGGCCCTGGTCGGTGATGGTGTAGGTGATGCGCTCCGCGTCGCGCTCGAACCGCACGGTGGCGTGCTTGTCGCGGTTCTCGGCCAGCGCCAGCCGCGCCTCGATCTCGCGCTTCAGGATGTTGGAGGCCTTCAGCCGGCTCTTGGTGGCGAAGCCGATGCCCAGGTTGCCGTGCTCCACCGCGTTCATCAGCAGTTCCATCAGGCCGAACGTCAGCTTGCGCGCGTTCGGGCTGGCGGCGGCCAGCGTGATCGCCAGGTTGTGCGCGTCGCGCGGCGTGCGGAAGCGGAAGGACCCGGATTGCAGCAGCGCCATGGCGTCGGTGCGCGAGCGCACGTCGCCCTCCAGCCGCTTGAGGCGGGTGTAGTCCTCCACCGCCGCGGCCGCCACGGAGCGCAGCAGTTCGCCGTCGTAGGGCTTGGTCAGGTAGTAGAAGACGCCGGCCTGGATCGCCTCCGCCACCTCGCCGGAGGAATCGGCGATGGTCTGCATGATCACCGGGATCTGCGCCAGTTCCGGATCGCCGCGCAGCACCTCCAGGAAGGCGAGGCCGTCCATGCCCGGCATGCGCCGGTCCAGCAGGATGACGTGCACGTCGTGGCGGCGCGACTTCAGCACCTTCCACGCCTCCGCCCCGTCGGCGGCGTCGACGGTGGCGTAGCCCAGCCGCGCCAGATGGCCGGCGACGACGGCCCGGTTCATCTCCTCGTCATCGACCACCAGGGCCGTTACGGGACCTGCCATGGCGCTGCTCTCCAAAGGCGCGATCACGCGACATAATCGCAGGCAGTGTTAAGAAACGGTTGGCGCGGGCGCCGGTGTTTCCACCGTGGCGGGTGGGGCGTGCTGGCGGCGCACCCGCTCCAGCGCGGCGGCCAGCGCGTCGACGGCGTCCATGGTCACGGCGGCCCCGTCGCCGTGGCGCGCCGCCGCCACGATGCGGGCGGCCGTGTCCGCCATCTCGCGGAAGCCGACGCTGCCGGCGGAGCCCTTCAGCACGTGCGCCTCGCGGCCGGCGCGCTCCAGGTCGCCGTCGCGCACCGCCTCGCGCAGCTGGCGGAGGTGTCCGGGGCAGTCGCGGAAGAAGGTCTGCATCAGGCGGATGAAGCCGTCGGCGCCCATGGCGTCGCGCAGCTCCTCGATCTTGGCGCGGTCGACCGGAGAGGCCGCCGCCGGCAGCGGCGTGCCGAGGGGGGCAGGCACCTCGCCCGGCGTGCACCCGCCGCGCCGGCCGGCCCAGCGCTGCACGGTGGCGAGCAGCTGTTCGGAATGGATGGGCTTGGACAGATAGTCGTCCATGCCGGCGGCGAGGCAGGTCAGGTCGTCGCCGCGCATGGCGTTGGCCGTGATGGCGACGACGGGCACCCGGCCGCGCTCGCCGGGCAGGGCGCGGATGGCGCGGGTCGCCTCCAGCCCGTCCATCTCCGGCATCTGCACGTCCATCAGCACGAGGTCGTAGGACACCGACCGCACGGCGCCGACGGCGTCCGCGCCGTTCGCCACCGAATCCGCCGCGTGGCCGGCGCGGCGCAGCAGCGCCAGGGTGAGCTGCTGGTTGACCGGGTTGTCCTCGGCCACCAGGATCCGGCAGCGCCGCGCCGCAAGCGGCGCCAATTCGGAATGTTTGGGTTCGGTAGGCCGGGGCTCCGAAAGCCTGGGTTCGGAAGAATGGGCCTCGGGTGCCGGCGGTTCGGCGTCGAGCAGGCGGGACAGGCAGGCCTTCAGCGACGCCAGCCGCACCGGCTTGGCAAGGTGCGCCTCCACGGCGGTCGCCCCGGCGTCCTCCTCGCCACCCTGGGAGGAGGCCAGCGCCAAGCGCAGGCAGGCCAGCTCCGGCGTGGCGCGGATGCGCGCGGCCAGATCCACCCCGCTGGTGCCGGGCATGCGGTGGTCGAGGATGGCGGCGTGGTAGGGACGGGGACCGGCGGCGGCGGTGCTCAGCCGGGCGAACGCCGAATCGGCGTCGTCGGCGCAGTCCGCCTCGATGCCGAAGGCCGCCAGCTGGCGGACCAGAAGCTCGCGGTTGGCCGCCACGTCGTCCACCACCAGCACGCGCCGCCCCTGCCAGTCGGGCGCCGGGGCGTCGAGGCGCGCGGCGCCCGCCCGCAGCGGCACGGTGAACCAGAAGATGCTGCCGTGGCCGGGTGCGCTTTCCACGCCGATCTCGCCGCCCATCAGCTCGGTCAGGCGCCTGGAGATGGCGAGGCCGAGGCCGGTGCCGCCGTGCCGCCGCGCGGCGGCGGGGTCGACCTGCGAGAACATGGTGAACAGGCGCGCGTGCTCGCTCTGCGGGATGCCGATGCCGGTGTCGCGCACCTCGAAGCGCACGCGGGCGCGGCCGCCCTCCACCGCCTCCTCGGACAGCAGAATGGTGACGCTGCCCTCGTCGGTGAACTTCACGGCGTTTCCGGCGAGGTTGATGAGGATCTGCCGCAGCCGCGCTGCGTCGCCGACCACCGGCCCGCGCAGCGTCGGCGGCACGAAGCTGGCGAGGTTCACGCCCTTGGCCAGCGCGCGGGATGCCAGGATCTCCACCACGCTCTCGACCAGCGGCACCAGCTCGAACTCGGCCTCGTCCAGCGTCAGCTTGCCGGCGTCGATCTTCGAGAAGTCCAGGATGTCGTTGATGACGACCAGCAGCGATTCCGCCGAGTCGCGGATCGTCGCGGCGTAGGACCGCTGCTCCTCCGCCAGCGGCGTGTCGAGCAGCAGGCCGGCCATGCCGATCACGCCGTTCATCGGCGTGCGGATCTCGTGGCTCATGGTCGCCAGGAATTCCATCTTCAGGCGCTGGCCGGCCTCCGCCCGCTCCTTCGCCTCGCGCAGGTCCTGCTCGGCCCGCTTGCGCTCGGCCAGGTCGCGGACGATGGCGGCGTACAGGGTGCCGCCCTCGGCCGGCACGGCCGCCACCGAGACGTCGAGCGGGAAGGCCGCGCCGTCGGCGTGCATGGCCGTCACCTCCCGGCTCAGCCCGACCAGCGACTGGGGCTGGGTGTCCGGCGGGATCAGCGCCGCGATGTCGCGGCCGAGCAGGTCGCCGGGGGCATAGCCGAAGATGCGGTGGGCGGCCGGGTTGGCGCTTTCGATGGTGCCGTCGGCGCGGGTGGTGAGGATGCCCTCGACCGCCGTCTCCAGGATGGCGTTGAGGCGGGCGTTGCCTTCGTGCAGCGCGGACGCCTGCCGGCGCACCAGGGCGATGGAGCGCGTCAGCATCACCGCGAACAGCGCGATCACCACGATGAAGCCGGCGACGATCAGGCCGCCGGCCATCAGGTTGTCGCGCCACCCGGCCAGCTCCTCCGCCTCGTCCCGGCTGATGGCGAGCACCAGCGGCCAGATGGGTGTCGCGCGGTAGGCGGTGATGAGCGTCCGCCCGCCAGGGCCGGGGCCGGGGCCGCGGAATACGCCGTGCTCGGCGCGCGGCAGCTGGTTGTGGAACAGCTCGCTCTCCGCCTCCGCCCGGCCGATCTGGTCGGCCTGGAAGGGCACGCCCGTCAGCAGGACGCCGTCGTAGCGGTACAGCGCGACCGAACCGCCACCCCCCTCCTGCACCGTGCCGTAGATGCCCTGCAGGTATTCCGGGTTGACGGAGGCGACGACGACGCCCTGGAAGCCGCCGCCGCTGTCGCGCACCGCCCGGCTCATCGGCAGCAGCCAGCGGCCCGAGTGGTCGTCGGGGGCCGGCGGCAGGACGAGGTTGCGGCCGCGCACCGGCAGGCCGATGAACAGCCCCTTCGCCTTGCCCAACTCCTGCATGCGGAAGAAGTCGCGGTCGACGAAGGGCACGCCGGTGAGCTGCGAATCCTCGGTCGTGGCGATGGCGCGCCCGCCGGAGTCCAAAAGCGTGAGCGAGCGCAGGTGCGGCGAGCGGCGCAGCCGTTCGCCCAGCAGGGCCAGCGCCTCGAACCGCTCGGCCGCGGTTTCCGGCAGGCCGGTCGAGAAGGCGTCGGCGACGGAGGCGAGGGTCACGTCCACCGACTGCACGGTGCGGGTGGTGCTGGCCTCCAGCGCGCTCGCCAGATTGCCCAGCGTGTGCTCGGCCTTTTGCAGTGACAGGGAGCGGCCGACCTGGAACTGGTAGCCGAAATCGAACAGCAGCGCCGCCACCGAAATGAGCGCGAACGCCAGCATGCCGGCCGGATTCAGGAAGACGCCATGCCTTTTCATTGTCTTGCCCAAATCCCCCGCGCGGGCGCCATACGGTCGCACTCCGAACCGGCTATGAAAAATGGTAGAGTGTCGCGGATGATCGCGCAAGCGACGGGGTTGTGACCGGTGGCGGGGGTGTGACGTGGGAATGGTGTCGAAGCGGGCGTGGACGCTGCGCCGGTTGGCCGCCGTGGTGTCGGGGGTGCTGGTGTCGGGGGTGCTCATGCTGGCGCCCGAACCGGCCGCCGCCCAGGGGCGCGCCCGCGAACGCGTGGCCCAGGTGCAGGAGACCGGCGTGCTGCGCGTGTGCATGTGGCCGGATTACTACTCCATCTCCTACCGCAACGAGCGCACCGGCGAGCTGCAGGGCATCGACATCGAGCTGGCGCGCGCCTTCGCCGCCGACCTCGGCGTGCGGGTGAGCTTCGTCGAGACCAGCTTCGCCAAGTTCATCGATGACCTGCTGGCCGACCGCTGCGACATCGGCATGTTCGCCATCGGCGCCACGCCGGCGCGCGCCCAGCGCGTGGCGTTCAGCCAGCCCTACCTGCGCAGCGACATCTACGCCGTCACCACCCGCACCAACCCGCGCGTCAACGGCTGGGCCGACATCGACCGCGACGGCATGGTGGTGGCCGTGCAGACCGGCACGCTGATGGACGCCTTCGCCCGCGAGCACATCCGCCGCGCCCGCATCGTCGCCGTCGCCCGCCCGCAGGAGCGCGAGGACGAGGTGCAGTCCGGCCGCGCCGACGCCTTCCTCACCGACTATCCCTACGGCGTGCGCATGCTGGCCTTCGCGCCCTGGGCGCGGCTGATCGTGCCCGACCCGCCGGTGCACGTGACGCCCTACGCCTACGCCGTGGCGCCGGGCGACGCGGCGTGGCTGGCGCGGGTCAACGAATTCGTCGCGGCGATCAGGAAGGACGGCCGGCTGGAGGCCGCGGCGGCGCGCAACAACCTGCTGCCCATCGTCGCCCGCGACTGACCCTGCGGGGGAACGGCCGTCCGCCCCGCATGGTTTTAGGCGATGGGGTTGAAGGCGGTTGGGAAGGTGGCCCATGGGCTGGTTCGGATCCGCGGAGCGCTACGCCGACCGCCGCGACGCCGGGCGGCGGCTCGCGCCCGACCTGATGGTCTACAAGGACCGCGCGCCGGTGGTGCTGGGGCTGGCGCGGGGCGGGCTGGCGGTCGGCGTGGAGATCGCGCGGGTGCTGGGCTGCCCGCTGGAGCCCGTGTTCGTCCGCAAGATCGGCGTGCCGCATCACGAGGAGCTGGCGGCCGGCGCCGTGGTGGATGGCCCCACGCCGGAGATCGTCACCAACCCGGACGTCTGCCGCATGGCCCGCGTGCCGGAGAGCTACATCGCGGCGGAAGCGGCACGCCAGCTGGCGGAGATCGCCCGGCGCCGCGGCGCCTACCTGGGCGACCGGCCGCCGGCCGACGTGGCCGGGCGCACGGCCATCGTGGTGGACGACGGGATCGCCACGGGGGCCAGCATGCGCGCCGCCCTGATCGCCGTGCGGCGGGCCGGCCCGGCGGCGCTGGTCATGGCGGTGCCGGTCGGCGCCGACGACACGCTGCGGGAGATGGAGGCGGAGGTCGACGCGCTGGTGTGCCCGCTGCGCCCGCGCGACTTCGGCGCCATCGGCGCCTTCTACCGCGACTTCCATCAGGTGGGCGACGGCGAGGTGGTAGCGCTGCTGCGGGAGGCGAACGGGTCCCCGCCCTAGATCTCCGTCCTAGATCTCCACCTGGGTGCCCAGTTCGACCACCCGTCCGGGCGGGATGCAGAAGAACTCGGTCGCCGACAGCGCCGTCTTGGACAGCGCGATGAACAGCGGTTCGCGCCATGTCGGCAGACCGGTGCGGCGCGACGGGATCAGCGTCTCGCGGCCCAGGAAGAACGACGTCTCCATCATGTCGATGTGCAGGCCGTACTTGCGGCAGCGCTCCAGCGCCTGCGGGATGTGCGGCTGCTCCATGTAGCCGTAGTGCAGGACCACCCGGAAGAAGCCCTTGCCCAGCTTGTCGACGCTGATCGCCCGCTCCTCGTAGACGCGCGGCACGTCGTCGGTCATCACGGTCAGGATGATCACCCGTTCGTGCAGGACCTTGTTGTGCTTGATGTTGTGCAGCAGCACGTGGGGCACGACCTCGGCGTTGCCGGTCATGAACACGGCGGTGCCGGCCACGCGCATCGGCGATTCGGGCTTGATGCGGTCGAGGAACATCTCCAGCGGCAGCGCATCCTCGTACAGCCGCCGGGACAGGACGGTACGGCCCTTGCGCCACGTGGTCATCAGCATGAAGACGCCCAGCGCCACCACCAGCGGGAACCAGCCGCCCTGCGGCACCTTGAGCAGCGTGGCCCCGAACAGCGCCATGTCGACGACCAGGAAGGCGCTGAAGGCGACGGCGACGACGGCGGGGCTCCACCCCCACAGCCGGTGCGCGACCACGGCGGCGAGGATGGCGTCGATGACCATGGCGCCGGTCACCGACACGCCGTAGGCGGCGGCGAGGTTGCTGGAGGAGCCGAAGCCGACCACCAGCAGCAGCACGCCCACCATCAGCAGCCAGTTGTTGCGCGGGATGTAGACCTGCCCGATCTCGTGCTCCGACGTATGGCGGATCTCGCGCCGGGGCAGGTAGCCGAGCTGCACCGCCTGCCGCGTCAGCGAGAAGGCGCCGGAGATGACCGCCTGGCTGGCGATCACGGTGGCCATGGTCGCCAGGATCACCAGCGGGTAGAGCGCCCAGGGCGGCGCCATGTGGTAGAACGGGTTCTCCAGCGCCTCGGCCACGTGCAGCAGCAGGGCGCCCTGCCCGAAGTAGTTCAGCAGCAGCGACGGCAGCACGAAGAACAGCCATGCCAGACGGATGGGATGGCGGCCGAAGTGCCCCATGTCGGCGTACAGCGCCTCCGCCCCGGTGACGGAGAGCACCACCGCGCCCAGCGCAAAGAAGGCCGTCAGCCGGTGGTCGATGAAGAGCTGGAGCGCGTAGGCCGGGTTCAGCGCCCGCAGAACGTCCGGCCAATGCAGGATCTGCACGATGCCCATGACGGCGAGCGCGCTGAACCACAGCGCCATGATCGGCCCGAACAGGCCGCCGACCTTCCCCGTGCCCTGCTTCTGCACCAGGAACAGGCCGAGGATGACGACCACCGTGATCGGCACCACGAACGGCTCGAACACCGGGGTGGCGACCTTCAGCCCCTCCACCGCGCTCAGCACCGAGATGGCCGGGGTGATCAGGCTGTCGCCGTAGAACAGCGCCATGCCGAGGATGGCGAGGCCGATCAGCGCGCGTTGCGCGCGCGGGTTCGCCACCCCGCGCTGCGCCAGCGAGCCCAACGCCAGCACGCCGCCCTCGCCCTTGTTGTCGGCGCGCATCACGACGGCGACGTACTTTATGGTGACGACGACGATCAGCGCCCAGAACACCAGCGACAGGACGCCCAGCACCGTGGCCTCCTGCACCGGCAGGCCGCCGGTCTCGTGGAACGCCTCGCGCAGCGTGTACAGCGGGCTGGTGCCGATGTCGCCGTAGACCACGCCGAGCGCGCCCAGCACCAGGGCCGGCATGCGGTTCGGGGCAGGGGTGTCGGAAGAAGTCTGGTGCGTCGTGTCCATACGGATGGAGTTCCCCTTTCCCGCACCGGACAACCCGCGCGCGGGTCGGTGGGGTCCTAGCACCGTGGCAACCGACTGAAAACACAGATTATAGCATTCGGGTCCCGGCGCACCAGACGGAACGGACGAGCGGCCGGCCGCGCACACGGCGGACGCGAAGCAGGTCGGCCCGCCGTCCCGGCGCGATCGCGCCGCGGTCGCCCAGGCCCAGCAGCGCCGCCGGCACGGCCGAGACGGCGGCGACGGCGGCGGGCAGCGGCACGCCCAGCCGCTCGTTCAGCAGGAACGCGGCGGGCAGCAGGCTGGCCGGGACGTAGTCGGAGGAGAGGACGTCGACCAGCCCGGCCGCCGCCAGCTCCGCCGCCGGCACGTTGCCGGAGTGCGAGCCGCCGCGCACGAGGTTCGGCGCCCCCATGATGACGGCGAGCCCGGCCGCCCGGGCGGCCTCGGCGGCGGCGCGCGTGGTCGGGAACTCGGCGATGGCGGCGCCGTCGCGCACCGCCTCGGCCACGTGCGCGGGCGTGGCGTCGTCGTGGCTGGCGAGCGGCAGGCCCAGCGCGCGGCAGCGCGCGGCCAGGGCGTGGCGGTGGGCGGCGGCGTGGCGGGCCTGCGCCGCGCACCGCGCGCGGATGACGGCGTCGGCGTCCGCCCCGCCGCCTTCCCCGGCGAGCATTCCCCGGTAGACGGAAAGGTCGCCCCACTGCCGCTGCCCCGGCGTGTGGTCCATCAGCGAGACGAGGCGGACGGCCGGATCCCCCGCGTGCGCGTCGAACAGCGCCAGAACGTCGGGGTCGCCGACCTCGCAGCGCAGGTGCACGTGGTGGTCGGCGCGCGCCAGCCCCTCGGCGCGGGCGGTGCGCACCGCCTCCATGGCGTGGGCGAGCAGGGCGCGCCGGTCGCCGCCGACGCCGCGATGGTCGCCCACGGCGATGGCGTTGAACACGGTGGTGACGCCGCCCGCCACCATCTGCGCGTCGTGCGCGGCCATGGCGGCGAGCGGGCAGGGCCACAGCACGCCGGGGCGCGGCATCAGGTGGCGTTCCAGGTGGTCGGTGTGCAGCTCGACCAGCCCCGGCAGCAGCAGGTCGCCGTCCAGGTCCTCGGCGGCGGCGAGGCGGCTGCGGCCGGTGTCGATGGCGGCGATGCGGCCGGCGCGCACGACCACGGTGCCGGCGAACAGCGTTTCCCGCGTGACGACAACGGCGTTGGTGAGGATGCGTTCGGACGCGCGGGGGCGCGCGCGATGGGGAACAAAGTACGAACTTTCCGCTTGATGTTCCCCTAACGTTCCGGCATGCTCCGTCTCACCACGCGACGAGATGCCAATCGAGGAGAGGGAGGTCGCCATGTCGGTCCTGCGGTTCGTGCGCGAATTCTTCACGCTGGTCACCCTGCTGGGAACGCTTTACGGCTGGACGCTGGTCGGCCACGCGCTCGGCATGTGAGTGCTTGCGCGTGAGGGTGGCGTCGCCAGCCAGGCTCCCGGCGCCAGCATGCCGGGGCGTGCGGGGCGCGGCCAACAAAAGCAAAGGTGGTACTGATCTTCTTCCGCCCGCCGCCCGGTGAACAAGGGATCCCTCGGCCGGCGTTCTGCATCCGTATAGTATCCGAAATCTCAGGCAGTCGGCGGCGCACCCGCTGATTAAATGCACAGCGTCGCGCCGTCGTCCGGCGTGTGCCCGGGTGCCCCAGCGCACCAGCGGGCCCGCTCAAACGAGACGGACGGCCATCAAGGACTGCCGGGAAGCGGAAGCAATGCGTAATTTCTTTCGGAAGCGGCGCGCGGCCGCGGCGGACGAGGGTGTTTCGGCGGCCTCGGGCGGGGGCATGCAGCCGGTCGCGCGCCAGTCGGGCCAGCCGGGCCAGTCGGGACTGATGGCCGGCCCCCAGGCCGGGCCGCGCCTGCGGCCGGTCGCCGGCGGTCTTGCCGGTGGCCCGTCCGGTGGCGGAATGCCGGGCGGCATGGGCGGGGGCATGGGCGGCGGGATGGCCGGCGTGCCGGGCGAGGGCCTGCGCGCCGGCATGACGCCGCTCCATCAGGTGCGCGCGGCGCAGAACGCCGACACCGACCTGCCGCGCTTCCAGTTGCCGGTCGGCGGCGGGCTGCGCGGGCCGCGCACGGCCGAGCCGGCGCTGCTCACCGGCCTGACGCCGGAGGTGAACGGCCGCCTGCGCGAGGCCTTCACGCCGACGCGGCCGAAGCAGGCGCTGAACGCGCTGTTCGTCGGCCGCACCGACACGCTGCGCCGCATCATCTCCGCCATCGAGGAGGAGCGGGCGCACGTCATCCTGTTCGGCGACCGCGGCCGCGGCAAGACCTCGCTGGCCAACGCCATCCAGCAGACGGCGGCGCAGGCCGGCTACCTGTCGCTGAAGCAGACCTGCAGCTCGGAACTGACGTTCGAGGACATCTTCCGGCACTTCCTGAAGAAGATCCCCTCGACCTACTACCGCACCGCCGTCGACAACCCGTTCGCCGCGCGCCGCACCTTCGCCAGCTTCAACGAACTGCTGCCGGAGGGCACCTTCAGCGTCACCGAACTGAACGAGGTGCTGTCCGGCGTGCACGGCACGCACGCGCTGCTCATCCTCGACGAATACGACCGCGTCACCGACGAGGACTTCCGCAACAAGCTGGCGGAGCTGTTCAAGAACCTGACCGACAGCTCGATCCCGGTGACGCTGCTGGTGGTCGGCGTGGCCGAGAACCTGGACCAGCTGCTGGGCAAGCACCCGTCGATCCAGCGCTCGCTGGTGCCGGTGCACCTGCCGCTGATGACCGACGCCGAGATCCAGCGCCTGATCGAGGCGGGCGGCGAGAACGCCGGCATCACCTTCGCGCCGGAGACCGTGCTGCGCATCGCCGAGTTCGCCCGCGGGCTGCCCTACTACGCCCAGCTCCTCGGCCTGCATTCGGCGCGCAGCGCGGTCAGCCGCTCCTCCGAGCGGGTGGAGCGCGAGGATCTCGCCTATGCCGTCACCCGCTGCCTGCAGGAGGCGGAGCGCGGCATCGTCGACTCGTACAACCGCGCCCTGGCCGGCGCACGCCGCGCCGCGCTGGAGGACGTGCTGCACGCCGCGGCGCTGTGTCCGGCCGACGAATACGGCACCTTCGATCCCGCCGACATGGCCGAGGCCGCCGGCCGGGCGCCGGTGCCGGGCTTCGAGGACCTGCTGGCGCGCCTGTCCGGCGACGACCACGGCAGCGTGCTGGCGCCGGTGCCGGAGCCGGGGCGCATGCGCTACCGCTTCCGCAACCAGATGATGCGGCAGTACGTGCTGATGCGGCTGGCGCACGAGCGCGAAGAGGTGTGAGGCACACATCATGGCGGAAGCAGAAAAGCCCTTCTCCCCTTGAGGGAGAAGGGTTGGGATGAGGGGTATTTACGCCCGGCAGGGCGGAGAAAGACTCTCTTCCGGCCATCCGGCCGTAATCACCCTCACCCCAACCCCTCTCCCCTCAAGGGAGAGGGGCTTTTCTACTTCCGCCGGAAAATGTGTGCATCACGTGGCATCGGGGCCGAGGGGCGCCGAAGGCGTCGGGTGGGGGGCAAACGTTCGGCGCTCAACGCCCGTCCAGGGCGGCGGCGATGGCCACTGCGGCGGCGATCGCCGCGACCAGCGCCGCGACGATGGCGAGGCTGCGCAGGAATTGCCGGAACTCGCCCTGCTTCCAGGCGCTGCGCGCCAGCAGCAGCAGGTAGCCCGCCGCCAGCAGCCCGGCCGCCTCCCAAACCGTCATGTCGCCTCGACGTCTTGCCTGGCCGGGATGTCCGCCCCGGCGTTCGCGGCGGCTATAGCACGCCCGCCTTCCGATCCGGTCATACGACCTTCCGTATAAAGCCCTGGCCTTGGCCGTTTCCGGCGGGCCGGGGCTTTTGCGTGCACTCGGCGCGCGGCATGCGCCGATCATCGCGTGCCTCACCGTCCGTTGCAACCACGGTGCGTTCCGGCCGTGTGGCGTTCCTCCGAGGGTTCATGAGGAACGCGAATTCGTGGTAGTCGACACCCTAAATATACTTTCGGGAGGTCTGAATGAAACGTTCAAAGATCCCTCGATTACTCCAAGTCGGAAAGTAGCTTTGCGCATATGTCCAATGCGTTCTTCTTTTAATACCAGAGAGTGGTACCGTTCTTCACGACACAGGGGTATCGTCACCCAAAATATCGGCGCGAAGGTGCCATCGGAGGGAGCTGTCTGGAGACCGGCGGGTAACGTTGATCCACAAATTGCCTGTCGGGTCTTTGAGCATTTATCCGAATTTCGCGGGAGCTGACAATGGAACCAGTGCGCGCGTTTCTGATCGACTCCAACAAGCTGTTCCGGGAGGGGCTCAAGCGCCTTCTCGATGATTCTCCCTTCCAGATCGTCGCCGAGGCCGGCAACCTTCGTGAAGCGGTGAGTTCGGTCGAGGGAGGGTTGCGGCCGCAGCTCGTCCTGCTCGACCTGGTCAACGGGGGTGACGAGGAAGCCGAGGGGATGCGCCGCCTCCGCGCCCTGCTGCCGGAAACCCGCATGGTGATCCTCACCAGCGACCTGTGCACGCGGCGTCTGGCCAACGCGCTGGAAGCCGGCGCCGACGGCTATCTGATGAAGGACCTGTCGTCGGATGCGCTGGCGCAGTCGCTCAAGCTCGTCATGATGGGCGAGAAGGTGTTCCCGACGCACCTCGCCGCCCTGCTGATCAGCGGCCGGGTCAACGGCAACGGCACCGACATGCCGGTGTCGCGCAAGGGCCTGTCGCAGCGCGAGGTGCAGATCCTGCGCTGCCTGCTGAACGGCGACAGCAACAAGATGATCGCCAACCACCTGAACATCACCGAGGCGACGGTGAAGGTCCACCTGAAGAGCCTGCTGCGCAAGATCAACGCCTCCAACCGCACGCAGGCCGCCATCTGGGCGCTCAACAACGGCATCGGCGGTGAGTTCGCCGGCGGTGCGGTGCCGAGCGCCACCGCCGTCCACCAGTAACGCGTCCCGCACACGCCCCCGCGGTCGCCGCAGCCCATGGCTGCGGCGACGGCCGGCGGGCAGGGGGCGCCAGTCAAGACCGATACGAAGGCAAGATCGACACGGAAGAAGGCCGGGCCGCCGCTTTCCATGAACCTCAGGGGATCATGGAAAACGGCGGCCCGGCCTTTTTCGCCGTAAGGATGTCGCCGTGCGGGCCGGTGGTCGCCGGGGCCTAAGCCCCGGCGTGACGCGCGTGGTGATGGTGGTGCTGCGACAGGGGCGGGACCATCCCGTCCCGCGCCGATTGCAGCGCGCCCTGCTGCCGCGCGGCGAAGACGCCGGCTTCCGTGCGGTTGCGGAAGTGCAGCTTGGACAGGACGCTGCGCACCATCGACTTGATCACCGCCTCGGACAGGTCGAGCTGGTTGGCGATGGTGCGGTTGTTGAGGCCCTGGCCGAGCAGCCGCAGCGTCTCGAACTCGGGGTCGGAGAGGCGGGGCAGCAGGGTCAGGCGGATCTCGTCGACGCCCAGGCGGGACAGGAACTGCTTCGGCATGAGGCAGTGGCCTTCCAGCCCGAGGTCGAGCAACTCGTTGATCCGGTCGACGTTGATGTCCTCGAACACCCAGGCGTCGGCAAACGCGAGGATGTGCGCGGCGTCCAGCAACTCGCGCGACGACAGCACGACGACGATTCGAGAACGCCGCGACAGCCGCAGGTAGACCATCGGCTCGTTCTCGCGCAGCGCGGTGAACTGCTGGAGGCCGATGAGGATGGCGTCGGGGGTGAGCGTGCTCTGTGTCAGTTCGCTGATGTCGTGGAACACGGTCACACGATGCCGGCCGGCCCGCTCCAACGCCTGGACGACCGTCTCCGTCAGGGCGTTGTTGTCGAGGATGAGGCAGACGTGCATGGGCGTCACCGCGTTGCGGGGTGAATGAGATGCCTTCTCGGTCGCGAACTCTTGGGGCGTGTGCATGGGGCAGCTCTGCTTGTGGGGGCTCCAGGGCCGGCCTTGTTTGGGTCGTTCAGGTAGCGGTGCCTGCGTTGTATGAGAGGGGGCGAATTCGCCGATCCGTGATTTGGTCTATTGTTACCTGTGACTAAATTGTGCAAAAAAACTTGACAGTCTAGGGATAATGTTATAAATTAACCGTGTCCCCTGTAAATCAAACGATAGCGTATCATTCGAGTTCGTCAAGCGCGCCTGTTCGGCGACAGACGTTCTCCACGTGATAACACCTCCGAGGTGGTTGCGGGCGAATGGGACGCGGCAAGATGCGCGTCGGGTGAGGCGTTGGACTGTACCTTCGTACAGGCTGTGCTGCCGCAACGGTCATTCCATTCGGTGAAGTCCCGGATCGATTTGCGAATGGCAAATCGAACGTACCATTTGTGCGCGCTTGCAAAGCGATGCCGTGACATTTTTGAGAACAACCGCCGTGCGTTTCGGCAGGACCAAGTATCGCGCGCCCCCGATGCGCCTTACGGCGTGCATTTATGCCTTTGGTAAGAAATGCGCGACGCGCCCCGCCACGGTCGTGGAGCCGAACGTCAACAGGGCGGCGGCAAATGTCCTATGGCGCTTGTCGGTATACAGATGATCTCCCTTTTGTGGTACCTGTGACCCACTTGATCGCAATCCTCACGGCAGGAAGGTTCGCCTTTCGAGAGCTGGTGGACGCGGGAAAAAGGATAGCGCCGGCGCCTCTGCCGGTTCAGCGAGGGGTGGACGGGAACCATGAAAATTCTGATCGGTGACGACCATCTGTTGTTCCGCGAAGGCCTGCGCCGCCTGCTGGAGCAACTGCATGCCGACGCGAGCTTCGTCGAGGCCGGCACGTTCAACGAGGTGATCGAGCACTGCCGCAGCGGCGAACGCTTCGAAGTGGTCCTGATGGACCTGAATATGCCGAACTGGCCGGGCTTCGACGGCATCCGCGAGGTGCAGGCCCTGCAGCCCGGAACCCCGGTGGTGGTCGTCTCCGCGTCCGAGGCGCTGAACGACATCCGGGGTGCGCTCGACCACGGGGCGACCGGCTACATCCCGAAGTCGAGCAGCGTGAAGGTCATGCTGGGCGCGCTCAACCTCGTCTTCTCGGGCGGCATCTACGTGCCGCCGGGTGCGCTGACCTTCGGTGCCGAGCCGAACGGGCGCCGCCGCCCGCTGGAGACGGCGGCCGAGCGGTCGGCCGGCTACGGCCTCACCCAGCGCCAGCGCGAGGTGCTGGACTGCCTGCGCGCCGGCAAGTCGAACAAGCAGATCGCCTATGAGCTGGGCCTGTCCGAAGGCACGGTGAAGATCCACGTCACCGCGATCTTCAAGTCGCTGGGCGTGAAGAACCGCACGCAGGCCGTCATCGCCGCCGCGCAGATGGCGTCCTGACGCAGCCCCCATCGGCGGCCCGGCGCTTTCGATGTCCGGGCGCCTCCAATGTTTGGCCCGTCGGCTTCGGCCGGCGGGCCGTTTTCTTTTCACCTTCCTCTCGCCGGAACGCGGACGTGCGTCCAAAGGACCCACCCGAAAGGGCGTTGGCCGGCGGATCCCGGCTCCTTATAAATGAGGGACGCCGGTAAGAGCGCAAACGAGGGGGAGGAGACGGCCATGGCCGCGGAAACGCCGATCTGCAACTTCGGCTGGAAGGCCGCCGACTTCCGGCTTCCGGGCGTCGACGGCAGGACGTACGCGCTGGCCGACGTGCGCGGCCCGCGCGGCACGCTGGTGATGTTCATCTGCAACCACTGCCCCTACGTGCAGGCGGTGATCGACCGCATCGTGCGCGACGTCAACGACCTGAAGGCGCACGGCGTCGCCGCCGTCGCCATCATGCCCAACGACACCGCGCAGTATCCCGAAGACGGCTTCGACAACATGAAGCGCTTCGCCGAGCGGCACCGCTTCACCTTCCCCTACCTCCTCGACGACACGCAGGACGTGGCGCGCGCCTATGACGCCGTCTGCACGCCCGACTTCTTCGGCTTCAACGCCGACCTGGAGCTGCAGTACCGCGGCCGGCTCGACGCCTCGCGCAAGGACATCGTGCCCAACGCCCCGCGCGAGCTGTACCACGCCATGCTGCGAATCGCCGAGACGGGGCAGGGGCCGGCCGACCAGATCCCCAGCATGGGCTGCTCCATCAAGTGGAAGTACCCGACCTGACCGGCCCCATGGCGCGCCGTTTCGTTGCAGGGCAATCGCTTGAACGGTTTGCGGCTGATGTACAGCCCCTCTCCCCTCGCGGGAGAGGGGTTTTACCGGCGGCAGCCGGGACAAAGAGTCTCTCTTCCGGCCATCCGGCCGTAATCCCCCTCTCCCCAACCCCTCCCCCGCCAAGGGGGAGGGGCTTTCAAGCAATTGCCCTGCCGTTTCGTTGAGCAACCTTGACCGGGTGCGGGGGCTCTGCTATCCGGCCCCTTTGAGATTCCATGCCGGGCGTCCTCCTGGGCGCCCGCCCACCCGCACGCCGTAGGGCCATGAGCGACATTTTCCAGGAAGTCGACGAGGATCTCCGCCGCGACCGTATGGAGCGCGTGTTCAAGCGCTATGGCGGCTACTTCGTCGCCATCGCCGTGCTGCTCGTCGCCGGCACGGCGGGGTTCAACCTGTGGCGCAACTGGCAGCAGTCGCAGCGCGAATCCGCCACGGCGGCGCTGGTCAGCGCCGTCTCCCAGGCGCGCACCGCGCCGGAGAAGGGCGTGGAGGCGCTGTCGGCCTTCGCCGCCCAGGCCGGCCAGCCGGACATGAAGGCCATCGCCCGCTTCGACGCGGCGGCGGCCAAGGCCGGCACCGGCGACAAGGCGGCGGCCGCGCAGATGTACGATGCCATCGCCGCCGACACGGCGGTGAAGCCGGTCTACCGCGACCTCGCGACGCTGCTGTCCGTCATGCACCAGATGGAGAAGGGCGAACCCGGCCCGCTCCAGGCGCGCCTCCAGCCGCTGACCGCCGACGCCAGCCCCTGGCGCTTCTCGGCGCGCGAGATGACGGCGGTGCTTACCGCCCGCGCCGGCGACAAGGACCGCGCCCGCACCCTGTTCCAGCAACTCGCGGACGATTCCGCGGCCCCGGCGGGCGTGCGCTCGCGCGCGGCCGACCTCGCCGCCCTTTACGGCAAGAGCTGATGACCCGAAAGCCCCACCTGCGCGCCGCCATCCTTTCGGCCCCGCTGTTCGCCCTGCTGCTCGGCGGGTGCGACACCGTCAGCGGCTGGTTCGGCAAGAACGACAAGCCGCCCCTGCCGGGCGAGCGCGTCGCCGTGCTGATGCGCGAGCGCAAGGTCGAGGCGGACGCGCGGCTCGCCGAAGCGCCGGTGACGCTGCCCGCGGCCGTCGCCAACGACAGCTGGGCGCAGGCCGGCGGCAACCCCGAACACATGATGGGCCATCTGGCCCTGGCCGCCAGCCCGGCGCAGGCGTGGCAGGTCAGCGTCGGCAGCGGCTCCTCCAGCTCGCGCATGCTGCTGGGCGTGCCGGTGGTGGCGGGCGGGCGCGTCTACGTCATGGACGCGGATTCGCACGTGGCGGCGCACGACGCGCGCACCGGCGGCCAGATCTGGCGCGTCGACATCCGCCCGGAGAAGGAGCGCGGCGACGCATCGGGCGGCGGCGTGGCCTTCGCCGACGGGCGCGTCTACGCCAGCACCGGCTATGGCGAGGTGGTGGCGCTGGACGCCGGCAACGGCGGCGCCGTCTGGCGCACCCGCGTGGCCGGCCCGGTGCGCGGCGCGCCCACCGTTTCCGGCACGCGCGTCTATGTGCTGACGCTCGACAACCAGACCGTGGCGCTGAACGCCGCCGACGGCAAGGAGCTGTGGAACCAGGCCGGCCTGCACGAGACCGCCGGCCTGCTGGGCGGCTCCAGCCCGGCGACCGACGGCAACCTGGTGGTGCCCGCCTATTCGTCCGGCGAGATCTACGGCCTGCGGCCGGAGAACGGCCGCGTGGCGTGGCAGGACAGCCTGGCGGCCATCCGCCGCAGCGGCGCCTTGAGCGGTCTGGCCGACATCCTGGGCCTGCCGGTGCTCGACCGCGGGCAGGTGATCGCCGTCAGCCACTCCGGCCGCATGGTCGCCATCGACGCCCGCATGGGTGCCCGCGTGTGGGAGGCCGAGGTCGGCGGCACGCAGACGCCGTACGTGGCCGGCGACCACGTCTTCATGGTCACCAACGACGCCGAGGTGGTGGCGGTGACCCGCCGCGACGGCCGCGTGCGCTGGGTCGCCCCGCTGGAGCGGTACGAGAACCCGAAGGACAAGACCGGCGCGGTGCGCTGGGCCGGCCCGGTGCTGGCGGGCGGGCGGCTGTGGCTGACCGGGTCGAACGGCCGCATGGTCGCGCTGGCGCCGGAGGACGGCAAGGAGCAGGGCCGCTACACTTTGCCGGGGGTCACCTACTTGCCGCCGGTGGTCGCCAACAACACCCTCTATGTCCTGACCGACGGTGGGTATCTGGTCGCGTTCCGCTGAGCGGGCCGGGTCCGAAGGCAACTGTGACGGACACGAGGGAGGCTGGCGGCGCATGCCGTTCACCGTAGCGATCGTTGGGCGACCCAACGTCGGAAAATCGACGCTGTTCAACCGCCTTGCCGGCAAGAAGCTGGCGCTGGTCGACGACACGCCGGGCGTCACGCGCGACTGGCGCTCGGCGCCCGCGCACCTGGGCGGGCTGTCCTTCACCATCGTCGACACGGCGGGGCTGGAGGACGTGACCGACGACAGCCTGGAGGCGCGCATGCGCCGCCAGACCGAAATGGCGCTGGAGCGCGCCGACGTGGCGCTGTTCCTGGTGGACGCGCGCGCCGGCATCACGCCGATGGACCGCCACTTCGCCGCCCTGCTGCGCAAGTCGAAGACGCCCATCATCCTGGTCGCCAACAAGGCCGAGGCCAAGGCCTCGCAGACCGCCATCCTGGAGGCGTACGAGCTGGGCCTGGGCGATCCCATCGCCCTCTCGGCCGAGCACGGCGAGGGCCTGGGCGAGCTTTTCGACGCGCTGATGCCCTACGTGCCGCCCGAGGAGGACGAGGACGCCCCCGCGCCGGAAGCGGTGCCGGCCGCCGCCGCGCCCGGCGAGGGCGAGGAGGAACCCGACGGCCTGCCGCCGGAGACGGAGGAGGAGAAGCGCCGGCCGATCCAGCTGGCCATCGTCGGCCGCCCCAACGTCGGCAAGTCGACGCTGCTCAACAGCCTCGTCGGCGAGGAGCGCGTGCTGACCGGCCCCGAGGCCGGCATGACGCGCGACGCCATCTCCGTCGACTGGACGTGGCGCGACCGGCAGTTCCGGCTGGTCGACACCGCCGGCCTGCGCCGCCGCGCGCGGGTCGAGGCCAAGGTCGAGAAGCTGGCGGTCGCCGACACGCTGCGCGTCATCCGCATGGCGCAGGTCGTCGTGCTGGTGCTCGACCCCGACCAGGTGTTCGACAAGCAGGACCTGATCATCGCCCGCATGGTGGAGCAGGAGGGCCGCGCCCTCGTGATCGCCGTCAACAAGTGGGACGCGGTGGAGGACCGGGCATCCGTGCTGCGGCAGGTGGAGGACAAGCTCCAGGCCTCGCTGGCGCAGGTGAAGGGCGTGCGTACGGTGACGATCTCCGCGCTCAGGGGGCAGAAGCTCGACGCGCTGCTCGACGCGGTGATGGCCACCTACGACACGTGGAACCGCCGCATCCCCACGGCGCAGCTGAACCGCTGGATCAAGGGCGTGGTCGAGCACCACCCGCCGCCGCTGGTCGAGGGCCGGCAGGTGAAGATCCGCTACGCCACGCAGGTGAAGGCCCGGCCGCCGACCATCGCGCTGTTCGTCAACAAGCCGCTGGAACTGCCGGAGAGCTACCAGCGCTATCTGGTCGCCAGCCTGCGCGACACCTTCGACCTGCCGGGCGTGCCGGTGCGCCTGCTGCTGCGCAAGGGCAAGAACCCCTTCGCCGAGGATTGACGCGGAAGCCCCTCCCCCGCGACGGGGCAGGGGCTTTCGTCACGCCGCCCTTTCGTTATGCCGCCATGACGCCGTCGGCCGCCGCGGCGCGCTGTTCCTTCAGCCACGCCGCGAACTTGCGGTCGGCGGTGTTGATGTGCAGCAGCAGCCAGTTCGGCAGGAAGCTGCCGATGTAGGCGATCAACTCCTCCTCGCCCGTCTTCCCTTCGGTGACCGCGTGCAGCTCGGCCGCCGCGCGGGCATGCTGCGCCCGGTGGTCGTCCAGGTGGGGGTAGCCGGTTTCCTGCATCAGCGCCTCTTCGTTGGCGAAGTGGCGTTCCGTGTAGATCAGCGCCTCGACGATCGCCGCGTAGACGGCGGCGGGCGCCTCGCCGTCGGCGACGGCCTGCTGGAAGGTGCGGACCAGATCCAGCCAGACCTTGTGCTCCTCATCGATGGCCTCGACGCCGAGAGCCAGTCCGTCGTTCCAATGCAGTGTCGGGTGCGTGGCGAAAACCGGCTCCATGATGATCCTCTGCGGCCTGGGATGCCGTGGGAAAGCAAGACGCATGCCGGCCCCTGGAACGCCGATTCGCAGGCGGTTCATGTAGGGAATTCGACACAAATGGCCGCAATCCTTGTGCGGGAATCCGCACATTCCCAGGGCAGCGGGTTGCTTCGAATTTCGAACCAATCTGTCGGCGGACTCGCTGCAAGCCGGAAGTAATCATGAAAGAAACCGGGCGGCTCGTCTTTGGCCGTCTTGTGACAATCACTGTAACAATATTGAAGCGGGATGGCATCCGTCGTATAATCGCCAAGATGATCCGCGCCCGTGCGCGGTCGGCCGCCTTCGGGGCGGTGGAGCGGAGTGAAGGCCATGGTGCGGCGTATGACGATCTCCCGGAAGCCGCCGGCGCGGCTGTGGCGCGACGACTCCGGCGCGGTGGTGGTGACCCTGGCGCTGGCCGTGACGGCGCTGATGGGGCTGCTCAGCGTCGCGGTCGAGGTCGGCTCCTGGTACGTCGTGCGCCGCAACCTGCAAAGTGCCGCGGACGCCGCCGCGTTGGCCGGCGCGCTGGAATACGCGCGCAGCACGCCCGGCCGCGTCGCCGATTCCGCGACGCGCGAGGCCGTGCGCAACGGCGCCGTCGCCGGGACGGACACCATCCTCGTCAACTCCCCGCCCGCCAGCGGCGCCTTCAGCGGCGACCCGCAGGCGGTGGAGGCCATCATCACGCACCCGCAGGGGCGCCTGTTCACCGCGCTGTTCGGCAGCGGCACCGTTCCCATCACCACCCGCTCCGTCGCGCGCCTGCGCTCCACGGGGGAGGCGTGCGTGCTGGCGCTGGACCGGGCGGCGTCGGGCGCGGTGACGGCGCAGGGCAGCGCCGTGATCAACACGCAGGGCTGCGTGCTCGCCGCCAATTCGGTGAGCGAGACCGCCATCGACCTGGGCGGCAGCAGTGTGGTGGCGGCGGATTCGCTGTGGACGTCCGGCAACTACGCGCTGGGCGGCTCGACCAACGCCAGCTTCGCCCGGCCTCCCGTGGCGCACGCCTGGGCGCTGCCGGACCCCTACGCAGACCTGACGATCCCGGCGCTCGGCAACGCCTGCCCGAACAACAACACGCGCATCCAGAACGAGACGCGCACGCTGACCCCCGGCGTCTATTGCAACGGCATCACCGTCGGCGCGCACGGCGTCGCCATCCTGGAGCCGGGCACCTACTACATCAACCGCGGCAACTTCGACGTCGGCGCACAGGGGACGGTTCGCTGCAACTGCACGGCACCGAACGGCGTGACCATCGTGCTGACCAGCACCTCCAACACCACGCAGATCGGCGGCGTCGACATCAACGGCGGCGCCACGGTGACGCTGCGCGCACCCAGCGACCCGAGCTACGCCTATCCCGGCGTGCTGTTCTTCCAGGACCGCCGGGCCTCGGCCAGCGGCGAGAGCCGGCTGAACGGCGGCGCCACCATGTCGCTGAACGGGGCGCTGTACTTCCCGGCGCAGGCCATGCAGTGGAACGGCAACAGTTTCGGCGGGACGCAGGGCTGCGTGCGGATCATCGCCCGCACGGTGTCCTTCAGCGGCAACACGGCGCTGGACGACGCGGGCTGCGCGGCGCAGGGCGTGCGGCCGATCGCCACCACCTCGGCCACGCTGGGTGAATAGCGGGCGTGTGGCCTGCGGAGTGCGGAACATGGGCGCGAACGGTGGCTTACGGGGGGGCTTACGGGGCGGCTTGTTGAGGCGCGGCGCGGCGCGCCTGGGGCGCGGCCTGGGGCGCGACGAGGGCGGCGCCGTGCTCGTCATCATCGCACTCGCGCTCACGGCGCTGCTGGGCCTGCTGAGCGTCGCCATCGAGGTCGGCACCTGGTACACGGAGCGCCGCTCGCTTCAGACGGCGGCCGACGCGGCGGCGGTGGCCGGCGCCCTGGAGATCGCCCGCGGCACGCCCGCCCGGATGATCAGCGCGGCGACGGCCGAGGCGGCGCGCAACGGTTCCGGCGACGACCGCGTCGCCGTCAACAACCCGCCGCTGTCCGGCCCGCTGGCCGGCCGCGCCGACGCCGTCGAGGCGATCGTGACGCGCGAGCAGCCGCGCCTGTTCTCGGCCATTGTGCAGGACGGCACGGTGACCATCACCGCGCGCGCCGTGGCCCTGACGCGCGACGCCGGGGAGGCCTGCGTCCTGGCCTTGGACGGCGGTGCGGCGGGTGCCGTCAGCGGCAACGGCAACCCCAGCGTGGTCATGCCCGGCTGCATGATCGCCGCCAATTCGAACGCCGCCTCGGCGATCAGCTTCAGCGGCAACGTCAGCCTGCAGGCGCAGTCGCTGTGGACGGCCGGCGGGGTCGCCATGAACGGCAACGTCAACCTGATGCTGGCCCGCGCGGCGACCACGCACGCGTGGCCGCTGCCCGACCCCTACGCCGACGTGCAGGTGCCGCCCGTCGGTCCCTGCAAGTACACGAACCACAAGGTCAACAAGAGTGGTAGGTTGAAGCCGGGCGTCTATTGCGGCGACCTGACCATCACCGGCAACGCCACCGTCACGCTGGAGCCGGGCGAGTACATCATCAACCACGGCGACCTTTCGGTGCAGGGCAACATCACCATCGACTGCGACTGCGGCACCGGCGAGGGTGTGGCCATCGTCTTCACCAGCACCACGGGGGCCGGCCAGATCGGCGGCGTCGACGTGCGCGGCAACGTCTCCATCACGCTGCGGGCGCGCTCCTCGGCGACAGCACCACTGCGCGGCATCCTGTTCTACCAGGACCGCAACGCGCCCGCCGGCTCCAACGTCTTCAACGGCAACGCCGCGTTGGACGTCACCGGCGTCATGTACTTCCCCGCGCAGACGGTGGAGTGGAAGGGCAACAACAGCACGCAAGGCGCGGGCTGCGTGCAGATCGTCGCCCGGAAGGTGGTCTTCACCGGCAACGCGGCGCTGGGCAACGACACCTGCACCGACCTGGGCGCGCGGCCCATCGCGTCGTCCCTCGCCCGGCTGGGGGAGTGAGGGCGCCATGACGCGGCTCCTGTCCTCCTTGAAGCGGCTGGCGGCCGCGCGCGGCGGCAACATTTCCGTCGAGTTCGCGCTGGCGCTGCCGTTCCTGCTGCTGATCCTCGGCGCGGTCATCGATTTCGGCCGCGCCGCCTACGACCGCATGGCACTGGAGACGGCGGCGCGCAGCGCCGTGCAGTACGCCCGCGCCAACCCCAGCGACACCGCCGGCATCCGCCGCGCCGCGCTGAACGCCGGGGGCGTGGACCCGTCCGCCGCGGTGGCGTCGCGCCAGTTCTGCGAGTGCCCCGGCGGCGGATCCAGCCCGTGCACCAGCGTCTGCGCGTCCGGCGAGGCGCCGCAGGTCTTCCTGGAGGTGACGATCAACGCCGGCTTCACGCCGCTGGTGCCGGTGCCCGGCCTGCCCGAACTGGTGTCGCTGGCCGGCTCCGCGACCCTGCGTGTTCAGTGAGGGCGTGTTCAGTGAGGGCGTGTGCAGTGAGGGAGGCGGCGATGCTGCGACGCCTGTTTGCGGATCAGCGGGGGAACGCGGCGGTGGAGTTCGCCTTCATCCTGCCGGTGTTCCTGATGATCTTCCTGGGGATCTTCGAATTCGCCGGCTACATGTGGGTGCGCAACACCGTCCAGTTCGGGACGGAGGAAGCCGCGCGCTTCGCCATGGCCAACACCGACGCCACCACGGCGCAGGTGGCGAACGCCGCCCGCGCCAAGATGACCACGCTGGACGCGGCGAGCCTCAGCGTGGACGTGCAGCGGGTGGTGGACGACGGGACGACCTTCGTCGTGGTGTCGGCCACCTACACGCGCCCCGGCGGCTTCCTGTCCGGCCTGTTCCCCACCGACCTGACCACCGCGACCGGCCGGGCGCGGGCGCCGCTGGTGCAGTGAGATGGGTTCGCCACCGTCCGCGAAGCGGCCGGACGGTGGCGAACGGCATCAATACGCCCGGACGATCTCGCCGTGGCGGGTGCAGGCCGGGTCGGCCAGATCGACGAACGGGCCGGTGACCGATTCCGGCGGGGGCAGGGTGTTCGGATCCTCGCCGGGGAAGGCCTGCGTGCGCATGCGCGTGCGCACCACGCCGGGATCGACCAGATTGACGCGCAGGTTCGACTTGGAAACTTCCAGCGCGTAGGTCTGCACCATCATCTCCAGCGCCGCCTTGCTGGCGGCGTAGGGGCCCCAGTAATGGGTGGGGCCGTGCGCCGCACCCGAGGTGACGAAGATCGCCCGCCCCGAGTCGGAGGCGCGCAGCAGCCGATCCGTGCTGCGGATCAGCCGGTAGTTGACGGTGACGTT
>NZ_DASPMG010000032.1:0-3363 GCF_035627195.1 Azospirillum sp.
CAGAAAGCGTGCAGGGAGCTTGCGGGGTGGGGACGAACACGGCACGTAGCTGGAAGGCATGAGGCGGCCGAACCGCAAGCCAATCGAGCTTGCCAGTTCCTGGACGGTCGAGACCCCACGCTCCTGAGCAGCCCGAAGGGCAATCTGGAGGCATGCTGCAGCATCGGACTGAGCGTTGTGGTGATGAAGCTCGATCCTGGCTGTGTCAACGAACCACGGCCCACTTTGCTGATGAAATCTGGCCCACCCATGGGTTGGTCACCGGGCAGCCGAAAACCGACGTCCACAGCGCGAGTAGCGGCTCGTCCCGGTAGTCCATAGGCAACGGGGGCCGCCGCCGCGTCTCCATTGCGCTGGGTGGCGGCCCCCGCCTTGCCTGTGGGCCCACCGGGACGAGCGTCGGGGGCGGCGCTTCACTCATGCCCTTGCCCCCGCTTCGCCAGGGTGCGGCGGAACCGGTAGGAGGTGTTGCCGGCTTCGATGATGTGCGCCCGATCGGTGACGCGGTCGAGTACCGCTTTGCAGAGCCGTGGGGTGGGGAACACCTGGCCCCATTCCGAGAACGGCAGGTTCGTCGTCACGATCAATGCCGCCTTCTCGGCCCGATCGGCGATGATCTGGAACATCAGTTCGGCGCCGATGTCGGCGAGGGGCACGTAGCCCAACTCGTCGATGCACACCACCTCCACCCGTTCCCAGCGGCCCAGAGCCCGGCCCAACTGGTTCTCGGCCCGCGCCTCGACCAGCTCGTTGATCAGCGCCGCCGCGGTGGTGAAGCGCACCCGCCGGCGCTGCCGGCAGGCGGCGACACACAGGCTGATGGCGAGGTGCGTCTTGCCGGTGCCGGCTTCGCCGATCAGCACGATCGGCTCGGCGCGCTCGATGTAGCCGCCGCTCGCCAAATCGGCCAGGCGGCTCGCCGACAGCGGCGACTGGCCGAAGTCGAACTCCTCCAGCGTCTTGACCCGCGGCAGACGGGCCTCCTGCAGGCGCCGCAGCACCGCCTTGCGCTCGCGCTCCTCGATCTCCGCCGCCAGCAGCGCTTCCAGGTACTGGACGTGGCTGTGCCCTTCGCGCACCGCCGTCTGCGCCAAGCGATCGAACTGCGCCGCCAGCGTCGGCATCTTGAGCAGCCGGCAGTGCTGGCGAATGGACTGCTCGAGCAGCGTGGCGCTGGCCTCCAGGGCGGTTGGGGCGGGGCTCATGGCGCCGCCTCCCGGCTCAGCAGCCGATCGTACCCGGCCAGCGACGGCGCCGGTCGGTCGAACCGGGCCAGCGCCCCGACATCGACCTCCTCCGGGGGCGGGCGCCGCAGCTGATCCGCCGTCAGCAGATAGCGCACCGCCTCGGCATCCGAGCAGCCCATCCGGAGCGCCGCGGCCACCGCCGCCTGCACCCGCTCGGCGCCAAACGTCTTGCCGAGCCCGAGCACCGTCACCATAGCGCGCGTGCCGTGCTGGCGCCCGTGGCGGGCGATCAGCCGCTCCCAGTAGGCATCGTAGGCCGCCGGCCACCGCCCCTGCCGGCGCCATTGCTCCAACGGCTTGGAGCCGGCCAGCGCCCCGGGTTTGCGCTCCAGCACATCGAGGTAATGCTCGAGGTCGAGGATCTGCTGGCGGCGGGCGTAACTGCGCTCGTGGCGGGCGACCATCCGGCCCTCGTGCCAGACCTCCAGATGCGCGGGATACAGCTTGGCGTGCACGCGCGTGCCGGCGCGCAGCGGGACCGAGTAGGCGTTGGTCTTGACCAGCACGCAGCCGGCGCTGTCGACCCGCGGGAAGCTGAGGTCGGCGAGGTCGAAGCCGTCCGCGGGACAGCCGATCAGCACCGCGCGCTCGATCGCCATCGCCTCGCCGACGCTCTGCTGGCGGCCGTCGATCACACGCCGCTCATCCTCCCGGCAGCCCAGCAGCAGCACCTCGTTGAGCACCGGGAGATCGCCCGCCTTGGGCACCGGAACCCAGTGGTTGCGGCGGAACTGCCCGTTCTCCCCCTCGACGCCGCCCTTTTCGTGCCCAGCGGCCGGCATGCAGAACTGTGCCTCGAAGCGCCAATGCGAGCGGAAGGCGATGAACCGCTCGGTCTCCTCGCGCAGCCGCCCGCGCAGCACCTTGCGCACCGCACTGCCGAGATTGTCGTAGCGCAGCACCCGGAAGACCCCGCCAAAGTAGCGGAAGGCGTGCTCATGCGCTTCCAGGAAGGCTTGCTGGGTGGCGTGCCGGTAGGCTCGGTGAAAGGCGCCGCCGCTGGCCATCGCGCGCAGGCAGAAGACCTGCAGCTTGGCGCGCTCGCCGTCGAGGTCGGCGTAGGCTTCGTACCAATCGACCTGGGCTTCCTGCCCCCAGTCATAGGATTGCGGCACAAAGGTTTCCCGGCTGATCAGCCCCAGCGCGCGTTTGCGCTCATGCACGTGGTTGCGCACCGTGCTCTCCGCGACGACGGCCTGCGGCATCTCCTGGCGGATCCGCTTCCAGATCCGCCGCGCCGTATGCCGTTGCTTGCGCGGCGCCCGGCGGTCGGCCTCCAGGATGGTGTCGATGAACACGGCGAGCGCTCCCAGCACCGGCTTGGCCCGCGGCGTGTAGCTCCGCTCTGGCGGCAGCGCACTCTCCAGAGCCTGCCGCACCAGGCGCCGGTGAACGCCGAACTTCCGCGCCACCCCCTGGATGGTGCCGACGCCAAACTCGTATTCACGCCGCAGCTGTTCGAAGAGTTCCACCTTCCGTCTCCTGTCCATCCCGCCCCTCCAGCATCCGCTGGTGGGAAACGGAGGTTGATCGGACGACGGGTGGGCCAGATTTCATCAGCACGGTGGGCCAGCATTCGGTAGCACAGTCAATTATCGCGGCGATCGACACGATGCGGCCGTCCTGGCGAACCTTGAGGTAGGTGGCGTCCAGCCAGAGATAGGGCCACTCGCCTTCCAGAGGGCGCTCCAGGAAGGAGTGCACACGGGTGTCGATCTCCTCGCACAGCGCCGAAACCTGAGACTTGGAGATGCCGGTCATGCCGAGCGCCTGGACGAGATCGTCGACCTTGCGCGTCGACACGCCCTGGATCCAGGCTTCCTGGATGACGGCGGTGAGCGCCTTCTCGGCCGTCTTGCGCGGCTCCAGGAAGGCCGGGAAGTAGGAGCCCTGGCGTAGCTTGGGGATCTTCAGGTCCAGCGTGCCGAGCCGGGTGTCGAGTTGACGCGGCCGCGAGCCGTTGCGGTAGGTGGTGCGCGTGTCGCTGCGCTCGTGGCGGGCGGCGCCGATCAGCGCCTCGACCTCGAAGTCCATCAGCCGGTGCAGCGTGTGCTCGGCGATGGCGCGCAGTATGGCGCGACAATCAGGATGGCGAGCGCGACAATCAGGATAAGAA
>NZ_DASPMG010000033.1:0-8465 GCF_035627195.1 Azospirillum sp.
TCTTGCCTCCGTGCGTGAGGCCGTCGACCTGGCTCAGCCCCGCACCGCTAGGGCGCCGGCTTCCGCTGCCCGCGCACCATCTCGGCCAGCGCCTCCGGCATCATCGGGCGGCCGAACAGGTAGCCCTGGAGCTGGTCGCAGCCGGTGGAGGCGAGGAACTCGCGCTGTTCCTCCGTCTCCACGCCCTCGGCCACCGTCACCAGCCCGAGGCCGTGCGCCATGCCGACCGCGGCGCGGACCAGCGCGGCGTTGCGGCTGTTCTCCGGCACGTCGATGATGAAGGCGCGGTCGATCTTCAGCTTCGCCACCGGCAGCTGCTGCACGTAGCTCAGGCTGGAGTAGCCCGAGCCGAAATCGTCGATGGCCACCTGCACGCCAATGTCGGCCAGCTCGCTCAGCGTCCGGATCGCGACCTTGAGGTCGCGCACCGCCGCCTGCTCGGTGATCTCCAGGCCGAGGTGGCTGCGCAGGTGCGGCTGGTTCTCCAGCAGCTCCATCAGCCGGTGGGCCAGGTTGCCGCGCAGGAACTGCTGGCCGGAGATGTTGAGGAACACCCGCTTCGGCAGCACGCCCTGCCCGTCCCACTCGCCCATCTGCCGCACCACCGTGGACAGCACCCAGTCGGTGATCGGCACGATCAGCCCGCTCTCCTCGGCGACCGGGATGAACTCGCCCGGGGAGATGGCGCCCAGCGTGTGGTGCGTCCAGCGCAGCAGCGCCTCGGCGCTGGTGACGATCCCGGTCTTCGAGTCGATGATCGGCTGGTAGACGAGGTGCAGCTCGTTGCGCTCGATGGCGTGCGCCAGGTGCATGGTCAGCAGCATGCGCCGGGTCGCCGCGGCGGCCATTTCCGGCGTGTAGAAGCACACGGCGTTGCCGCCGTTGTGCTGCACGGACTGGAGCGCCAGCTTCGCCTTGGCATTCAGCTCCTCGACCCGCTGGACCGTGTTGTCGAGCAGCGCGGCACCCACCGAGACGCGCAGCCGCACCCAGTGGCGGTCGGCGTAGATGGAGGCGGTGACGCGGTCGTGCAGCACCTCCGCCAGGGCCTGGGCGTGCTCCAGATCGTCCACCCGCGACAGCGCCGCGAACTCGTCGGCGGCGATGCGGCAGATGTAGGTCGCCTTGGGCAGCACCTCGGTCACGCGGGAGACCAGCGCCTTCAGCGCCGCGTCGCCGACGTGGAAGCCGAAGGCCTCGTTCACGTCACTGAACTGGTCCACGTCCAGGCTGAACAGCGCGAAGCAGGGCGGCGGCTCGCCTTCGCGCAGGGCGTCGGCCAGCACCGCCTCGCACTCCTCCAGGAAGGCGGTGCGGGTCAGCACGCCGGTCAGCGGGTCGTGCCGGGCGAGATAGGAGGCGCGCTGCTCCGCCGCCAGCCGGTCGGAGATGTCGCGGATGATGCCGACGAAGGCCGTCTCCTCGCCCATCCGCGCCTGACCGACGCTGATGTGCACGGGGAAGACGGTGCCGTCCTTGCGCTTGCCCAGCGTCTCGCGCCCCATGCCGATGATCTTGGAGCGATCGGTCGCCAGATAGGTGTTCACGAAGCGGTCGTGGTCGCGCGAGAAGGGCGGCGGCATCAGGACGGTGAGGTTGCGGCCCACCAGCTCCCGCTCCTCGTAGCCGAACTGCTCGCAGCAGGACTTGTTGATGGAGCGGATGACGCCGCGCCGGTCGGCGATGACGATGCCGTCCACCGCGGCGTCCAGCAGGGTGCTGACGAACGGGTCGCGGCGCATCAGGAAGTCGGCGATGCGCTCCTCGTCGGCGATGTCCTGGAAGACGCCGAGGTAGCCTTCAGGGTCCTGCGCGCCCATGCGGTGCGGCACGACGCAGCCGGTCAGCAGCACCCGCCCGCCGCCGGGGCGCGGCACCACGCAGTCCACCGGCACGGTGGCGCCGGTCTGCACGACCTTGGCGAAGGCCTCGGCGATGGGCGCCACGCAGGGGCTGTCGACGTCGGCCAGCACGCGGCCGACCAGCGAGTCCGGCGCGGCCCCCAGCAGCTGGCCGAAGCGGGCGTCGGCGTGGCGGCAGCGCTGCGCCTCGTCCATGTAGACGGTGGCGAAGTGGCCGTGGTCGAGAAAGCTCGCGGCGAGCGAAGCCATGAAACCGGGGGCGCGCGTGAAGCTCAGGACGCGCAGCTCCTCCGGTTGCTCGGTTTCGGTCGCGGTGCGGTTGGACAAGGCCCTTCCTGCTTCCTCAAGCGCCACACGACGGGGCGCGGCGCAGCGCCGCCCCCGTGGCATCCCCGGTTGGCATCGTAGCACCCAATGCGAGCAGTTGTCGCGTCCGGTGCCTAAAACACAAACAAAAGTTCTAGCCAATCCGGGTATAGCCGACCGGCCGCGCGGGGGTCAACCCGCGCCGGTCAGCCGGGCGCTTCGGTCACAGGTCGGGCGCCGATCACCGGGCACCGATCACCGGGCGTGGACGCCCCACCAGTTGGTGGGCGCGCCGGGCAGCCCGGCCGACGGCGCCACCAGCGTGGGCACCGCCGAGGGGCCGAGGGCCAGCACGTTCTCCTCGGAGAAGATGGCGTTGGGCAGGCTGGCGAACTGCTGCGGCCCCATGCCGGTCAGCAGCAGGCCGTTGCGCTGGCGGGAGAAGCGGAACTGGCCGGCGTCGATGTCCGCCCGCCGCTCCATGGGATAGTACATCGGCGTGCTGGAGACGACGCGCACCTGCGCGGTGCGCCCGTCCGGCCCGACCACCACGTCCTCCACCTCCCCCAGCTCCCGCGTGCCGTCGGCGGAGAGCACGACGTGGCCCAGCAGGGCCGCCGGGGAGATGGCGTCGAGGCTCTGCGCCTCCGGTCCGCCGGCACAGGCGGCGAGCGACAGCAGGCCGAGGACGGGCAGCAGGTGGCCCAGCGGGCGGTGCATGGCGGATCTCCCTGATCGCGGCGGTTGCCCTGGGACAACACGCGGCGCGGGCCCTTGATCCACCGGACCCGCCGGCCGATCCTGCGCGTCAGGCCTGGGCGGCGCGCAGGATGGGGTAGTAGACGACCTCCGCCGTCGGCTGCGCGGCCATCGCCTGCCCGCCCGCCGTCATGATGTCGGCCATCTGGCGCTGCGTCTCGGTGTGGAAGGCCATCAGCCGCTCGAACACGGCCAGGGCCTCGGCCTGATCCGGAGCCATATCGGCCGTGTCCGGTTCCACGTGGTGCTGCGGGGCGGCGGCGGGGGTCGGGAACATCAGGATCTGGGCCATGGCTCTCTCCATCGCTGGGGTGACGCCATAACATCACGTTTACTTTTTGTTAGCCATAATTAAGCGCGCCTTAACCGGTGACCTTTTCCGGCCCGGCCGCCGGGGAAATGTTACCGGATGTTACGCCGCGATACGCCTGGAGGCGGGTGTCACATCCGCCCACCGCATGCGCTGCCCGGCGGGGCCGGGCGAATGTAACCGGATGAAACCGGATGAAACGCTTTTCGATGGGGTGTTTCATCCAGCCACCGCCTCCATTTTCCCCCAATGCAACCGGATGCAACACCATGCAACGGAATCGGCGCGGTGTTGCATCCGTTCACCGACGTCGTTTTCACGCAGAGGGATTTGCACGGGCTGACGCTGGGTGCGGTACGGCCAATGATCGCATCCATCATCGCGGATCGTAGGAATGTTGTCAACGCGCCGAGACTTTACGCCGTTTGACCCCGCCCGAACCGCCGGGGCACACTTCGCGGCGGAGCGTGGAAACTCCCGCAGCGGGTCCCCTTGGGGGCTTGCGCTGCACCCGTGATAGGCGGACCCCGGCTGCCGGCCGAGTCCGCCGAATGACCGTGCCCGCATCTTGCGGGTGCGACCGGCAGCGCTTTGCCGGGAGTCCGTCCGCTATACAAGACCCGCGAGGGGAAGGCGGCGGGCACGTTCTCACGGGCGTGTTTCCACCCTCCCGGCGCCAGCGCCGCTCGCTGGCCCCGGCCGTGGAAAGCCGGTCAACCGTGAGCCCGACCATGATCAAGCAGCCTTCGTACCCGTTAACGCGCCGCCACGTCCTCGGCGCCCCACTGGCGGCCTGCGCCGTCCCCCTGCCCGGCCTCGCCGCCGGTTCCGACGCCGACCTGATCGCCGCCGCCGAGGCCTTGGACAGGATGCTGGAGTCGCACGAAGCGCTCTACGACCGCCTGGACGCGGCGGGGCTCGACCCGTGGAGCCAGCCGGCCTTCACCGCCTCCCTGCACGCGATGCGCGCCGCCGGCACCCGCTACGCCCGCACCCCCGCCGGCACGATTCGCGGCCTGCTGCTGAAGCTGCGCCGCCTGCGGGACGACACGGACGGTGGCGTAAGCCATTGGCACGAGGATCTGATGCGCGGCATCGTCGCGGATGCGGAGCGGTTTGAGGCGGTGATGGGGGTGGAGGCGTAGGTTGGGTTGAGCCGAAGGCGAAACCCAACGCGCTTGCAATGCGGGAGTGTTGGGTTTTTCTGGCTCTTTCTCGGCTAGCATGTTCTTTTGCAGGGCGGCATCCGAATTCATCGGCCCGATGAATAGATCGACATATATTCATACTAAAAACGTTATCTTGTACCGTTAACGTAAACCAAGAGAAGGGCACGGGTTATTTTTCAATCATCTCTTTGCCAATACGGCCCACGACCGGACAATCGTATTCTTGAATGAACATTTATTGCAGGAGATCTCTTTCCCATGCTTTAGCATATGCTGACCAACGACATTGAGCCCGCCACAGGACACGCAGCGAAACCCCGCTTCCTTGAGCGTAAAATACACGCCATCCCCGGTGCGCTCCACAAGGTATAGGGCCTTGCATTTAAAGCACTCTACGCTTTTATGATGAATAAGCCCAGCATCTTTTCTTTTTATTTTCGCGTGACATTCAGAACATTCAAAATTTACTATAGATGGCGAGTATCTCACACTAGTAATGTTAGACGACGCTATGCATAATAACTTTTCGTATATATCTTCAATCGACCTCTTCTTTGCGATAGGATTGGGCGCGCGACCGTTTCGGTTGTCATCTAAAGTAGGGGCGTGAAGGAATGAGCTAAGTGTGTTGTGAGCCTTATTTGCCCATTTTCCACCAAATGTCTTATATTCGCCGAGAGTGATTTCCGGACCTGGCAACCCACCCTCGTCATCCTTCCAAAACGTTACCTTCATATCTTGCTCAGCGTCAGGGTCAAGCTCCAAAATAGCGGCCATTACGTCTTTTGGACGCCATGAGGACGCTTTTTCTATGGGGAGGTCGACGATAAATGCTTCTAGTTTTTCATAACAAAGCAGTTCAAGGGCCAAGCAAATTTCAAGGCATGCATAACGGATACTTGCCTCATCCCCTGCACTCAATAGAGCATGTGCCCTGCTAAGGCATTCTTTAGCTCTTTCGCGCATCTACAAAGCTCTACTGAAAAGGAGTTATCTTCTTATACATTGCCAAAGTTTTCAGCGCGCCGCCACCCCACCTGACCGGGTGTCCGCTTGCGCGGCGTTACGGTCGGCTAGCGCGCCTACTTCCTGGTAGGTGAGGCCCAGGGGCTTGAAGCTTGGGGCTGATCGCCAGTGCGTGTCAACGATGAGGCCATCTGCCTTCCCAGGAAAAGGCACATGGCGTTTCGCTTTGGAGTTTCGCTTTGGAAGCTGTCTGCCGTTGGGCTGCGCCTGCGGCTTAGCCCAACCTACGGAGGGCGGCTGATCCTTGCCGACACTTGCCCCCACCCGGCCTTCGCTTACGCTCGGCCACCACGGTCGCCCGCAAGTCGGGCGACCGCGCTCCGCCTACGATCGCCTTCGGCGCTCGTTGCCTGCGGCGCCGGCTCCACGCCCCCGCTGCGCAGGGGACGGTCTGTCGGTGAATGAGCGCCCTACGCCTTCTTCACGAACTCCGACTTCAGGTTCATGGCGCCGATGCCGTCGATCTTGCAAGCGATGTCGTGGCCGTCGGCGCCGTCGACCAGACGGATGTTCTTCACCTTGGTGCCGCCCTTGACCACCAGCGACGAGCCCTTGACCTTCAGGTCCTTGATCACGGTCACGGAGTCGCCGTCGGCGAGCACGTTGCCGTTGGCGTCACGGATGACAGGATCCTGCGACGCCTCGGCACCGGCGGCGCCGGCGGCATCGGGGTTCCATTCGTGGGCGCACTCCGGGCAGATCCAGAGGCTGCCGTCGTTGTAGACGTGTTCGGAATTGCACTGGGGGCACTTCAAGTCGCTGTCCATCATGGTCCTCGTCGTCTGGAACGGCGTCCCCGTGCGGGGCCGGGCGTTCCGCTGTGAAACATGGTCGACGTCGGGCCGCAAAAGCAAAGGCCCCGGCGGAACGCGCGGGGCCTTTGCTGATGATGGTGAGCGCGCTGGGATTCGAACCCAGGACCTACTGATTAAAAGTCAGTTGCTCTACCGACTGAGCTACGCGCTCCCAAGGACGTCGGGAGGGCGGCACCATAGGGGGTGCCGGCCTTCCGGTCAACCGTCCGTCACTGTTTCAGCGTCTGCATCTTCTTGGCGTCGTCGGCGCCGGCCTCCAGCGCGAAGCGGTCGCCCAGGTGCTTCACCACGCGCGGGGAGACGAATTGCGTGATGTCGCCGCCCAGGCGGCCGATCTCCTTCACGAAGCGCGAGGAGATGAACTGGTGACGCTCCGACGCCATCAGGAACATCGTCTCGATCTTCGGATTGAGACGCGCGTTCATGCCGGCCATCTGGAATTCGTATTCGAAGTCCGAGACGGCGCGCAGGCCGCGGATGATGACGCCGGCCTTGCACTCCATGGCGAAGTGCATGAGCAGGTTGTCGAAGGGCTGCACCTCGATGGTGCAGCCGTTCTTCTCCAGCGCGTCCACGTCCTCGCGCACCATCGCCACCCGCTCGTCCGTCGAGAAGAGCGGGCCCTTGCCGGCGTTGCGGGCGACGCCGACGACGAGGTGGTCGACCAGCCGCGAGGCGCGCTGGATGATGTCCAGGTGCCCGTTGGTGATGGGGTCGAAGGTGCCGGGATAGACCCCGATGCGGCGCTTGGACATGGTGGCTCCCTTCCGGCCTTATCCGGTCAGTCCGTCGATTCCGGGCTGCTGCTGTCCGGGGTGTCCCCGTTCACGCCGCCGGCTTCACCGTTGCTCTCGCCATTGGCGTTGTCGCTCACGTCACCGTTCACGTCGCCATTGGAGTCGCCGTTGCCGTTTCCGTTGGCGTCCTCCTCCTCCTCGATGGAGGCGACGGAGACGACGCGCTCCTCGGGGCCGACGCGGAACAGCGTGACGCCCAGGGTCTTGCGGCCGGCCACGCGCACGTCGTGGATCGGCATGCGGATCACCTGGCCGCCGTTGGTCACCATCATCACCTGGTGGGCGTCGGTCACCGGGAACGCCGCGACGATCGAGCCGTTGCGCTCGCCCATCTCCATGTTCCAGATGCCCTGCCCGCCGCGGCCGCTGGTGCGGTACTCGTAGGACGAGGTGCGCTTGCCGAAGCCACGGTCGGAAACGGTGAGCACGTACTGCTCCAGCCGCTTCAGCTCGTCGTAGCGCTCCTGCGTCAGGGTGACGGTGTCGGCGGGGATCTCGTCGGCCTCCGGCGCCGACTCGCCCACCATGTCCAGCCCCTCCTCCTTCTTCTTCTTGAGGTAGGCGGCGCGCTCGCCGGGCGAGGCCTCGACGTGGCGCAGCATGGACATGGAGATGATCTCGTCGCCGCCCATCAGCTTGATGCCGCGCACGCCCGTGGAGGTGCGGCCGGCGAACACGCGGATCTCCGGCACCGGGAAGCGGATGCAGCGGCCGTCGCGGGTGGCCAGCAGCACGTCGTCGTCCTCGGTGCAGGTGCGCACGGCGATCAGGCGCTCGCCCTCCTCCTCCAGCTTCATGGCGATGAGGCCGTTGGAGCGGATGTTGGCGAAGTCCGACAGCTTGTTGCGGCGCACGCCGCCCTTGGAGGTGGCGAACATCACGTGCAGCTCGCCCCAGGTGCCCTCGTCCTCGGGCAGCGGCAGGACGGTGGAGATGGTCTCCCCCTCCTCCAGCGGCAGCAGGTTGACGAAGGCCTTGCCGCGCGCCTGCGGGTTGCCCAGCGGCAGGCGGTAGACCTTCAGCTTGTAGACGATGCCGCGCGTGGAGAAGAGCAGCAGCGGCGTGTGCGTGTTGGCGACGAACAGGTCGGGGACCGCGTCCTCCGCCTTCATGCTCATGCCGGACCGGCCCTTGCCGCCGCGCTTCTGCGCGCGGTAGGTGGACAGCGGCACGCGCTTCACGTAGCCCGACTGGCTGACGGTGACGACCATGTCCTCGCGCTGGATCAGGTCCTCGATGTCGGCCTCGAACTCCAGGTCCTGGATCTCGGTGCGGCGCGGCGTGCCGAACCGCTCCTTCATCTCCACCAGCGCGTCGCGCAGGATGCCCAGCAGCTTCGCGCGGTTGGCCAGCGTCTCCAGGTAATCGGCGATCTGGTCGGTGACGTCCTTCAGTTCCGCGCCGATCTTGTCGCGCTCCAG
>NZ_DASPMG010000034.1:0-4572 GCF_035627195.1 Azospirillum sp.
GGTGCAGCGTCACCGCCTCGCCGTACAGGCCCAGCAGCCCCTGCGCCTTGACGCGGCCGAACGCGTCCTCCTTCAGCCGCTCGAACAGCTTGCGGCCGCGGAAGCGCGGATCGACGGCCCCCATGGATACATTGGCGACGCGGGCGTCCGGGCGGTCCTTCTTCAGCCCCTGGTGCCCGGCCACCTCGCCCTCCGGCGTCACCGCGACCAGGGAGAACAGCAGCCCCTTTTCGATCAGGTCGCGCAGGTGCTCGGGGAAGTAGACGACCTCGTGATAGCTGTAGCCGTAGACGTTGAACATGCAGCGCGCCAGCGCGATGCCGTCCGCTTCCGGGTTCAGCAGGCGCAGCTCCAGCGGCGTGTCGGCCGGGGCCGCCGGCACCTCGGCCGCGGTGTGGCTGAGGGATTCGAGGCAGGGGTTCTCCAGCTCCCGCTCGGAGCGGTTGACGATGAACTCGATCCGCTTGCCCTGCTTGCCCAGGTTGACGAAGCGGATCTCGTCGGTCAGCGAGCGCAGCAGCTGGATGGACAGGCTGGTGCTCTCCGCCGCCTCGGCCTTCGACCAGTCGAACGGCAGGCCCAGGTCGTGCACGGCGATGACGAAGCGCGCCCCCTCGTCGGAAATCGTCAGGTCGAACTGGCCGTCGCTGCGCCCTTCGAACGACTGCTCGATGACGACGATGCCCGCCTCCTCCGCCGCCAGCTCCAGGTGCTGGGAATGGCGCTCGTCGAAGCCGGCGCAGCGCGCCGTTTCCCGCACCAGCGCGCAGACGGCGGTCAGCATCTTGCGGTCGGTGTTGACGGTCAGGCGGGCCAGCAGGCGGCCCGGTGCAGCCGCGTCGGTCATGGCGAGGGCTCCGTGGCGGGGGTGAGGGGTTGGGCGGAAGCGGCGGCGGCGCGGGCGCGGGTGTGGGCGTGCCACAGGCACAGCGCCACCGCCCCGGCCAGCAGCCCGGCAAGCACGAGGTAGACGGCGGCCATCGTCCCCACCATCGCCTCCTCGAAGGCGGGGGAGACGGCGTTGTCCGCCGACAGGTCCGACAGGTTGCCGTACGGCTCCACCGCCAGCGTGACGGCCAGGGTCGAAGCGGCGATGACCACGGCGTAGGTCAGCTGGCGGGTCAGCTGCATCAGCCCCGACACCACGCCCAGGTAGCCGTCGGCGAGGCCGGAGAACAGGATCACCCGGTTGGGCGCGAAGAACACCCCCGCAGCCAGCCCGATCAGCAGCTGCCCCAGCGATACCGCCATCAGCGGCCCGTCGAGGCCCAGCAGCGCGTAGCCGACCGTGACCGCCATGGCCAGCGCCGCCCCGCCGGCCATCATCCAGGCCGCGTTGAACTTCTCCGCCAGGATGCCGGAGAACGGGGCGAGCAGGCACATGGTGATGGAGTACGGGGCGAGCGCCAGCCCGGCCTCCGCCGCGCCCACGCCCAGGATGCCCTGCAGATAGATCGGCAGCAGGATGCCGCTGGCCGCCAGCGTCGCGCAGAACAGCGCGATGGCCGCCAGCCCGACGGAGACGTTGCGCTGCGCGAACACCTCCAGCGGCAGCAGCGGGCTCTTCACCCGCCGCTCCACCGCGATCAGCGCCGCCAGCGCCGCCACGCCGCCGCCCAGCAGCGCCAGCGCGTCGCCGGTCAGCGCCTTGTGCCGGCCCAGCTGCTGCAGCCCGATCAGCAGCCCGCTCACCGCCAGCGCCAGCAGCACCGCGCCCACATAGTCGAAGCGGAACGGCTTGCGCGCCGCCGGCCGCGTCTGCAGCACCAGCACCGACAGCACCGTGGCCGCGACGCCGATGGGCAGGTTGACCAGGAACACCGACCGCCAGCCGAACCCGTCGACCAGGAACCCGCCGACCACGTAGCCCAGCGCGATGCCGCCGGCCAGGATGGTGGAGTTCAACCCAAGCGCGAAGCCGCGCCGCCCGTCGGTGAAGGTGCTGGTGATGATGGCGTTGCCGTTGGCCACCAGGCTCGCCCCGCCGATGGCCTGCAGCACGCGGCACGTCAGCAGCAGCGGCAGGTTCGGCGCCAGCGCCGAGCCCACGGAGGCGGCGGCGAACAGCACGAAGCCGAAGGTGAACAGCCGCCCGCGCCCCAGCAGGTCGCCCAGCCGCCCGGCGATCAGCACGACGACGGCGCCGGTCAGGTAATAGCTGGTGACCACCCATTGCAGGGTGCCCAGCGGAATGCCCGTGGCGTCCGCCATGGCCGGCAGCGCGATGCCGACCATCGACCCGTCCATGCTGGGCATCAGGTTGCCCAACTGGACCACGGCCAGGATCCACCACGGCCGGGCATCGACCCAGACGCGTTGCCGCCAGCCCCCCGCGCCCATCATTCACCACCTAAGGATTATCCCCTATGGTTGTGCACGCAGGACGCCGGGGAGGTCAAGCGGTGTCCCTTCCGCGGCATGTGCGGCCAGCGAACTGACATCCTCCCGTCCTGCGGTCTCAGGCGGGCAATCAATTGGGCCTGTCACAGGTATAGGCAGCCATCCATTGCCGGAACCGGATGCCGCCGTTGGTACTCAACTCCCCAGATTCAAAGCGCACGATGTTCGCGTCCGCCTTGCAGTGAAGCTTGGAGAACTTTTCGGCATAGGCACGGGCATCGGCTTCCCGGGTCTCGCCCCAGTCGGTGTAGCCGTCGATGCTATACAGTGACTTGCCTTCGTGCGTCCCCACCAGCGTCGGTGCCCGTTGAAGGTTCGCTGCGCACCCGGACAAGCCGAACAGAAGCGCCAGACACATAAAGGTTCGCCGCATCACCCTGCCCCCGCCTCGACGTCTATACACAATGCAGGGTTTCAGCATTCACCAACGCGTCAACTTTGTCCACTTGGTGAATCACGCCATCTCCTCGGCGTAATGGCACGCCACCAGCCGCCCGTCCACGTCGCGCAGCGCCGGCACGTCCACGGCGCAGTTCTCCCGCGCGTGCGGGCAGCGGCGGTGGAAGGGGCAGCCGGGCGGCGGGTTCAGCGGCGACGGCAGCTCCCCCTTCGGCACCACGCGCTCGGCGCGCAGCTCCGGGTTCACGCGCGGCGTGGCGGCCAGCAGGATGCGGGTGTAGGGGTGGCGCGGCCGGGCGAACACCACGTCCTTGGGGCCGTGCTCCACCGGGCGGCCGAGGTACATCACCATCACCGCGTCGGCGATGTGCCGCACCACGCTCAAATCATGGCTGATGAACAGGTAGGCGAGGCCCAGTTCCTCCTGCAAATCCATCATCAGGTTCAGCACCTGCGCCTGGATCGACACGTCCAGCGCCGACACCGGCTCGTCCGCCACCACCACGCGCGGGTTCAGCATCAGCGCGCGGGCAATGGCGATGCGCTGGCGCTGCCCGCCGGAAAACATGTGCGGGTAGCGGTCGATCTGGTCGCGGCGCAGCCCCACCCGCGCCATCATCGCCAGCGCGCGCTCGCGCCGTTCGGCCTTGGGGGTCTTCGTGTTCACCACCAGCGGCTCGGCCAGGATGGCGCCCACCGTCTTGCGCGGGTTCAGCGAGCCGTAGGGGTTCTGGAACACCATCTGCACGGTGCGCCGCAACTCCCGCATCTCGGCGGCGGAGCGCCCCACCACGTCGCGCCCGTCGTACAGCAGCTGGCCCGCCGTCGGCGGCTCGATCATGGTGACGGCGCGCGCCAGCGTGGACTTGCCGCAGCCGGACTCGCCCACCACCGCCAGCGTCTTCCCGGCCTCCAGCCGGAACGACACGCCGTCCAGCGCCCGCACCAGCGCCGCCGGCTTGAACAGCCCGCGCCGCACCGCGTAGTGCTTGCGCAGGTCCTTCGCTTCCAGAACCACAGCGTCGGTCATGCCGGCGCCCCCCACATGTCGCCGCCCAACGGGTAGTAGCAGCGCGCCAGCCCCTCCGGATCCGGAAACAGCGGCGGGCGCAGCCGGCGGCAGTCGGCCTGGGCGAAGCGGCAGCGCGGGTTGAACAGGCAGCCTTCCGGCCGGTCCGCGATGCCCGGCACCACGCCGGGAATGGTCGGCAGCCGGCGCCGCCCCAGCGCCCGTTCCGGCAGCGCGTCCAGCAGCGCGCCGGTGTAGGGGTGCTGCGGCCGTTCGAACAGGTCGCGCGCGGCGCGCGTCTCCACCACCTGGCCCGCGTACATCACGGCCACGCGGTGCGCCGTTTCCGCCACCACGCCCATGTCGTGCGTGATGAGGATCAGCGCCATCCCCCGCTCCTTCTGCAGTTGCACCAGCAAATCCAGGATCTGCTTCTGGATGGTGACGTCCAGAGCGGTGGTCGGCTCGTCGGCGATCAGCAGGCGCGGGTTGCAGGCGATCGCGATGGCGATCATCACCCGCTGGTTCATGCCCCCCGACAGCTGGTGCGGGAAGGCCGACAGGCGGCTTTCCGGCGCCGGGATTCCCACCTGCTCCAGCAGTTCGATGGCGCGCCGCTTGACCGCGCGGCCCGACAGCCCCTCGTGCGCCTTCAGCGATTCCATCAGCTGGAAGCCCACGGTGAAGCATGGGTTCAGGCTGGTCATCGGCTCCTGGAACACCATGGCGACGTCCTTGCCGGTCAGCGCCCGGCGCTGCCCGCG
>NZ_DASPMG010000035.1:0-28646 GCF_035627195.1 Azospirillum sp.
GAGGTGGGCGGCGATCTCCTCGGCGGCACCGTAGACGTAGGAGAGGTCGGCGTGGCCGTCGCCGCGGCGCGACGGCGTGCCCACGGCGATGAAGACGGCGTCGACGCCGGCCATGGCCTCCTTCAGCTCGGTGGTGAAGGACAGCCGCCCGGCGGCGACGTTGCGGGCGACCAGGTCGTCCAGGCCGGGCTCATAGATGGGGATCTCGCCGCGCTTCAGGCGCTCGATCTTGGAAGCGTCCTTGTCGACGCAGCACACGTGCACGCCGAATTCGGAAAAGCACGCGCCCGACACCAGACCGACGTAGCCCGTGCCTATCATCGCTATGCGCATCGAAAAGCCTCCGTCCTCTGCCGGCTGTTATGGAATCCCCTTGAGGATCGGGGCCCAGTTCTAAAGGAAACGGTGTGCCGCCCAGGGAAGCACCTTGGCCAACGGGATTACATCGCCAAGGATTTCCGTCCGCAGCGACCGCTGCATATGGCGGCTGAAACGTTCGAGAATGAGGCGGTGGGCGGCCGTGTGATTGGCATCGGGCTGATCCCAGGCCTGGATGAAGCCCTGAAGGTAGCTCATCTCGAAGACGCCGCGCAGGACGTCGTCGTGCCAGTGCTGCGAACCGATACGGTGCTCCGTCTCGAGCAGGCGCGCCCAGGCCTTGAGGCCATCGACCACCGACATGAGGTCCGCAAGCTCGCGGTCGCCGCTGCCGTCGTCGGCGCTTTGCAGCGCCCGCACCAGCGGACCGACACCGATCAAGTCGGCCACTTCCGGGTGCTGGTCGATGAACACCTTGGCCATGTGCCCGGCGTTCACCTGCCGTCCGATGAAGCCTGCGACCGTGTAGGGATGGTGGTGCGTGCCAACCGATGCCGGCGTGTAGAAGATCCGCAGTCCGGTACGCGTCCTGGACAGCCGATACGCGAATTCGATGTCCTCGAAACCGTACAGGTGGTAGGTGTCGCTGAACCCCTCGGCGTGCCAATCGGCGACGACGTTCCGCTTTACGGAAATGTTGGCGGTATAGAAGAAGCGGAAGTCGAGTTCGGTGAACGGCGTGAAGTCGGCATAGCCGAACTGCTCGCCGCCCTTGCCTTGTATGTGCGCCATGACGAAGCTGATGTCCGCTTCCGGACGATCGGGCCACACGACCTTGCCCAGCACGGCGAAGCCGGGATCGGGATTGGCGGCGTGCAACTCGGCATGGACGCGCAGGAAGTCGCGGTTGCACGGCTGGATGTCGTCGCCCAGGAACACGACGACGTCGTTTTTCGCCATCGACGCGCCGAGGTTGCGCGCCTGGCCGGGGCCGCCGTTGGGGATGCTTCTCCACACCACGCCGGGAAGGCGCCCGGCGAGGTCGGCGAGGATCTGCGGCGTCTGGTCGCTGGAGCCGTCGTCGATGATGACGAACTCGTGCTCCAGTCCTTCGGCCGCGCGCGCCACCGCCTCCACCGTCTCGGCGAGCAGGTCGCCGCGGTTGTAGGTGGGAATGACGATGGACAGCGAGGCCAGCCGCTGGGCGCCGCTCGTCGGTCTGGCGTTGGGCAGGGCGGCCGTGCGGGCGTCGAGTGGCATCGGATCCTGAATGGAAACGGGTCCGTAATGAGGCGGGCGGATGCTATCGCCCCCCCCAGCCCATGGCAAGCGGGCATTCTCACTCCGGCGACGCCCGCCCGGGGCACTCCGAAACCAGGCGTCCTAGGCCGGCCGGGTTAGGAATAGCCTGCCGGGAATACCCTGTATGTGGTAGCGGCCGGGAGCGGCCGGGCGACCGCCTTCTGTTGACAAGGAAGGGCCACCCCCTCTAACTGCGACGCAACCGAGCCCAGACACCGCCCCGCGCCGCATGCCCTCCCTGTCCATCGTCATTCCCACCCGCGACCGCGGCGCCTCCCTGATGGAGACGCTGGCCGCCTGCCGCCGCCATGGCGAGGGGCAGGAACTGGAGTTCGTGGTCGTCGACCTCGGCTCGCGGGACGACACGCCGGCCCGGCTGGAGGCGCTGGCGGCCGAGGAGCCGCGCCTGACGTGGCGCCGCCTGGAGGACGCGGCGAGCCCCGCCGCCGCCCGCAACCTGGGCGCCGCGCTGGCCCGCCACGAGGTGGTCCTGTTCCTGGACGACACGGTGCGGCCGGCCGACTCCGGCTTCTTCAAGGCGCACGCCGAGGTGCACGCGCGCTGGCCGTCGCCGGGCACGCTGGTGCTGGGCCGGGTGGGGTGGGCCGAACGCCCGACGCTGGGCAGCGAATTGCTGGAGCCGTTGGCGCCGGAGGCCGTCGGCAGTGACCTGACGCCCTATGGCTGGCACGACTGGCGCGCGGCGCGCGGCCTCAACCTGTCTGTGAAGAAATCACTGGCAACCGATTGGGCGACCGAGGGATTCGACACCGCCTTCGCGCCGTATGCCGGCGGCCCGGCACTGGACGCCGTGGAACTGGCGTTCCGCCGCGCCGCGGGCGGAACCGACGTCCGCCTGTTCCACGCGCCGGCGGCCTTCGCCGTCGATGCCGCGGGCTGGAACCTGGAGGGGCTGATGCGCCGCCACGCGGACGCCGCGCCGCTGGCCCGCGCCCTGGTCGCCCGGCACGGGGCGGAGATTCTGGATGGCCTTGGTCTCGCCCGGCTGGAATCGTCCCTGGCGGGCACGGCGGGAAGCGGCGATGCCGGGGCGGTCGCCGACTATCTCGCCATGATCGAGGGCGTGAAGTCTTGGAGCCGCCTCTACGACAGCCACGCGCCCGGCGACGGCGAGGCGATGAAGGCGGCGCTGTCGCTGGCCTTCGCCGAGGGCTGGATCCTGTCGGCCCCGGCCGGCGCCAATCTGGCGTCCGGCTGCCGTTGCGCGCTGGAAAGCTTCCGCCAGCGCGTCAACCGCGCGGTGCAGAGTGCGGCCACCGGCCTGCCGGCGCAGGGCGGGGCGGTGGAGGGGCAGGGTGCGGCCGTGCCGGCGTGGCATCCGCCGCGCCGCAGCGCCGTCGGCCGGCTGCGCGCCTGGGCACGGCAGAAGCCGGCGCTGGTGCGCGCCTACCTGTGGCTGCGCGCCGTGCAGGGCCGCTGAGGAAGGGCAGGGGGTTCGCATGTTCTCGGTCGCCATTCCCGTCTACAACCACCGCGCCTACATCCTGGAAGGGCTGGTGTCGGCGCTGCGCGCGCGGCTCGTCACCGAGATCCTGGTGGTGGACGACGGCTCGCGCGACGGCTCGGCCGACCTGCTGGAGCGCATCGCCGCGCCACACGGGGCGCGCGTGCGCAACCTGACGCCGCCGGGCGGCGGCAACGCCGGCGCGCACGCACGGCTCAACCAGCTGGTCGAGGCGGCACGCCAGCCGTGGGTGGCGGTGCTGAACTCCGACGATTCCTTCCTGCCCGACCGCTTCGCCGCCTGCGCGGTGCGCGTGCGCAAGACCAAGGTGGACTTCGTCGCCGGCCACGTCCTGATCATGGACGAGGAGAGCCGGCCGCTGGGCCGCAAGCGCGGGCCTCTCGACCCGGAATACCCGTTCCCGCCCGGATTCGACGTGGCCGGCCTGCTGGCGCGCAACGACCTGCTGCCGCTGCTGGCCAACCAGAACTTCATCGCCACCACCTCCAACATGATGTTCACCAAGGCGCTGTGGGAGCGGGTGGGGGGCTTCGCCGACTACCGCTACGTCCACGACTGGGACTTCGCGCTGCGCGCCGCGGCGCTGGGCGTGCCGCTTTACCTGCCGCAGTACCTCACGCGCTACCGCGTGCACGCCAGCAACACGATCCGCGAGAGCACGGAACGGGTGGACCTGGAGGTAACCGAGGTGTTCCGCCGGTTCCGCGCCGACTTCCCCGAGTTGATGGCGCGGCCGGAGGTGCTGGCCGCGCTGGCCGGCAACCGCCACGTGCTGCATGACCGCCTGGAGGCCGCGTGACCGAACCCCGAATCCCGGACGGCACGCACGTCTTCACCAGCGTCGCCGCCAACTACCTGCCCAAGGCGCGGGTGCTGGCGCGCTCCGTCCGGCGCTGGCATCCGGGGGCGACGTTCCACCTGGTGCTGGTGGAGGACTGGCCCGCCGACCTGGACCCGGCGGACGAGCCGTTCGACCGCATCCACACCGTGTCCGACTTCGCCGCCGCCGGGCTGGCCGACGGGGTGATGCCGAACGGCATCAAGCCCTGGCTGTTCATCCACACGCTGGTCGAGGCGTCCACCGCCGTGAAGGGATTCGCGGTGGACCGGCTTCTGGCGGAGGAGGGGTGCCGGCGCGTTCTCTACTTCGACCCGGACATCGCGCTGTTCGGCCCGCTCGACCCGCTGGTCGAGGCGCTGGAGCGGCACGACCTGATCCTGACGCCGCACGCCTGCGAGCCGGAGACGGACCTGCAGGCGATCCGCGACAACGAACTGGTGGCCATGTGCCACGGCATCTACAACCTGGGTTTCGTCGGCGTCGCCAACCGGCCGGAGGGGCGGCGCTTCGGCGCGTGGTGGCGGCACCGGCTGGAGCATTTCTGCTTCGACGACGTGCCGCACGGGCTGTTCACCGACCAGCGCTGGCTCGACCACGCGCCGGCCTATTTCCCGACGCTGGGCATCGTCCGCCATCCCGGCTGCAACGTCTCAACGTGGAACCTGACGCACCGCAGGGTCGAAGGCAGCTTCGAAGACGGCTTCAAGGTCAACGGCGAACCGCTTGTCTTTTATCACTTTTCCGGGTTCGACAGCGGCGCCCAGCGCACCATGCTCGACACCTACGGCCGGCATCAGCCGGCGCTGGAGATCCTGCGCGACTGGTACATCCGCTCCTGCGAGGCGGAAGGGCAGGCGCGGGAGTCCGCCCGCGCGTGGCCCTACGGCGCGTACGACGACGGCGTCCCGGTGACGCGGGCCGAGCGCACCTTCCTGCGTCATCACCCGGACGTCGCCCAGACCTTCGCCGATCCGTTCCAGGCGACCGATCCGGAGCGATCCTACCGTCACTGGTACGCGCGCCACACGGCACCCGCCGCACCCCCGAACCCGGTTCCGGCGGATGCCACGGACGCGTTGCGCGCGCGCATCGCCGAACTGGAAGGCGAGGTGGCCCGGCTGCGCGGTGCCGGCTGGCTGGCACCGGTGCGCCGCCTGCTGGGGTCCTGAGGCAGGACATCCGGCGGTGCCCACACAAAAGTCGCATAAGCTAGATTATGGAAATTATAGGGCAAAGCGGGGCGGCAGGGCGGCTGGCCACGAATTGCCACCGCGGTTGCGGCAAGCCGTGGCTTTCGGTGGCCGCTGCAATGCACTAATCTCCGGCGGCTCCCAATCCAAGGGTTTGATCCGTATGACGACGCCCGTTCGCCGCAGCCTTCGTCGCCGTTGCCTCGCCGGTGCCGCCTTTGTCCTGTCCTTTGCCGCCATGCCCGCCCTGGCGCAGAGCTTCGACTGCGCCAAGGCGGCCACGCCGGCCGAGAAGACGGTCTGCGCCAGCGCCGGGCTCAGGTCGGCCGATGAACAGATGGCGCAGACCTACGCCGACCTGCTCGGCTACAGCGCGCCGGGCGATCGCGACTCCGTGCTCAAGGCGCAGACGGCGTGGTTGACGCAGCGCGACAAGGCCTGCGCCGACAAGGCCAAGGCCGACGTCTGCGCCGCCGCCTACGACCGGCGCACCGAGGAAATGGCGGAGTCGCTGCGCACGGCGCAGAAGCGCATCGGCGCCATCGTCGCCGGCATCCCGAAGGATCCGAAAGGTGCGGCCGCGGCACTGGCCCGTTATGAGGGTGCGGCGGCAAAGGCCTGGCTCGTTTACCTCTACCATTCCGGGACGGTGGCCGTGCCCGACCGCCAGGGCGAGGTGCGCCGGTTGGTGGCCGAGGTGATCGACACCGGACTTCCGAAGAACGATCCGTATCTCCTTGAAGAGATTAGGAACCTTGGCGACGTCGCGGGCGGACCGGCGGAGAACATGCTGATGTTCCTGCGCCACGTCCTGTCGCTGACCGATCTTGAGGCGCCGTGCTTCCTGTTCACCAAGCATGGCCAGCCGGCGTTCGAGGCGTTCGGTCCGTTCTGGGGCAGCACGCGCGACGCCACGCCGGAGGTCTGCCACGACGTGAAGTCGGTCTACGACCTGCCGGAATGGAAGAAGCTGGCCACCCACCTGGATCCGGCCATCGCCCCGGCGCTGGACGAGCGCGGCAGCATCCGCATCGGCTATGAGCGCCAGTTCATGATCGACGCGCTGCAGGCCTCCCTGGTGCCGAGCACGCTGCTGGAGGCGCCGCATTCGGCCGAGGCCCGCAAGATGGCCGAGACGCGCACCAAGGCGGCGGCCGCCTTCCACGCCTGGAAGGATTTCGACCTGTGGCCGGAGGCGCAGGTGAAGGCGGCGAAGGCCGCCCTGCCCTCCGCGATCGCCGCCACGTCAAAGCTTTACCGGGAGAAGTTCGGGCTGGCTGCGAATATCGCGGACCAGGCGGCGCGGGCCGCCGGCGACCGCTTCATCGCCAGCCGGCTGGCCCTGCTGATGCCGGACGATTGATGTCCGGCGCCCATGAGGCCCAATGTCAGGCGCCGGGCACGTCGATGACCAGCCCGTCGTAGGCCGGCTCGACGCCCGGCGGCAGCTTGGCCAGCAGGGTGTCGTAGTCGAGCGTGTTGTTCATGTGCGTCAGGTACGCCCGGCGCGGCTTGACGCGGGCGATCCACTCCAGCGTCAGCTCCAGGTGGGCGTGCACCGGATGCGGGTCCTCGCGCGTGCAGTCGACCACCCAGGTGTCGATGCCCTCCAGCGCCGCGAAGGCCTCCTCCTCCAGCTTCATGACGTCGGTGGAGTAGGCGAAACGCCCGAAGCGGAAGCCGAGCGTCATCATGTAGCCGTGGTCCTGAAGGAACGGCACGATGGGCACGCCGGCCACCTCGAACGGCCCGTCCACGGGATTGGGGATCAGCACCGGCCGGTAGACGGGATAACCCTCCGGCAGCGGCTCGAAGCAGTAGCCGAAGCGCTGCTCCAGTTCATGCAGGTGCTCGGCCATGCCGTAGACGGGCAGGCCCCGCTGCATCAGGCGGCAGATCTCGCGCAGCTCGTCGATGCCGTGCGCGTGGTCGGCGTGGTGGTGCGTGTAGACGACGCCGTCCAGCCGCGTCACGGCGGCGTTGAGCAGCTGCTGGCGCAGGTCGGGCGTGGTGTCGACGAGGATGCTCGCCCTGCCCTGCTCCACCAGCACCGATGGGCGCATCCGCCGGTTTTTCGGGTTCGACGGATCGCAGAGGCCCCACTGGTTGCCGATCACCGGCACGCCGGCGGAGCCGCCACAGCCGAGGACCGTGACGCGGACGGCGCTCACGCCGCCGCCTGTGCCGGGCGTGCGGCGCGGGTGAACAGGCGGAAGAAGTTCTCGGTGGAGATCCGCGCCAACTCCTGCGCGCTCATCCCCTTCACCTCGGCGACGGCGGCGGCGGTGTGGGCGACATAGGCGGGCTCGTTGCGCTTGCCGCGGAACGGCACGGGGGCGAGGTAGGGGGCGTCCGTCTCGACCAGGATGCGGTCCAGCGGCACGTCCTTCACGATCGCCCGCAGGTCGTCCGACTTCTTGAAGGTGACGATCCCCGACAGCGAGATATAAAAGCCCAAATCCAGAGCTTTTTCAGCGAGTTCGCGGCCGGAGCTGAAGCAGTGCAGCAACCCGGTCAGCGGCCCGCGCGCCGCCCCTTCCCGGAGCAGCGCGAAGGTGTTGTCGTCCGCGTCGCGGGTGTGGACGATCAGCGGCAGGCCGGTGCGCTGCGCCGCGGCGATGTGGCGGCGGAAGCACTCCTGCTGCACGTCGCGCGGGCTCTTGTCGTAGAAGTAGTCGAGCCCCGTCTCGCCGATGCCGATCACCTTGGGGTGCTTGGCCATCTCGACGAGGCGGTCGACCGTGACGCCGCCCCCCGTCTCGTTGGACATCTCCTCGGCCGCCTGATGCGGGTGGACGCCCAGCGAGCAGAGCACGTCGTCGTAGCGCTCGGCCACCGCGCGGATGCGGTCGAAGCGGGAGAGGTAGGTGCAGATGGTGACCATGCGCCCCACCCCGGCCGCCCGCGCGCGATCGACGACGGCGTCCAGCTCCTCGGCGAAGTCGGGGAAATCCAGGTGGCAGTGGCTGTCGACCAGCATCATCAGGCCTTCGGTTCTTCCACGAAACGAGGGAACACGCCCTGCGGCGCCGGCAGGTCGGTGCCGGGCTTCAAGGCGCCCGCCGGACCCAGCCGGCCGAAGCCGCGGTCGTCGGCGCCCTGCCCCAGCTGCTCCAGGATCCTGGCCGAGGCGTCCGGCATGACGGGCTGCGTCAGGATCGCCAAGTGGCGGATCGTCTCGGCCAGCACGTAGAGCACGGTCGCCATGCGCGCCGGGTCGGTCTTCTTCAACGCCCAGGGTGCTTGCTCGTCCACATAGCGGTTGGCGTCGCCGATGACGGCCCAGATGGCGTCGAGCGCCTTGTGGAAGGCCTGCACGCGGATCTCCGCCCGCACGATGTCGAGCAGCGCGTGGGCGGCGCCCAGCAGCCGGTTGTCGGCCTCGGTGAAGTCCCCGTGCTCCGGCACCTTGGCGCCGCAGTTCTTGCCGATCATCGACAGCACGCGCTGCACCAGGTTGCCGTAGTCGTTGGCGAGGTTGCCGTTGATGCGCTGGACCATGGCGGCGTGGCTGAAGTCGCCGTCGTTGCCGAACGGCACCTCGCGCAGCAGGAAGTAGCGCGTCTGGTCGAGGCCGTAGGTGCCGACCAGCGTCTCGGGCGCGATGACGTTGCCCAGCGACTTGGACATCTTCTGCCCCTCGATCGTCCACCAGCCGTGCGCGAAGACGCGCTTGGGCGGCTGGAGGCCGGCGGCCATCAGGAAGGCCGGCCAGTAGACGGTGTGGAAGCGCAGGATGTCCTTGCCCACCATGTGCAGGTCGGCCGGCCAGTACTTGGTGTAGTCGGCGCTGTCGGTGTCCGGGTAGCCGACGGCGGTGATGTAGTTGGTCAGCGCGTCCAGCCAAACGTACATGATGTGCGCGTCGTCGCCGGGCACCGGGATGCCCCACTTGAAGGTGGTGCGGCTGACCGACAGGTCCTTCAGGCCGGACTTGACGAAGGACATCACCTCATTGCGCTTGCCCTGAGGGGCGATGAAGTCGGGGTTCTTCTCGTAGAACTCGATCAGGCGGTCCTGCCATGCGGACAGGCGGAAGAAGTAGCTGGGCTCCTCCACCCACTCGCACTCGGCACCGGTGGGGGCGATCTTCTTCCCCGTGGGCGTGGTGGTCAGCTCGTCCTCGCCGTAGAACGCCTCGTCGCGCACGGAATACCAGCCGGCGTAGGATCCCAGGTAGATCTCGCCCTTCTCCACCAGCTTGGTCCACAGCGCCTGGACGGACTTGACGTGGCGCGGCTCGGTCGTGCGGATGAAGTCGTCGTTGGAGTAGTTCATCACGCCGACGAGGTCGCGGAAGTTCTGCGACACCCGGTCGGTGAAGGCCTGCGGCTCGACCCCGGCGGCCTGGGCCGACTTCTCCACCTTCTGCCCGTGCTCGTCCGTGCCGGTGAGGAACTTCACGTCGTAGCCGTCGAGGCGCATGAAGCGGGCCAGCACGTCGCACGCGAGCGTGGTGTACGCGTGCCCGATGTGCGGCACGTCGTTCACGTAGTAGATGGGCGTCGTCAGGTAATAGGTCTTCGACCCGGCCATGGTCGGTGTGCTCCCGCTTCGGGTGTTGCGGCCGGCATGGGCTTGCCGGCTTCTGTTCAAGTGGCGGCTGCCTCGAGCGTCAGCAAGGCGTTCAGAACCACCTGTTTGCGATCGAGATTCGCGGATTCCGCGCGCGCGAAGAGGCGCCCGATCTTTTCCCACACCTCCATCCAGCGATCAAGGCCGCGGGCGTTGGCGAAGCGGGTCATAAGCGCGTGCTCGCCCGGCACCACCTCGGCCGGCCACGCCCCGCGGGCGAGCGCGCGGGCGAAGCGGGCCAGCCACCACACCAGCAGGTCGGTCGCCGTCTCGTACAGGCCGTCGTCCTGCTTGCGCGTCAGCTTGTCGCCGAAGGCGTGCGCGGCGGCGACGTCGAGCTTCGGCAGCGTCGAGAGCAGCTTCATCAGCTCGCGGTAGAGGTCGAGCCCGCCGGCGTCGGCCAGTGCCACGGCGCGGCCGATGCTGCCCTCGGCCAGCCGCGCCAGCGCCTCGCGGTCGTCGGGCGACAGGTCCGGGCGGTGCTGGCCCAGCAGGCCGATCACCGTGTCCTCCGCCAGCGGCTTCAGCGTCAGCTTTCGGCAGCGCGAGCGGATGGTGGGGAGCATGCCGCCGGGGTTGTCGCTGACCAGCAGCAGGAGCGCACCGGGCGGCGGTTCCTCCAGGATCTTCAGGATGGCGTTCAGGCCGGCGGTGTTCATGCGATCCGCGCCGTCGATGATCGCCACACGCCAGCCACCCTCGGCCGAGGTCTTGCGCAGGAAGGGCGCGATCTTGCGCACGTCGTCCACGGCGATGTCGCGCTTCAGCCGGTCGCGCTTCTCGTCGCGCTGGCGCTCCACGGTCAGCAGGTCGGCGTGGCCGGAAGCGGCGATGCGGCGGAACGTCGGGTGGCCGGGGTCGATGCGCAGGCTGGAGGGCGGCTCCGGCGCGCCGAACAGGCCGGCGCCCTGCCCGTCTTCTCCATCGCGGCCGCCGTTGGCCAGCGCGAAACGGGCGAAGCGGAAGGCCAGCGTCGCCTTGCCGATGCCCGGCGGGCCGCCGATCAGCCAGGCGTGCGGCAGCCGGCCGGAGTTCCACGCCTCCAGCAGCGTGGCCTCCGCCTCCTCATGGCCGAGCAGGTCGGGGTTGCGGCGCGGGGCGAGGGCATCGTCCTCGCCGTCCGGTTCGGGGCGGGCGGCGGCGCGGCTCACGTCGGGCGGGCGATCGGTGAAAGGGGCAGCATGGCCGCACAGTGGCGCAACACGGGGGCGCTGGTCAAACGCTTCCCCCGGCCCGGCAGATTTTGCCGGGCGCTGGCGCGACGGCGAACTTTCTTTCCGCGAAACGACGCAAACATGCGTGTTCCAGCGTTGGCGCACGGATTGCTTGCAGAGGCGTGCCTGGCCGGTGTCGTACGCGCGGGAGGAAAAGAATGCTGAGCTTCACCAACATGCAGTTCACCTATGCCACGCTGCCCGAGGGGATTGGCGCGATCCGGGGCATCGAAGCCAAATCGGCCAGCGCGGCCTATGCCGCGATCATGGCGCCGCCCGCCCCGCCGCGGGCGGGCGACACCGTGTCCGTCGATTCCCTCTACCTGGAGATGGATCACGACCAGCTGAACGCCTTCAAGGCGCTGAGCCAGGAGACGCAGGACAGGATCACCACCCTCTACAAGGAGGGCAAGGTCTCCGCCCACACGGTGAAGCAGGCGATGAACCTGCCGCTGGCCGACGTCCGCGGCCAGCGCTGGAACAAGGAGATGCTGCCGGCCCGCCTGACCGACGCAGACCGCAAGGAACTGGCGGAGATCGAGGAGCGCAGGAACCGGCCGGGCTTCCGCGACGCCGGCGAGACCATGAAGGACATGCAGCGGGAGGCGGAAATCCGCCTGGGCATCAAGGTGCCGGAGGGAAAGACGGGGCTGCCGATGCCGGCCGGGCATCCGGGCGTGCACGTGGTGCGCGGCGTCGACGTCATGGAGAACCAGAAGCTGAAGAACCTGGGCGTCGACATCGCCAAGGACCCCGGTTTCGAGGAGCGTCTGATGGACAAGCTGCGCGCCGGCGACATCGGCCAGATCGACCGGTCCGTGCATCCGGGCCTCGCAGCGAACAACCGTACGAGCGCGCCGGCCGCCGAAGAGCGCCCGCCCCTGCCCTTCGCCGGTGCCCGCGCCGACGCGCCACCGCAGGAGACGGAGGATGCGGCCCAGGACACCAAGGGGGACACCAAGGGGGACACCAAGGGGGACACCAAGGCGGCGGCATCGGCCGAAAAGGACTTCTCGTCGCTGGTGTCGGCCTTCATCGCCCGGATGAGGAGCGGCATGGGCAACGCGTAGCGGGTCACGCGCCGTTCATCTCCTCGCTCGGCAGGAAGCCGCCGACCTGCTGGCGCCAGAGGTCGGCGTAGCGGCCCTGGCGCGCCAGCAGCTCCGCGTGGCTGCCGGATTCCAGGATGCGGCCCTGTTCCATGTAGAAGACGCGGTCCATGCCGGTGATGGTGGACAGGCGGTGGGCGATGGCGATCACCGTGCGGCCTTCGAACAGCGTCCACAGCGCGTCCTGGATCAGGCGTTCCGTTTCCGAATCCAGGGCCGAGGTCGCTTCGTCGAGGATAAGGATGGGCGCGTCCTTCAGCAGCGCGCGGGCGATGGCGACGCGCTGGCGCTCGCCGCCGGACAGGCGCACGCCGTGCTCGCCCACCACCGCCTCATAGCCGTTGGGCCGCTGCTGGACGAAGTCGTGGCAGTGCGCCTTGCGGGACGCGTCCAGCACCTCCGCCTCCCCGGCGTCCGGGCGGGCGTAGGCGATGTTCTCGCGGATGGTGCGGTGGAACAGCGCCGGGGACTGCGGCACCTCGGCGACGGCGTGGTTCAGCGATTCGAGCGTGACCTCGGCGATGTCCTGCCCGTCGATCAGGATGCGGCCCCGCTGCGGCTCGTACTGGCGGCGCAGCAGCTTCACCAGCGTGCTCTTGCCCGCCCCCGACGGGCCAACCAGCGCCACCTTCTCGCCGGGCGCGATGGTCAGGTCCAGATCCTCGAACACCGTGGTGCCGTCGGCGTGCGCGAAGCGGACGCCATCGACGACCACGCCGCCGGCCGGGACCGCCAGCGGCCGCGCGCCGGGCTGGTCGAGGATCTCGTGCGGGCGGGCGATCAGCTCCAGCGCACCCGACAGGTTGCCGAGGTTCTCGAAGAACCCGAGCATGCGCGTGGACAGGTTCCACACGTTGATGCCGACGATGCTGGCCAGCGAGAACACCATGGCGAAGTCGCCCACCGACATGCGGCCGGCCACCGCCTCGGACACGGCGATGCCGATCAGCGCGATCTGGAAGACCAGCAGCGCGTTGAACAGGACGAACCACATCTTCACCAGGAACCAGCGCAACGCGCGCGAGCGTTCGGCTTCCTTCCCCAGCGTGTCGGACACGAGGCCGAACTCGTGCTGGCGGCGGACGAAGGCGCGCACCAGTTCGATATTGGCGATGACGTCCACCATGTGGCCGGTGGAGGCCGCGACCTGTTCGGAAAAGGCGCGGGACAGCGCGATGCAGCGCCGCGCCAGCAGCGCGGAGATGGCGATCTGCACCGCCGTCCAGCCGACCAGCAGCACGGCGAAGACGGTGTGCGCCGCATAGAGCAGGGTGAGGCTGAACGACAGCACGACGACGATGCGCACGATGTCGTTGGACAGGATGTCGATCAGCTGCAGGGCGCTCTGCCCCGCCTGCTTGATCTTCTGGCCCAGCTTGCCGGCGTGGTTTTCCTGGAAGTAGCGCGGCGAGTGCCCGATCAGGTGGGCGAACAGCTGGAACTGAATGTCCTGGCGCAACGCCGGGCCGGTGTAGAGGTCGACGATCTCCCGCGCCCGGTTGAACAGGGCGGAGCCGATCCACAGCCCGCCCAGCGCCAGGAACCAGAACAGCACGTCGCCACTCCACCCGCCCGCGGCGGCCAGCCCGTCCACCAGCGCCTTCAGCGCCACCGGCTCGAAGCTCATCAGCCCGATGCCGCCGACGGCGGTGAGCGCCAGCAGCAGCGTGCGCCCCCAGTAGCGGCGGCGCACGAACGTCCACAGGAACAGCCAGGGCGACGCCGTCACCACGCCCGGTGCGGGCGCGTCGCGGCGGGGCGAGGAAGGGGCAGGCACGCTGTCGGATCTCCGGGACACGATCTCGGGGAAGGCAGGCCGCTTGGAAACCGGCATCATCCCGGAAGATCGCGCCCGCGGCGAGCGCGCGAGGCCCCTATCTGCAGCGTTCCTGCCCTGCGGGTGCCCGGTGCCACACCTCGGTCCGGCCGAGCAGCGGGATGCCGACGTAGCCGCGCAGGCGCAGCCGGTCGCGGCCGTCCGGCGTCATGGTGGCGCTGTAGGTGTTGCCGGATTCCGGGTCGTAGATCCAGCCGTCCTCCCATCCCTCGGCGGTGCGTTTGAAGCCGCCGATCATGGGCAGACCGCACAGGCGGCGGGTGCGCAGCGCCTCGTCCGGGTTCTTGCTGTCGCGGCCGGCGTCGGTGCCGCTGCGCTTTTCCACGTACCAGATCAGCCGGCCGCAGGCCCGGCCGTCGCAGGGCACGACCTCGACCGCCGCCTCTCCGCTGGCGGTGCGCCAGACGCCGAAGGCGTCGTCCGGCGCCGCCGATGCCGATGCCGACGCCGCCATGGGGGCCAAGAACAGGAATGCCGTCAGAAGAGCCCGCCGCATCGTTGCCTCCCTCGCTGTCGCCCGGCACAACGCGGTGGCGGGCGTTATGGCACGCGCACGTCCAGGCGCCGGGTGACCGCGTCCAGGATGGCGGCCTGCACCGCCTCCACCGGATGCGCCGCGTCGATGACGGCGCAGCGCGCCGGCTCCCGCCGGGCGATGTCGAGGAAGCCGTCGCGCAGGCGGCGGTGGAAGTCGACGTCCATGCGCTCGTACCGGTCCTCGCCGCCGCGGCGGTCGGACGCCCGCTTCAGCCCGGTCTCGACGGGCAGGTCGAGGATCAGCGTCAGGTCAGGCCGGAAGTCGCCGAGCGCCACGCGCTGCAGAGTCTCGATGGGCTCCCGCCCCAGGCCGAGGCCGTAGCCCTGGTAGGCCATGGTGCTGTCGAAGAAGCGGTCGCACAGCACCCAGCGCCCGGCGTCCAGCGCCGGCCACACGGTGCGCTCCAGATGGTCGCGCCGGGCGGCGGTGTGCAGCAGCCCTTCGGTCACCGGGCTCCAGCGGCCGGTGTCGCCGGAGACCAGCAGGGCGCGGATCTGCTCCGCACCCGGGGAGCCGCCGGGCTCGCGCGTCACCACCACGTCGATGCCGCAGGCGGCGAGCGCGTCCGCCAGCAGGCGGAGCTGCGTGGACTTGCCCGCCCCTTCCCCGCCTTCCAGCGTGATGAACCGTCCGCGCCCGGCCATCTTACGACCCGGCGCCCAGCACGATGTACTTGGCCGCCGCCACGGCGCGGCCGAAGAAGCCCAGCTTCTCCACGTCCTGCGCGGCGACCACGGGCACCTCCTTGGCCGGCGCGCCGGGGGCGCTGATGATCACCTTGCCGACCGGGTCGCCCTTGCGGATGGGCGCCTGGACGGGCGCGTTGGAGACCAGCGTCACCTTCATGTTCGGGCGGTCGGCGCGGGCCATGGTGACCTTCAGGTCGTTCGGCACGGTGACCGGCACCGTGTCCTGCGCGCCCAGCCACACCGGCACCTGCTCGATCGTATCTCCGGCCTTGAACAGGGCATAGGTGTTGAACTCGCGGAAGCCCCACTCGATCAGGCGGGCCGATTCGTCCGCGCGGGCCTGCATGCTGGGCAGGCCGTTGACCACCAGGATCAGGCGCCGCCCCTCGCGCTCGGCCGAGCCGGTCAGGCCGTAGCCGGCGGCGTCGGTGTGGCCGGTCTTCAGGCCGTCGGCACCGATGCCGCGGTAGAGCAGCGGGTTGCGGTTGCCCTGCTTGATGCCGTGGTACTGGAAATCCCGGATCGCGTAGTAGTGATAGTATTCCGGGAAGTCCTTGATCAGCCGCTCCGCCAGAATCGAGAGATCGCGCGCGGTCATGTAATGATTGGGGTCCGGCCAGCCGGTGGCGTTCGTCAGGTTGCTGCTGGTCAGGCCGATTTCCTTCGCCTTCTTGTTCATCTGCTCGGCGAAGGCGGGCTCCGACCCGGCCAGACCTTCGGCCAGGACGATGCAGGCGTCGTTGCCGGACTGCACGATGACGCCTTTGATCAGGTCGTCGATCTTGATCATGTTGTGCAGCTCGACGAACATCTTCGAGCCCTGCATGCGCCACGCGCGCTCGCTGACGGGCAGCGTGTGCTCCAGCGACATCCGCCCGGCCTTCAGCGCCTCGAAGACCATGTACATCGTCATGACCTTGCTCATGGACGACGGCGGCATGCGCTGGTCGGCGTTCTTCTCGAACAGCACGGTGTTCGAGGTCATGTCGATGAGGATCGCCTGCTTGGCGATCGTCTCGATCGTCGCGGCGCGGGCCGGCAGAACGCCCCCAACCGCCGCCAGCGCGGCGGCGAGCACAGCGGCGAAGCGGATCCGGACTGCGGACATGGACAACAACTCCCCTCTATGGACCCTGGCGAACGACCTTTGCCGGGCGGCGGCCGATCATTCCACCACGATTTTGGCGTCCGTAAGGCCGGACTGTAGCACCTGGGCCAGCACGATGTCGGCCCGCTCGACGCTGTCCAGAGGGCCAATGCGCACGCGCTGCAGCCTGACACCGCCGCTGCTGGCCGGCGACACGCTGGCCGGCTGGCCGAGCGCGCTGAGTTTCGCGCGGGCGCGGTTCACGTTGTCCTGGCTGCCGAAGGCGCCGACCTGGACGAAGATCTGCCCGTTCTGGCGCACCGGCACGTTGACCGCGACGGGGGCCGGCAGGAAGCGGCCCTCCACCTCCTGGCCCGGCACGCTGGTCGGCGCGGCGACGGCGGCCCCCACGACGCCCGCGCTGGCGCCGCCGGGCGCCACCCTGGAGGAGCCGGGCAGCGGTGCGGCCGGGCCGGGGACCGGGGTGCCGGAGACCTCGATCTTGCCGCGGGGGGCCGCCTTCGGCGGCGGTCCGTCGAGTTCGGCCAGGATCGGCGCTGGCGTGCCGGCGCGGGCGGCGGCGGCGATCTGCCGGCTTTCCTCGGCCAGGATCTGCACGCGCAGCTTCGCCGTGCCGGTGCCCTCGTAGCCCAGAAGCTGGGCGCCGCGCCGGGACATGTCGATGATGCGGTTGTTCGCGTACGGGCCGCGGTCGTTGACGCGCACGACAATGGAGCGGCCGTTATCCAGGTTGGTGACGCGCACGAGGCTGGGCATGGGCAGCGTGCGGTGCGCCGCCGTCATCTCCATCTCGTCGTACGTCTCGCCGTTGGCCGTGGCCTTGCCGTGGAAGCCCGGCCCGTACCAGGACCCGATGCCGGTCTCGTCGTAAGTGTAGTCCTCGGCCGGGTAGTACCAGACGCCGTTGATCTGGTAGGGCTTGCCGACCTTGTAGGTGGCCTTCGACGGAGGCGCCGCCGGCTGCCCGGCGCACGCCGCGAGCGACAGCGCTGCGACCAGCACCACCGTTCCCCTCAGCATATGCGCGCGTCGCATCCCGCTACCCCTCAAGATTTGGTAGCCGCACTCTAGCCGAGCTAATCCGTTCCGCCAATGGGGTGGCTTCGTGGTCTTAAGGAAGTCGCAGAGGATGGTTTGGGGACTTGCCGTTCAGGGTGCGGGGAATAGCGCGTCGGTGCGGCCCATCAGGCGGTAGGCGACGAGCCCGATCCATTCCTTCAGCACCGGCGTGGCTGAATCGAGCCCCTCGCCCAGATCCAAGATCAGGTAGGGCCTGCCGTCACCACGCGTGCGGTAGTCGACCGGGTACGCCGTGACCGGCCAGCCCGCCTGCCGGAAAAGGCCGACGGCGCGCGGCATGTGCCACGCCGAGGTGACCAGCAGCCACGTCTCGCCGTCCTTCGGTTCGGCGAAGCGGCGGCTGAAACGGACATTCTCCCAAGTGTTGCGCGACTCGGTCTCGAACAGCACGCGCCCGGCGTCGAGCCCGGCTTGCCCCAGCGCCGCACGCATGGCGGAGCCTTCGCGGTACTGCCCCTCCCACAGCGAGCCGGAGCCGCCGGTGAACACCAGCCGGGCGTCCGGGTAGCGCCGGCCGAGGTCCGCGAAGGCGAGGACACGCTCCGCCGCGTCGTTCACCGAGGGTTCGCCGCGCGCGGCGGCCAGCGCCGGGCTAACGGCGCCGCCCAGCACAATGACGCCGTCCACACGGTCCGGCAGTGCGGGCCGCGGGAAGCGGCTTTCCAGGGGAAGCGCCAGCCAATCCGCGACGGGGAGAACGGCGAAGGCGAGGAAACCGGCGGCCGACAGTACGACGAGACGCCGACCGACGCGCCGCGCCCGCTCGCCCGAGCGGAACAGAAGCGCGCAGCCGGCGATCAGCAGGACGGTGAGCAGGTTGCCCGGCAGGGCGAGCGGCAGGAGCACCTTCGACGCGATGAAGTCCACGCCCTGCCGCCCCCCGCCCTGCCCGGCTTACGCCCCCAGCATCTCCACGGCCTTCTGCAGCTTGTCGCGGGCCTGCGCGGCCGTCTCGCGCCGGTCGCGCTGTTCCTCGATGACCTCCTCGGGCGCCTTGGCGACGAACTGCTCGTTGCCGAGCTTGGCGTCGATCTTCTTGATCTCCGCCGACAGCTTCTCGATCTCCTTGGTCAGGCGCGCCCGCTCCTTGTCCAGGTCGACGATGCCCTCCAGCGGCAGGATCACCGTCGCCTCGTCCACCACGGCCTGCACCGCGCTCTTCGGCACGGCGCCCTGCAGCGGCTCGGCCGAGGCCAGACGGCCCATGCGCAGGATGAGGTCGCGGTGCGTGTCCAGGCGCTTCAGCGTCTCCGGGCTGGCGTCCTTGAGGTGCAGCGCGATCTGCGCCGACGGCGGAACGTTCATTTCCGAGCGCATGGAGCGCACCGACGAGATCACGCGCACCACCCACTCCATCTCGTCGCGGGCGGCCGGATCGATCAGGTCGGGGCCGTGCTCCGGCCAGCCGGCGCTGATCAGGCGGTTCCGCCGACCCTCGGCCAGTTGCTCCCACAGCTCTTCCGTGATGAAGGGCATCAACGGGTGCAGGATGTGCAGGATCTCGTCCAGCACCCAGGCGGTGGTGGCGCGGGTCTCGGCCTTCGCCGCCTCGTCGGACCCGTTGAGGATCGGCTTGGTGAACTCCAGGTACCAGTCGCAGAAGGTGCCCCAGGTGAACTGGTAGATGGCGCCCGCCGCCTCGTTGAACTTGTAGGCCTCGATGGCGTCGGCGACCTTCTTGCCGGCCTCGGCCAGGGCGCCCGCGATCCAGCGGTTGACCGTCTGCGTCAGGCCCTTGGGTTCGAACCCCGGCACCGGCACGGCGCCGTTCATCTGGCAGTAGCGCGCGGCGTTCCACAGCTTGGTGGCGAAGTTGCGGTAGCCTTCGACGCGGTTCACCGACAGCTTGATGTCGCGGCCTTGCGCGGCCATGGCCGACAGGGTGAAGCGCAGCGCGTCGGTGCCGTACTCGCCGATCAGTTCCAGGGGGTCGATGACGTTCCCCTTGGACTTCGACATCTTCTGGCCCTTCTCGTCGCGGACCAGGGCGTGGATGTAGACCGTGCGGAACGGCACGTCGCCCATGAAGTGGATGCCCATCATCATCATCCGGGCGACCCAGAAGAAGATGATGTCGAAGCCCGTCACCAGCACGTCGGTGGGGTAATAGCGGTCCAGCTCCGGCGTCTTGTCCGGCCAGCCCAGCGTCGAGAACGGCCACAGCGCCGACGAGAACCAGGTGTCCAGCACGTCCTGGTCGCGGGCCAGTTCGACGGTCTTGCCGTAGTGCTTGTCGGCGGCCGCGCGCGCGGCCTCCTCCGTCTCCTCGACGAAGACCTGGCCGTCCGGCCCGTACCACGCGGGGATCTGGTGACCCCACCAGATCTGGCGGCTGACGCACCACGGCTGGATGTTGCGCATCCACTCGTAATAGGTGTTCTCCCACTGCTTGGGCACGAACACCGTCTTGCCGGTCTCCACCGCCTCGATGGCCGGCTTGGCCAGCGTCGCGGCGTCGACGTACCACTGGTCGGTCAGCCAGGGCTCGATCGCCACGCCGGAGCGGTCGCCGTGCGGCACCATGTGCGTGTGCGGCTCGATCTTCTCCAGCAGGCCCAGCGCCTCGATGTCGGCCACCACCTTCTTGCGCGCCTCGTAGCGGTCGAGGCCGCGGTAGGCCTCCGGCACCGCGTCGGTCAGGCGCGCGTCGCGGTCCATGATGTTGATGATGTCGAGGCCGTTGCGCTTGCCGACGTTGAAGTCGTTGAAGTCGTGCGCCGGGGTGATCTTCACGGCACCCGAACCGGTCTCCGGATCGGCGTACTCGTCACCCACGATGGGGATCAGGCGGCCGACCAGCGGCAGGACGACGTTCTTGCCGATCAGGTCCTTGTAGCGCTCGTCCTCCGGATGCACGGCGACGGCCGTGTCGCCCAGCATCGTCTCGGGCCGCGTGGTGGCGACCACGATGAAGCGGTCGGCCTCGCCCTCGATCGGATACTTGAAGTGCCAGAGGTTGCCCTTGATCTCGCGCTGCTCGACCTCCAGGTCGGAGATCGCCGTGTGCAGCTTGGGATCCCAGTTGACGAGGCGCTTGTCCTTGTACAGCAGGCCCTGGCGGTACAGCTCGACGAACACCTTGCGGACGGCCTTGCTCAGGCCCTCGTCCATGGTGAAGCGCTCCTTCGCCCAGTCCGGCGAGGCGCCCAGGCGGCGGAGCTGGCGGGTGATGGTGCCGCCCGATTCGGCCTTCCACTCCCACACCTTGTCGATGAAGGCGTCGCGGCCGAAGTCGTGGCGCGTCTTGCCTTCCTTGGCGAGGTTGCGCTCGACGACCATCTGCGTGGCGATGCCGGCGTGGTCGGTGCCCGGCTGCCAGAGCGCGTCCCGACCCCGCATGCGCTTGTAGCGGATCAGCACGTCCTGCAGCGTGAAGGTCAGCGCGTGCCCCATGTGCAGGCTGCCGGTGACGTTCGGCGGCGGCATCATGATGGTGTAGGGCCGGGCGTTCGACTGCGTGTTCGCGGCGAACGCGCCCGACTCCTCCCACAGACGGTAGTGCTTCTCCTCGACCTCGGCGGGCCGGTAAGTCTTTTCAAGCATCTCGGGAACTTTCGCTAGCGCTCTTACGTCAGGCCGATCTTCAGAACTTCTGGGTCCGGCGGATCATGCGGTCGATCTCCTGCTGGACGAGCCGTTCGACGACCGTCGGCAGGTTCTCGTCGAGCCATTCCTTCAACAGCGGCTTCAGCAGCTCGCGCACCACGTCCTCGACGGTGCGGATGCCGACCGGCATCGGCCCGATCGACAGGTCGTCGCCCAGCTCGCGCGCGAGGTGGGTGAAGTGCTGCGAGGCGTCCTTGGCCGTGCGGCGGGAGATCAGCCCGTCGTCCTCGTCGTCCATCACCGGCATCGGCCGGGGACGCCGCGGCGGCGGGGGCGGCATCTCCGTGACGTCGTCGAAGTCCGGCATCATCCGCGGCGGCGGCGGCGGCGGGGCACGCGGCGGCGGGGGCGGCGGCTCCGGCTCGGGCTCGGACGGGAAAGCGGGCTCCTCCGGCCAGCCGTCGTCCTCCGGCTCGTCCCGCATCGGCGGCGGCTCGTCGTCCACCACCTGCGTCAACTCCAGGACGTCGTCCTCCGGCTCCTCCTCCGCCATCATCGGGGGTGGGGGCGGCGGGGGCGGCGGTGGAGGCGGAGGCGCGGCGATGGGGGCCGGGGCCGGCTCGGGCTTCTCGACGGTCTTCGCCCCGGGCTCGCCATCCTCGGAGATGATGCGGCGGATGGAGGCGAGGATCTCCTCCATCGACGGTTCTTGCTGGCCCTTATCGCTCATCGTGGGTAACCCGGGACGTCATCCTGATCCCCACACTAGGACAGGAATGGATGAAAAAAAAGGCCGCAAGACAAGAGCGGCCCGCCGGAGCGGGCCGCAGCGATCACTCGCCGATGCCGGTTCCGAACCATTTGTCGCGCACGGCGCGGTAATGGGCATCGTAATTGTAATACTCGACCGGCAGGCGGAGCTGCTGAGCCGTCAACTGCCCGACCGCCGAGAGAAGCTGGAACGCCGCCACCATTTCGTTGCGCTGGGCGCGCACGAGGCTGACGCGCGCGTTCAGCAGCTCCTGCTCCTGGTTCAGCACGTCGAGCACGGTGCGCGAGCCGACCTGCGCCTCCTGCCGGACACCTTCCAAGGCGATCTGCGCCGCCTTGATCTGCGCCTGGAAGGACTCGATGCTGGCGCGTGCCGTGCTCAGGGACTGCCACGCGCTGATCGCGGTCTCCTGCACCGCGCGGCGGCTTTCGTCGATCTGGATGCGGTACTGATTGGCGGTCTGCTTCGCCTCGCGGACCTGGGACTCGGCCTGCCCGGCGGAGTAGAGCGGAATGCGCACCTGGGCACGCAACGACGCGCTGTCCTGGCGGTCCGTGGTGACGCCCGAGGTGGCCGAGGTGCCGAGATCCCACGTGCGGCCGGCCGAGGCCGACAGGCTCACCGTCGGCAGCATGCGGCCGTAGGCGACGTCGATGTTCTCGCGCTGGGCCGCCTCCTGGAACGAGGCGCTGAGGATCGTCGGGTTGTTGGCGCGGGCCAGCTCGACCGTCTCGTCCAGAGTGGCCGGCAGCTTGAAGGTCGGCTTGGGCGCCTTCAGGTTGCCCGGCATCGTGCCGATGTAGCGAACGTAGGTGCCGCGCGACGTCTGCAGCGTGCCTTCGTTGGAGATGCGGTTGGCGACGGACTGCGCCAGACGCGACTCGGACTGGCTGACGTCGGTGCGGGTGTACTCGCCGACGCGGAAGCGGTCGCGCGCCGCCTCGAGCTGGCGGCGCAGCACCTGCTCGTTGTTGGCGCTGAGCAGCACCACCGCCTGGTTCTGCACCACGTCCAGGTAGGCGGACGCGGCGTTCAGCAGGACCTGCTGTTCGGTCGCCAGCAGCTGTGAACGCTGCGCCTGCACGGTGTTCTCGGCCGAGCGGACGAGCGGCGCGGCCTGCGGATCGTACAGCGGCTGGGTCACGTTCAGTTCGGCGGACTTCGGCGTCGCGGCGCTGCGCAACTCCGCGGAACGGCCGCCCCCGGACTGCTGGGACGTCGTCGCCGACCGCGTCACCCCGGCTTCGGCGGAGACGGTCGGGCGGTAACGCGAAAGGGCCTGCGGCACCTGTTCGTCGACGGCGCGCAGGCGCGCGCGCTGCGCCGCCAGGGTGGGGTTGTTCTCGTAGGCCTGGGCCAGCGCCTGTTCCAGGGTCTGGGCCTGGGCGGTGGCGGCCATGCCGGCCACCATGACGCCGCAGGTGACGGCCGTCGCCAGCCAACGTCCCGCATTACGGCTTCGCACGGTCATGTCTCTGGACCTTCTCTTCGGGTCGAATCCGGCGGGTCCCCTCGGGTCCCTCCCCCAGTCCGCGTGCCCATGGTGGCACACGGCGCCGCTGGTTGCATCCATGCTGCGCCAGCCCCCCGGCGCGCAGCGGTTCAGGCTCAGAACTCGAACTTCGGCTTGGGCTCGAAGCCGGGCAGCAGGTGCGGCTGGGCCTCGAAGAGCACGCGGCTCGACACCACCTTGCCGGTGCGCTCGTACAGGCGGACCTCGCCCAGGCCGCGGTCGCCCAGCACGGTGGCGACCATGCGGCCGCCGTCGGCGAGCTGCTCGCAGATCGCGGCCGGCACCTCGCACACGGCGCCCTCGAAGATGATGACGTCGTAGGGCGCCTGGTTGGCGTAGCCGGCGGCCAGCGGGCCCGTGACCGCCAGCGCGTTGGTGGCGCCGGCCGAAGCCAGCGCGGCCTTCGCGCGCTCGGCCAGGGAGGCGTCCGACTCCAGGCCGACCACGGTCGCGGCCAGCCGCGCCAGGATGGCGGTGGAGTAGCCGGTGGCGCAGCCGACGTCGAGCACCACGTCGTTCTCCCCGATCGACGCTTCCTGCAGCATGCGGGCGAAGATCATGGGCTCCATCAGATAGCGCCCGTTGCCGACCGGCACGTCCTCGTCGACGTAGGCGATGCCGCGCACGGCGTCCGGCACGAAGTTTTCACGCGGGACGTCCATCAACGCCTCGACCAGACGGTGGTCGGTCACCTTGTTCGGACGGATCTGTCCCTCGACCATGAAGAAGCGGGCGGCGGCGTAATCGGACATGGCGGGTCGCAATCGGCTCGGTTGGGAACGGGGCGGGGGCGCCCAGCCGCAGGAAACGGCTTTGCTGCCTGCGCGTATATATCCGGTACGCCGCGCGAACACAACGGCGAGGGGGCTCCCCGCGCCTGCCGTGACGATCACCCGCGAAAGGTGCGCTTCAGTGCCTTGACCACGGCAGCGCGGCAGTCTATACCTGCGCCTCCGATCGGGACGGCAGCGTTCCGGACCGGACACCGTGGCGCGGTGGCAGAGTGGTGATGCAGCGGACTGCAAATCCGTGTACGTGGGTTCGATTCCCGCCCGTGCCTCCAATACCCTGAAAATTCGACACCGACATGCGGGCGTGGCCAGCCAAGGCCTCGCCCGCGTCGGCGTTTGCATTCCACGCCGGTTCCGCCGGCAAAAAGACGGACGGCTGGAAAAATCGGGCAGGAAAGGCTTGGCAGAGGCCAAGGCTTTCGCTATATAGCCGCCCACACGCTGATCCGGCGTGGCGCAGCGGTAGCGCAGCGGACTGTTAATCCGTTGGTCGTAGGTTCGAATCCTACCGCCGGAGCCAATTCGAAAAAGGCCAGATTCCTTCGGGATCTGGCCTTTTTTCATTCTCCTCTATGGCGTTAGTCCGTCCCACGAAAGAGAGCTGGCCTGCGGCTTCCTGGCCGAATGCGTTCCGTCGCGGATTTCCCATATACTTCAACGTGATGCTTGCCCCGATCGATGCGTGGCGTAACGAGGGAGGCGGCCGTGTACGTGGAAGAGGATCCAGGCGGACCGGAGGCCGACGGCTGGGTGGGTGCCGCGGTTCTGGTGGTGGTCGTGACGGCGGCGGCCGTCGCGTTGATGAGCTTGAACTGGAACGGCCGCGCGGTGTCCGATCAGCTCTACCGATCGGACGCCACGCGCCAGCTGGTCATGGTGCCGCTGCCGCGCTGAACCGGGTCAGTTCGCGAAGTCGTCGTAGATCGTCCGGTCCTCGGATTCGGATGGGGCCGGTGCTTCGCCGACGTCGCGCTTCCACTCGCCGCACCAGTCGGTGGACAGGGTGATCGGGAAACGGCCGTCCGGCGCGCGCGAGGTCACCACGGGCGGGAAGCGCCGGCAGATGCCCTTGGGACCGCGCTGGCGCAACCCCTGCCCTTCCCAGAACCGGCAGGTGTAGCAGGAATCGGGTCGCTTCATGGCGGTGGGGCTCGCGTCCGGTTGGCGTCAGGAGGCGCCATTGTCGGCAAGCGGGCCGGCCCCGTCGATGAAGAAATGTGTCGACGAAGAAATGCGTCGGCGCAGAAATGCACGTCACGCCGGTCCGTTCGGGTCGGACGGCGGCTTGCCCATCTTCATGTCGTTGGAGCAGCGCACGTAATACGCCTTGATCTCGGCATCCAGTTCCCGCCGCCGGCGCGCGCCGGACGAATCCTCCGGCACGTCGGCGAGACGCTGGAACTCGGCGACGGCCTGTTCGAGTTCGCTTTCGCTGTTGATGGGCATCGGTCCGTTCTCCACTGTCTCGGTGTCCGTCGGGAAACACCGGGGCGGGCGCGGAGTTTCGCCGCACCGCATCTCCTCGATCACGTCTCCTTGATGCGGTGACGCCCAGGCTCATCTTCCTTGGATGGGGTAAGGAGGGACTCGGATGCGCGTGCTTCCCGTTTGCCGGATGACGGCCTTTCTAGCCTTTCTGGGGCTGGCGTCCCTTCTGGCGGGCCCGGCCCGCGCCGCGGACCCCGACCCGCAGACGCTGCTGCGCGCCGTGGTGCGCATCGACGTCACCGTCCCGCCGGATTCCCAAAGCGCCCGCACGCTCGGCACCGAGCGCGAGGGCACCGGCGTGGTCATCGACTCGAACGGCCTCATCGTCACCATCGGCTATACCATCATGGAGGCGGCGACTCTTCAGGTGACGGCGGCGGACGGAAAGCGCTACCCGGCCGAACTGGTCGCGTACGACCACGTCAGCGGGTTCGGGCTGCTGCGCGCCGGATTCGGCTTTTCGGCGCCGCCGGTGCGGATGGGCGATTCGGGCTCGGTGAAGACCGGCGACATGTTGCTGGCGCTCAGCCGCGGGGGCGCGCAGCCGGTGATGCCGGTGCTGGTCGCCAGCAAGCGCGAGTTCGCCGGCTATTGGGAATACCTTCTGGACGACGCGATCTTCACGACGCCGCCATTGCGCGCCTTCAACGGGGCGGCGCTGGTCGACTCGAACGGCCGGCTGCTCGGCATCGGCTCCCTGATCGTGGGCGAGGCGGCGCCGGGGCGCGCCCTGCCCGGCAATATGTTCGTGCCGGTCAACGCGTTGAAGGACGTTCTGGGCGACCTGCTCGCCTATGGCCGCCGGCAGGAGGATGCGCGGCCCTGGCTGGGTGTCAACGTCCGCGAGGAACAGGGAGGGCTGCTGGTCGAGCGGGTGACGCCGCGCGGGCCGGCGGAGGCGGCGGGCCTGCGTCCCGGCGACCAGATCGTCGGCGTCGGCGGCCAGCGCTTCAAGGGGTTGGCCGACTTCTACCGCAAGCTCTGGGGCCTCGGCGCCGCGGGCGTCACCGTTCCGCTGGAGGTGATGCGCGGCACGCGGATCGAGCCGGTCACCGTGACGTCCGGCGACCGGTACCGTTTCCTCAAGCTGAACCCCACCTTCTGAACCTCGCGCGACGCGGCCGGATGCGCTAAACCGCGAAGCGACGCGGCAAAGCCCAAGGAGCATCCGGAATGGACCACCCCGATGTCGAGGTGATCGAGAAGAAGCGAGCCCACGACGGCTTTCTTCAGGTCGACGTCTACCGCCTGCGGCACAGGAAGTTCGACGGCGGCTGGACCGAATCCGTACCCCGCGAGGTGTGCGTGCGCGGCGACGCGGTGGGCATCGTGCTCTACGACCCCGGTCGCGATTCGGTGGTGCTGATCGAGCAGTTCCGCGTCGGCGCCGCGGCGGCCGGCGGCCCGGCCTGGCTGACGGAGATCGTCGCCGGCATGGTGGGCAAGGGCGAAACCGCCGAGGAAGTGGCCCGGCGCGAAGCGCACGAGGAGGCCGGCTGCACCGTGCGGGAGGTCGAACGGGTCTGCGAGTTCTTCCCCAGCCCCGGCGCCTTCACCGAACGCGTGACGCTGTTCTGCGGCCGCGTCGACTGCACCGGCATCGGCGGCATCCATGGCCTGGAATCCGAGCACGAGGACATCCGCGTCAGCGTCGTCCCCGCCGAGGAGGCCTTTCGCCTGCTCGACGAGGACAAGCTGAACAACTCGATCTCGATCATTGCCCTGCAATGGCTGATGCGCCATCGCGAGCGGCTGCGCGCCGCGTGGCGGTGACGCGCGACGTCGGGTTTTCACCTGCGGTTCAACCCAACCTACGGGTGGCTTCGTAGGTTGGGTTGAGCGCAGCGAAAACCCAACATCCGTTCGGCTCAGAACCGCAGCAGCTTCGCCTGCACCACGCTCGGCAGGCCGGCGATGGCGGCGAGCAGGCCGTCGCCGGGCGGCTGGTCGACCGACACCAGCGCGATGGCGTTCTCCCCCGGCGCCGTGCGGCCGAGGTGGAAGGACGCGATGTTCACGCCCGCGTCGCCCAGCGCCACGCCGAGGCGGCCGATGAAGCCCGGCTTGTCCTCGTTGCGGATGAACAGCACGTTGGGCGACAGCTCGGCCTCGATCGGAACCTCGTCGATGCCGACGACGCGCGGCCGGTCGCCGCCGACCAGCGAACCGGTCACGCAGCGCGTGCCCTGGTCGGAGGTGACGATCAGGCGGACCAGCGTGTGGTAGTCGCCGGCGCGTTCGCGCTTCACCTCGGTCACGGCGATGTCGCGCTCGCGGGCGATCACCGGGGCGTTGACCATGTTCACCGAATCGAGCAGCGGCCCCAGCAGCCCCTGCAGCACGGTGCCCGTCAGCGGCTTGGTGTTCAGCTCGGCCGCGTGGCCCTCGTACTCGATGGTGACGGCGCGCAGGCCGGACTGGGTGAGTTGCCCGGCGAAGCTGCCCAGCTGTTCCACGAGGCGCATGTAGGGGCGCAGCTTCGGCGCGTCCTCGGCCGACACGCTGGGCATGTTCAGCGCGTTGACGACGGCGCCGCTGACCAGGAAGTCCGACATCTGCTCGGCCACCTGTAGCGCCACCTTCTCCTGCGCCTCGGTGGTGGAGGCGCCGAGGTGCGGCGTGCAGATCACCTGGTCCATGCCGAACAGGATGTTCTGCTTGGCCGGCTCCGTCGCGAAGACGTCGAGCGCGGCGCCGGCGACGTGGCCCGATTCCAGCGCGGCCTTCAGGTCTTTCTCGACCAGCAGGCCGCCGCGCGCGCAGTTGATGATGCGCACGCCCTTCCGGCACTTGGCCAGCGCGCGGGCGTCCAGCAGGTTGCGGGTGTGCTCGGTCAGCGGCGTGTGCAGGGTGATGAAGTCGGCGCGCGCCAGCAACTCGTCCAGTTCGGCCTTCTCGACGCCCAGGTCGGCGGCGCGTTCGGCCGACAGGAAGGGATCGAAGGCGACGACCTTCATCTTCAGCCCCAGCGCGCGTTCGGCGACGATGGAGCCGATGTTGCCGCAGCCCACCACGCCCAGCGTCTTGCCGGTCAGTTCCACGCCCATGAAGCGGTTCTTCTCCCACTTGCCGGCGTGGGTGGAGGCGTTGGCCTGCGGGATCTCGCGCGCCAGCGCGAACATCAGCGCGATGGCGTGCTCCGCCGTGGTGATGGAGTTGCCGTAGGGCGTGTTCATCACCACGATGCCGCGCTGGGTGGCGGCCGGCACGTCGACGTTGTCGACGCCGATGCCGGCGCGCCCGACCACC
>NZ_DASPMG010000036.1:0-10156 GCF_035627195.1 Azospirillum sp.
TGGCAGCTGCCGTTCTGGATCGGCTTCCCGATCACATTGGCCTTCATGATGCTGTTCGGCATCATCCTGCAGGTCGTCGTGCTGCGGCCGATGATCGGCGAGCCGATCATCTCCGTCATCATGGTGACCATCGGCCTGTCGCTGTTCTTCCAGGCGCTGATGAAGTGGATGTTCGGCGTGTTCGCCAAGCCCTTCCCGCCGATCTTCTCCAGCCCGACGGTCAGCGTTCTCGGCCTCGAGGTGCAGACCGTGTACGTGGTCAGCCTCGTCATCTCGATCCTGATCATGGCGGGCTTCGGCTGGTTCTTCAAATTCTCCCGCATGGGTCTGGCCATGCGCGCCACCGCCTTCGACCAGCAGGTGGCGCAGTCGCTGGGCATCTCGGTGCGCCAGGTCTTCGCCGCCTCCTGGGCCATCTCGGCCATGGTGTCGGCGGTGGCGGGCGTCACGGTCGGTGTCGTCAACGGCGTGTCGTCGGCCTTGTCCTTCTTCGGCATCAAGGTGTTCCCGGCGGTCATCCTGGGCGGCCTGGACAGCGTCGTCGGCGCCGTGATCGGCGGCCTGATCGTCGGCGTGCTGGAGAACCTCGCCCACTACGTCGACAGCCAGTGGCTGAACTGGGGCAACATGTACGAGATCGCGCCCTTCTACGTCCTGATCGCGATCCTCATGGTCAAGCCCTACGGCCTCTTCGGCACCAAAGACATCGAGCGCGTGTAAGGGAGCCGCCGAACCATGGCCAACATCAGCCTCATCCCGTGCGGCGACTTCAAGACCGCGTACGGCGCCGACACCACCATCTTCCCCACCGTCACCAGCCGCAACTTCGCCATCGCCGGCGTCCTGCTGCTGGCGCTGTGCCCGCTGTTCATGGACCGCTACTGGCTCAGCCTGCTGATCCAGATCGGCTACCTGGGCATCGCGGCGCTGGGCCTGAACATCCTGGTGGGCTTCACCGGCCAGATCTCCATCGGGCATTCCGCCTTCTTCGGCTTCGGCGCCTTCTCGTCGGCGTGGCTGTCGAACAGCTACGGCGTGCCGGTGGCGCTGGCGATCCCGCTGGCGGGCGTGATGACCACGGCGATCGGCATGATCTTCGGCGTGCCGGCGGCGCGGCTCAAGGGCCTGTACCTCGCCATCGCCACGCTGGCGGCGCAGTACATCCTGCAGGACTTCTTCGCCCGCGCCGACTGGTTCACCGGCGGCGTGGCCGGCACCATCGCCGAGCCGTTCTCGCTGTTCGGCTTCGCCTTCGACACCGACGGGAAGTTCTTCTACGTGGCGCTGGTCTACATGGTGATCATGTACGTCCTGGCGACCAACCTGATGCGCACGCGCGACGGCCGCGCCCTGGTGGCCGTGCGCGACCATTATCTCTCCGCCGAGATCATGGGCATCAACCTGACCAAGTACCGGACGATGTCCTTCGGCATCTCGGCCTTCTACGCCGGCATCGGCGGGGCGCTGTACGCGCACTACCTGCAGTTCGTGTCGGTGGAAGGCTTCACGATCCTGTTCTCGATCCAGTTCCTCGGCATGATCATCATCGGGGGGCTGGGGTCGATCATGGGCACGCTGATGGGCACCGCCTTCATGGTGCTGCTGCCGGAGGCGATGCAGTTCATCACCACCAGCCTGTCGGGCACGGCGATCGACACCGCGCTGAACCTGAAGGATGCGATTGCCTTCTTGCGCGAGATGGCGATCGGTGTCGTGATCATCCTCTTCCTGGTGTTCGAGCCCGACGGGCTGGCGCACCGCTGGAAGCAGATCAAGGCGTACTGGAAGCTCTATCCCTTCTCGCACTGACGTCTGGCACCAACCGTTCAATCAATACATAGGGGGAAACGCGATATGTCGATGAAGACTGCTCTTCTCGCCGCCACCGCCGTCGTGGCGTTCAGCACCGGTGCCTTCGCCCAGGCGAAGATCCCGGTCGGCCACCTCGCCGACCAGTCGGGCGCCACGTCGGACGTGGGCGTGCCGTTCGGCCAGGGCGTGGCCGACGCGCTGGCGTGGGTGAACAAGAACGGCGGCGTCAACGGCACGCAGATGGCGGTGGAGACCGTCGACTACGGCTACCAGGCGCCGCGCGCCATCAGCCAGTACAAGAAGTGGTCGGGCGGCGACAAGGTCGCGGCGATCCAGGGCTGGGGCACGGCCGACACCGAGGCGCTGACCGGCTTCGTCGGCAAGGACGAGATCCCGTACTACTCCGGCTCCTACTCGGGCCACCTGACCGACCCGACCGGCAAGGGCACGCACGGCTCCAAGCCGGCGCCGTACAACTTCTTCTACGGCCCGTCCTATTCCGACGCGCTGCGCGCCATGCTGATGTGGGCGGCCGACGACTGGCAGAAGAAGGGCGGCAAGGGCAAGCCCAAGTACGTCCACATGGGCGCCAACCACCCGTACCCGAACGCCCCGAAGGAAGCCGGCGAGTCGCTGGCCAAGGAGCTGGGCTTCGACGTGCTGCCGGCCGTGCAGTTCGCGCTGACCCCGGGCGACTACACCGCGCAGTGCCTGACGCTGAAGGAATCGGGCGCCAACTACGCCTACCTCGGCAACACCGCCGGCTCCAACATCTCGGTCCTGAAGGCCTGCCAGACGGTGGGCACGCAGGTCCAGTTCATGGGCAACGTCTGGGGCATGGACGAGAACGCCGCCAAGGCCGCGGGTGCCGCCGCCAACGGCGTGGTGTTCCCGGTGCGCACCTACTCCATCTGGGGCGGCGACACGCCGGGCATGAAGACGGTGAAGGAGATTTCCAAGGTCTCCGACGCGTCGGGCAACGCCTACCGCCCCGTGCACTACATCGCCGGCGTCTGCTCGGCGCTGTACATGAAGGAGGCGATGGACTGGGCGCAGAAGAACGGCGGCGTCAACGGCCCGAACATCCGCAAGGGCATGTACCAGAAGAAGGACTGGGTGCCGGCCGGCATGGACGGCGTCTGCGCGCCCTCGACCTGGACCGAGGTGGACCACCGCGGCACCACGGCCGTGAACCTCTACCGCGCCAACGTCAAGGGTGACACCGGCGGCACGGTCGAGGAGCTGGTGAAGAGCGGAGCGATCAAGATGGAGAAGATCGCCACCGTCGACGTTCCGCGCAAGCCCGAGTGGCTGGGCTGGTAAGCAGCCCGGTCCGAGCGCGCCCCCGCCGGTTTCCCGCCACCCCCGCTTGCGGGGCTCCGGCGGGGGTGCTGCTCCACAGTTCGGTTGCCGTTCGGTTCGAAGCCCCTCTCCCTCGACGGGAGAGGGGTTGGGGGGAGAGGGGTTGGGGAGAGGGTGGTTACGGCGGGAACGCCGGAAGAAACCTCCTTCAGCGGCCTTGCCGGCCGCCATTCCCCCTCTCCCCAAACCCCTCTCCCGCGAGGGGAGAGGGGCTTTGAACCGGCCGGATGAAGCTACTGCCCTCTTCGCGATTCAGGTGCCGCATGACCACTGCCGCCCCGGCCACCGTTCCCGCCGCCGTGTCGAGCGCCGCCGCGCTGGCCGCCAAGCCGGCCAAGGCGCCGCTCTTGTCCGTCAACAACATCGAGGTCGTCTACAACGACGTCATCCTCGTGCTCCGCGGCCTCAGCCTGGAGGTGCCGGAGGGTGAGATCGTGGCGCTGCTGGGCGCCAACGGCGCCGGCAAGTCGACCACGCTGAAGGCCATCTCCGGCCTCCTCAAGACCGAGGACGGCGAGGTGACGCGCGGCGACATCGTCTTCAACGGCGAGCGCATCAACGGCATCGACCCCGACCAGATCGTGCGCCGCGGCATCTTCCAGGTGATGGAAGGGCGCCGCATCATCGCCGACATGACCTGCCAGGAAAACCTGCGCCTGGGCGCCTTCACCCGCCGCGACGGCGGCGTGAAGGACGACATGGAGATGGTCTACCACTACTTCCCGCGCCTGAAGGAGCGCACGGGCCTCGCCGGCTACCTGTCGGGCGGCGAGCAGCAGATGCTGGCCATCGGCCGCGCCATGATGGCCCGCCCGAAGCTGATCCTGATGGACGAGCCGTCCATGGGCCTGTCGCCGCTGATGGTGAAGGAGGTGTTCTCCATCATCCAGCAGATCAACAAGGATCTGGGCGTCACCATCCTGCTGGTCGAGCAGAACGCCCGCATGGCGCTGCAGGCCGCCAACGCCGGCTACATCATGGAGAACGGCAAGGTGGTGCTGGACGGCACGGCGGACGAGCTGAAGAACAACGAGGACGTTAAGGAATTCTACCTCGGCGGCGGCAACGAGGAGCGCAAGAGCTTCAAGAACCTCAAGAGCTTCAAGCGCCGCAAGCGGTGGATTTGACATTCAGTCCCTCCCCCGCCCCCGGCGGGGGAGGGAAGCCCGCGCAGCTCTCGCCGGATCTTCGATCCGGCTGGCGCGGCAGGCGGATGCCATAGGCATCCGCTGAGAGCGGCAGGGTGGGGGCAAGGTCTGTCCGAGAATCCATGAGGTTCCGGCCTCCCGTCTAGACCTTGCCCCCTCCTAACCTCCCCCGCCGGAGGCGGGGGAGGGACTAAGATCGCGGAGGCGACGTTGACCGACTTCTACGACACCCTGGAAACCCGCAGCCCCGACCAGCGCGAGGCGGAGCTGTTCGCGGCACTGCCGGCGCACGTCGCGCACGCCAAGGCGAACGCGCCGTATTTCGGCCGGCTGCTCGCCGACGTGGACCCGGCGTCCATCCGCGACCGCGCGGCTCTGGCCGCCCTGCCGGTCACGCGCAAGTCCGACCTGATCGCGCTGCAAAAGGACGAACCGCCCTTCGGCGGCCTCGCCGCCGTCGCCATCGGCAGCCTCGCCCGCGTCTTCGCCTCGCCCGGCCCGATCCACGATCCGGAGCCGCATGGTAAGGACCCCTGGCGCACCGCGCGCGGGCTGTATGCCGCCGGCTTCCGCGCCGGGCACGTGGCGCACAACTGCTTCGCCTACCACCTGACGCCCGCCGGGTCGATGTTCGAGACCGGCGCGCACGCCGTCGGCTGCGCGGTGATCCCGGCCGGCACCGGCAACACGGAACAGCAGGCGCAGGTGATCGCCGCGCTGAAGCCGCAGGGCTACATCGGCACGCCGGACTTCCTGAAGATCATCCTGGAGAAGGCGGACGCGCTGGGCCTGGACTGCTCGTCGGTGAAGTTCGCGCACGTCACCGGCGGCCCGTACCTGCCGGACGCGCGCGCCTTCTACGAAGGGCGCGGCATCGACGTGTACCAGGGCTACGGCACCGCCGACCTGGGCCTCGTCGCCTACGAGACGCCGGCCCGCCAGGGGCTGGTGGTGGAGGAGGGCTGCATCGTCGAGATCGTCCGCCCCGGCACCGGCGACCCCGTGCCGGAGGGCGAGGTGGGCGAGGTGGTGGTCACCATCTTCAACGCGGCCTACCCGCTGATCCGCTTCGGCACCGGCGATTTGTCGGCGGTGCTGCCGGGCACCAGCCCGTGCGGGCGCACCAACATGCGCCTGAAGGGCTGGATGGGCCGCGCCGACCAGACCACCAAGGTCAAGGGCATGTTCGTCCACCCGCAGCAAGTGGCCGAGGTGGTGCGCCGCCACCCGCAACTGAAGAAGGCCCGGCTGGTCGTCGGCCGGCAGGACGCCAGCGACACCATGACCCTGCGCTGCGAGAGCGAGGAGACCGGCGACGCGCTCGTGGCAGCCGTGCGTGAGACGCTGGCCTCCGTCACCAAACTGAAGGGTACGGTGGAACTCGTCGCCCCCGGCGCGCTGCCCAACGACGGCAAAGTCATCGAAGACGCCCGCAGCTGACCCAGAATCCAGAGGACTGAAGAGACATGTCGACCATCGCCCCGCAGCTCGATCCCTTCGCGCTCGCCAAGGAACTGTCCGGCAAGCACTTCATCGACGGCGCGTTCCGGCCCGCCGCCAGCGGCAAGACCTTCCCCGTGGTGAACCCGGCCACCGGCGAGCAGGTGGCCGAGGCCGCCTATGGCGAGGCGGCCGACGTGGACGCCGCCGTGGCCGCTGCGAAGAAGGCGCAGAAGGAGTGGGCCAAGCGCCCGGCGCGCGAGCGCGGCAAGCTGGTGGCCGAGTGCGGCCGTGTCCTGGACGCCCACAAGGAAGAGATCGCGCGCCTCGTGGCGCTGGAGACCGGCAAGGCGCTGCGCACCGAATCGCGCGTCGAGGCCGGCGTGCTGTCCGACGCCTTCACCTTCTTCGGCGGCCTGGGCGGCGAGCTGAAGGGCGAGACGGTGCCCTTCAACCCGACCATGCTGACCATGACCGTGCGCGAGCCGGTGGGCGTGGTGGGCGCCATCATCCCGTGGAACGTGCCGCTGATGCTGATGGCGCTGAAGATCGCGCCGGCCATGGTGGCGGGCAACGCGGTCGTCGTGAAGTCGGCCGAGGAGGCGCCGCTGGCCGTGCTGCGCGCCATCCAGCTGATCAGCACCATCCTGCCGCCGGGCGTCATCAACATGCTGTCCGGCTACGGCCCGGAATGCGGCGCGCCGCTGGTCGCCCACCCGGACGTGCACAAGGTGACCTTCACCGGCTCGGTCGAGACCGGCAAGATCGTCTACAAGACGGCGGCCGAGAAGCTGATCCCGGTGACGCTGGAGTTGGGCGGCAAGAGCCCGATGATCGTCTGCGGCGACGCCGACCTGGACCAGGCGCTGGCCGGCGCCATCGCCGGCATGCGCTTCACCCGCCAGGGCCAGAGCTGCACCGCCGCGTCGCGCATCTTCGTCCATGACAGCATCCACGACGTGTTCGTGGAGAAGCTGAAGGAGAAGGTGAACGCCATGAAGATGGGCGACCCGCTGGACGAGTCGACCGACATCGGCACCATCGTGTCGCGCCAGCAGATGGATCGCGTGCAGAGCTATATCGCGCTGGGCAAGGAGGCCGGCGGCACGGCGCACGTCTGCTCCGCCATGCCCACCGACGCCAAGCTGACCAAGGGCCTGTACGTGCAGCCGCACATCTTCACCGGCGTGAAGAACACCGACCGCATCGCCAAGGAGGAGATCTTCGGCCCGGTCTGCTGCATCATCCGCTGGACCGACTACGACGACGTAATCGAGCAGGCCAACGACACCGAATACGGCCTCGCCGCCACCATCTGGACGCGCGACATCAAGCTGGCCATGGACGCGGTGACGCGCCTGGAGGCGGGCTTTGTGCAGGTGAACCAGAACCTCGTCGTGCAGCCGAACCTCAGCTACGGCGGCGTCAAGACCTCCGGCCTCGGCAAGGAAGCCACGCTGGAGGCGATGCTGGAGCACTTCACGCACAAGAAGACGATCATCATCAACATGAAGTGAGGAAGCAGTCCCTCCCCCGCCTCCGGCGGGGGAGGGAGGGGCCCCAAGCTTCGCTTGGGGAGGGTGGGGGCAACGGCCTCTCGGGAAAGCCGTTGCCCCCACCCTCCCGCGCTTTGCGCGGGTCCCTCCCTCCCCCTGCGGGGCAGGGGGAGGGACTTGATTTTGATTTCACCATACGCTACCGTATGGCCCAGACAAAAACGCCCTTCGACGGGGGAGGATCCGCATGCTCTCGAACCAATACCCGACGCTGAACTTCGACCTGGGCGAGACCGCCGACATGCTGCGCGACAGCGTGCGCAACTTCGCCCAGGACGAGATCGCGCCGCGCGCAGCCGACATCGACCGCGAGAACGAGTTCCCGGCCGACCTCTGGCGCAAGATGGGCGACCTCGGCATCCTCGGCATCACGGCGGAGGAGGAGTACGGCGGCGCCGGCATGGGCTATCTGGAGCACGTCGTGGCGATGGAGGAGATCTCCCGTGCCTCGGCCTCGGTGGGCCTCAGCTACGGCGCGCACTCCAACCTGTGCGTCAACCAGATCCGCAAGAACGGCAACGAAGCCCAGAAGAAGAAGTACCTGCCGAAGCTCATCTCGGGTGAGCACGTGGGTGCGCTGGCGATGTCGGAGCCGGGGGCCGGGTCGGACGTCGTGTCGATGAAGCTGCGCGCCGACAAGAAGGGCGACCGCTACGTCCTCAACGGCACCAAGATGTGGATCACCAACGGCCCGGACGCCGACACGCTGGTGGTCTACGCCAAGACCGATGTCAACGCCGGCCCGCGCGGCATCACCGCCTTCCTGATCGAGAAGGGCTTCAAGGGCTTCTCGGTCGCGCAGAAGCTGGACAAGCTGGGCATGCGCGGCTCCAACACCGGCGAGCTGGTGTTCGAGGACTGCGAGGTGCCGGAGGAGAACGTGCTGGGCACCGTCGGCAAGGGCGTCAACGTCCTGATGTCCGGCCTGGACTATGAGCGCGCGGTGCTGTCCGGCGGGCCGCTGGGCATCATGCAGGCGTGCATGGACGTGGTCATCCCCTATGTCCACGACCGCAAGCAGTTCGGCCAGTCGATCGGCGAGTTCCAGCTGATGCAGGGCAAGCTGGCCGACATGTACACCATCATGAACGCCGCCAAGGCGTACGTGTACGCCGTCGCCAAGGCCTGCGACCGTGGCGAGACGACGCGCAAGGACGCGGCGGCCGCGATCCTGTACTCTGCCGAGAAGGCCACCTGGATGGCGCTGGAGGCGATCCAGACGCTGGGCGGCAACGGCTACATCAACGAATACCCGACGGGCCGCCTGCTGCGCGACGCCAAGCTGTACGAGATCGGCGCCGGCACCTCGGAAATCCGCCGCATGCTGATCGGCCGCGAGCTGTTCAACGAGACGAAGTGAACGGGAAGGGACAGAAGACCATGACCGACACCATCGTGATCGCCGGCGCCGCCCGCACGCCGATGGGCGGCTTCCAGGGCGACCTGCTGCCGCTGACCGCCTCGCAGCTGGGCGCCGCCGCCATCAAGGCCGCCGTCGAGCGCGCCCGCATCTCGCCGGACGACGTGGGCGAGGTGATCATGGGCTGCGTGCTGCCGGCCGGGCAGGGGCAGGCCCCGGCGCGTCAGGCGGCGCTGGGCGCCGGCCTGCCGCAGGCGGCGGGCTGCACCACCGTCAACAAGATGTGCGGTTCCGGCATGAAGGCCGCCATGCTGGCGCACGACCTGATCAAGGCGGGGGCCGCCGACATCATCGTGGCCGGCGGCATGGAGAGCATGTCGAACGCGCCCTACCTGCTGGACCGCGCGCGCGGCGGGTACCGCATGGGGCACGGCCGGGTGCTGGACCACATGTTCCTGGACGGGCTGGAGGACGCCTACGACAAGGGCCGCCTGATGGGCACCTTCGCCGAGGACTGCGCCCAGCATTACCAGTTCACCCGCGAGGCGCAGGATGCCTACGCCATCGAGAGCCTGACCCGCGCCCGCCGCGCCATCGAGGACGGCAGCTTCGCCGGCGAGATCACGCCGGTGACGGTCAAGGGCCGCAAGGGTGACACGCAGATCACCATCGACGAGCAGCCGGGCAAGGCGACGCCGGAGAAGATCCCCGGCCTGAAGCCGGCCTTCCGCCCGGATGGCACGGTGACGGCGGCGAACGCGTCCTCCATCTCCGACGGCGGGGCCGCGCTGGTGCTGACCACGCGCGCGCTGGCCGAGAAGCGCGGCCTGCCCATCCTGGCGACGGTGACGGCGCACGCCACGCACGCCCAGGCCCCGGCGTGGTTCACCACGGCCCCCGTCTACGCCATCCAGAAGGTGCTGGAGAAGGCGGGCTGGAATGCCAAGGACGTCGACCTCTTCGAGATCAACGAGGCGTTTGCGGTGGTCGCCATGGCGGCGATGCGCGAGTTGGACCTGCCGCACGACAAGGTGAACGTGCACGGCGGCGCCACGGCGCTGGGCCACCCGATCGGCGCGTCGGGTGCGCGCATCCTGGTGACGCTGCTGGCGGCCCTGGAGAAGAACGGGCTGAAGCGCGGCGTGGCCTCGCTCTGCATCGGCGGCGGCGAAGCCACCGCCATGGCGGTCGAGCGGGTGGGGTAAGACGTACCAAGTCCCTCCCCCTGCTCCGCAGGGGGAGGGAAGGGACCCGCGAAGCGGGAAGGGTGGGGGCAACGGCTTTCCCGGGAGGCCGTTGCCCCCACCCACCCCAAGCGGAGCTTGGGGCCCCTCCCTCCCCCTGCGGGGCAGGGGGAGGGCAAGAAAAGAAAGGGAGACGAGGATGCGCCTCACCGAAGAACAGCAGATGGTGCGCGACATGGCGCGGGCCTTCGCGCGGGACCGGCTGGCGCCGACCGCGGCGGAGCGCGACCGCAC
>NZ_DASPMG010000037.1:0-90166 GCF_035627195.1 Azospirillum sp.
GCAGCGGAGGGATTTGAACCCCCGACCAAGGGATTATGATTCCCCTGCTCTACCACTGAGCTACGCTGCCATCGGGCCCGGTCGTTTCCGGCCGGGGCCGCTTACATAGGCGATCGGATCGGGCCTGTCAACACCCAGAAAACACACCCGCGCTCAAGTTTCCGCAGCGGCGATCCAGCCCCCGCCCAGGACCCGGTCGCCACGGTACATCACGCACGCCTGACCCGGCGCCACGCCGTGCTGCGGCGCGGCCAGTTCCACCTCGGCGGCGCCGTCGGCGGTCAGGCGCACGGTCGCCGGGGCCGGCGGCTGGGCGGAGCGCAGCTTGACCTCCGCCGTCACCGGCTCACCCGGCGCCACCGCCGGACCCAGCCAGTTCACCTCGCGCACCCTCACCACCCGGCGCGCCAGCTCGCGGCGCGGGCCGACGACGACCCGGCGCGACGGCGCGTCGACGCGCACCACGTACAGCGGCTCGTCCTCGCCCCGGATACCGCCGATTCCCAGGCCCCGGCGCTGGCCCACCGTGTAATGGACGATCCCCTCATGCCGGCCCAGCGGGCGGCCGTCCACGTGGACGATCTCGCCCGGCTCGATGGCGCCGGGGCGCAGCTTCGCCACCACCTCCGCATAGGAGCCGTTGGGCACGAAGCAGATGTCCTGGCTGTCCGGCTTCGCCGCCACCTCCAGCCCGTAGCGCTCGGCCAGCGCCCGCGTCTCCGGCTTGGTCATGCCGCCCAGGGGGAAGCGCAGGAAGTCCAGCTGCTCCTGCGTCGTGGCGAACAGGAAATAGCTCTGGTCGCGGCCGGGATCGACGGCGCGGTGCAACTCCGCCCCGCGCTCGCCGCCGACGCGGCGCACGTAGTGGCCGGTGGCCAGCGCGTCCGCGCCCAGGTCGCGGGCGGTGTTCAAGAGGTCGCGGAACTTGACGCGCTGGTTGCAGCGCACGCAGGGAATCGGCGTTTCGCCGCGCAGGTAGGTGTCGGCGAAATCGTCGATGACGTCCTGGCCGAAGCGGCTCTCGTAGTCGAGCACGTAATGCGGGATGCCGATACGGTCGGCGACCTGGCGGGCGTCGTAGATGTCCTGGCCGGCGCAGCAGGCGCCCGGCTTCTGCAGCGCCAGCCCGTGGTCGTAGAGCTGCAGCGTGACGCCGACGACGTCGTACCCCTCCTCCCGCAGCAGGGCGGCGGTGACGGACGAATCGACGCCGCCCGACATGGCGACGACCACGCGGGTGTCCCGGACGGGCTTCGAAAAACCGAGGGAGTTAACGGGGGAATTCATGGCGCCCTATATGGGCCGGCCGCGGCCCGAGGCAAGCACGGACCGCGGCCTTGAAAAGCGTGCTCGGAAAAGTGTGCTCAGCTCTTCTGGGCGTTGCGGCTGCCACCGGGCAGGCGGACGGTGAGGCCGTCCAGCTCCTCGGTCACGATGATCTGGCAGCCCAGGCGCGAGGTCTTGGTCAGGCCGAAAGCGAGGTCCAGCATGTCCTCCTCGTCCTCGCTGGCGTCGGGCAGCAGGTCGTACCAGTCCGGCTCGACCACGACATGGCAGGTCGAACAGGCGAGTGAGCCCTCGCACGCACCCTCCAGGTCGAAGCCGTGCTTGTGCGCGACCTCCAGGACCGACAGGCCGAGCGGCGCGTCAACCTCGCGGCGGGAGCCATCGGGTTCGATGAAGGTCATCTTCGGCATGTACGCGAACTCCTTGGGATAGCGATGGGCAGGGGATTTCGGGATCAGGGGATTTCAGGGTCAGGGGGTGGGGCCGAGGGCGGCGCGGCGGGTGCGCGCCTCGGCGGCGATGTCTTCCAGCTCCTCCAGGCGCGCCACGACGCGCCGCGCGGTGGCCGTGAGACCGGCGCGGAACGCCATCGCCAACTCGCGGATGCAGGCCTCGGCGCGCTGTTCCACGTCCAGGGCCAGCCGGTCGACGGTGAGCGCGTCGGTCGCGGCGGCCAGTTCGCCGCGCAGCGCGGTGACGTCGGCCGGCTCGCCGGGGTCGTTCTCCAGCGGCCCGGCGCCGGACAAGTCCAGCAGGTAGCGCGCGCGGCGGACGGGATCGCGCAGCATCTCATAGGCTTCGGCCAGGGCGTCGGCCTGGGCGCGGGCGTGCTCCTGCTGGCGCTTGCCGCGGGCGACGAAGCGGTCGGGATCGAGCGCGCGGCCGAGCCCGGTGAACTGGCGGTTCAGCGCCTCCAGCTCGATGTCGAAGCGGCACTCCAGCCCCAGGCGCGTGAAGTGATCCAACCCCTCGCGCGGCGGCTGCACGGCGCCGCAGGCGTGGCAGAACAGCGCGCGCCCCGCCACGGACCGGCCACACAGCCAGCACGGCTGCATGTCTCCTTCGATCGTGCCGGCGATGCGGGGGCCGGTGCCCCCATCCCTGCCTTTGCCCGACTGAGTCATGGCTCGCTTCCCTGGGACGTCCTGGACGTCGATGGCCGGGCTGCCGCGCGGCGGTCCGGTGTCGCGGGCGTCATACCCACAAGTGCGCCGCGAAGCAACGCCGGAAAACACTTAAGGCGGCAAAACGCATCACGCGGCGTTCCGGCCCGAAAGCCGCGCCGCCATCGCCGCGTAGGCCGCGACAAAACGCTCCACGTCGGCAGCAGCGCTGCCCCAGCCCAGGCTGACGCGCACCGCCGATCCCGCCGTCGCCGCGTCCGCTCCCATGGCGGCCAGCACGTGCGACGCCCTGACCTTGCCCGACGAGCAGGCCGCCCCGGCGCTGACCGAGATCCCGGCGAGGTCGAGCGCCATCACCTGCGTCTCGCCCGGCACGCCCGGCAGCGTCAGGCAGCTGACGTTGCCCACGCGTCCCGCCCCGGCGCCCATCACGCGCACGCCCGGCACGCATTCCAACACCCGCGCCTCCAGGGAGTCGCGCAGCGTGGCGAACTCGGCCGCCCGCGCCAGATCCTCGGCGACCAGCGCCGCCGCGGCGCCGAAGCCGACGAGGCCAAGCAGGTTCTCGGTTCCCGCGCGCCGCCGCCGCTCCTGCCCGCCGCCCAACAGCAGCGGCCGCGGGTCCAGCCCGTCGCCGACCAGCAGCGCCCCGGCGCCGGCCGGCCCGCCGATCTTGTGCGCCGACAGGGTCAGCAGGTCCGCACCCAGGTCCGCCATGCCGAGGGCTAGGCGTCCCGCCGCCTGAACGGCGTCGCAGTGCAGAACGGCGCCGTGCGCGTGGGCGATGCGCGCCGCATCGGCCACCGGCTGGATCACGCCGGTCTCGTTGTTGACGAGTTGGATGGAGACCAGTGCCGGGGCACCCGCAACCAGCCGGCGCTCCAGCGCCTCCAGGTCGACGACGCCGTTGGCGACGACGGGCAGTTGCTCGGCATCGGGTGCGGCGCCCAGCACCGAGTCGTGCTCGACGGCGGAAACGAGGACGCGCCGGCCGGGGAAGCCGCGCAACGCCAGATTGTTCGCCTCGGTCCCGCCGCTGGTGAAGACCACGCGCGTCGGCGCCACGCCGGCCAGCGCCGCCACGGCGTTGCGGGCCTCGTCCAGCGCCCGCCGCACGGCGCGGCCGTGGCCGTGCACCGACGACGGGTTGCCCACGAGGTCGAGCGCCGCCGCCACGGCCGTCTTCACGGCCGGTTTCAGCGGCGCCGAGGCGTTGTAGTCGAGGTAGACGCGGGAGGTCATGGTTGTCTCAAAACCCCTCCCCCGGCCGCACCGGGGAAGGGTGTTTGATACGTCACTCCGCCGCGACGGCGGCGCCGCCGGGTTCGGCCAGCTGGACCAGCATGCCCGAGGTGCCGATGACCCGGCGCTCGACCACGTCGGCCACGGTCACGGAGTTGAGGTACAGGTGGATCTGGTTGCCCAGCTCCTCCCACAGCTCGTGCGTCAGGCAGCGGGAGCGGTTGGTGCGGCAGCCCTGCGGCGTGATGTTGGCGCAGCGGGTCGTGCGGATCGGTTCGTCCACCGCCAGTATGATGTCGGAGATGCGCGTGGCGTCGGCCGTGTGGGCCAGCAGGTAGCCGCCGCCGGGGCCGCGCACGCTCTTCACCAGGCCGCCCTTGCGCAGCTTGGCGAACAGCTGTTCGAGATAGGAGAGCGAGATCTCCTGCCGTTCAGCGATGTCGGCCAGCGCCACCGGGCTGCCGTTGCTGTTGGCGGCCAGATCGACCATCGCCATGACGGCGTAGCGGCCCTTGGTGCTCAGTCTCATTTACCCTCTCCCTCTTTCTTCGGCCCGGCCCGCTGCGGTGTTTTGTGGTGTGGGTGATCCGCGGGCCGGCTTTGCTCTACAGGGGGCTCAACAGGGACCCAAAGGCCCGGCCCCGACCGGGTGGTGTTCGCGTTCGCGCGCCACGCCGTCGGCGACGCCAGCCACCGGCAAGGCCGCCGGCGCGGCACCGTCGCCGGCGTTGGCGCGCTCCAGCTCCTCGACGCGCTGGCGCAGGGTGGTGACCTGCTCCAGAAGGCCGGTCAGCGCGCGGGCCACCGGGTCCGGAATGTCGCCGCACGGCGTGCCGTAGGGCAGAAACTTGGCGCTGTCCGCCTTCTCGCGCGGCACCACCGCCTTGGCCGGGATGCCGACGACGGTGGCGCCCGGCGCCACCTCGCTCACCACCACGGCGTTGGAGCCGACGCGCGCACCCCGGCCGACGGTGATGGCGCCCAGCACCTTGGCGCCGGCGCCGACGATGACGCCGTCCTCCAGCGTCGGGTGGCGCTTGCCGTGGTGCAGCGCGGTGCCGCCCAGCGTCACCCCGTGGTACAGCATGACGTCGTCGCCGATTTCCGCCGTCTCGCCGATCACCACGCCCATGCCGTGGTCGATGAAGAAGCGGCGGCCGATGGTGGCGCCCGGGTGGATCTCGATGCCGGTCAGCGCGCGCGCCAGCTGCGAGACGACGCGGCCCAGCAGCTTCCAGCCGCGCTCCCAGCAATAGTGCGCGATGCGGTGCAGGACGATGGCGTGCAGGCCCGGATAGCACAGCGCGACTTCCAGCCGCGACCGTGCCGCGGGGTCGCGCGCCATGATGCCGTCGATCTCTTCGCGAAGATGCTTGAACACCGAGACACCCGCCGTGGTATAGTCCGCGCTCTCGTCCGGCGACCATCATGGCCTCGAACCGAAGCGGCCGCGCGGGTTGCCCCGGACGGCATATCGACGCATATAAGATGACCAAGCAAAACGGTCAAGAATTGTGTTCGCAAAAAACGTGGTCTGGAATGCGAGTCCACAGTAGCTTGTCAGACGCTTCCGGCCCCCACCGCGCGGTGGTTTTCGCCCCTTCCCGTTCGCGCCAGGATCGTCGCCCCCATGCCTGAAGTGCTCATCAACGGTCCGGCCGGCCGACTCGAAGGTCGCTACACCCACGGCAAGCTTGCGAACGCGCCGGTGGCGCTGTTGCTGCACCCGCACCCGCAGCACGGCGGGACGATGAGCAACAAGATCGTCTTCACGCTGTACCAAGCCTTCACCAAGCGCGGCTACTCCGCCCTGCGCTTCAACTTCCGCGGCGTCGGACGCAGCCAGGGCGCGTACGACAAGGGGGAGGGGGAGCTGGCCGACGCGGCGGCCGCGCTGGACTGGCTGCAGACCTACAACCCGAACGCCTCGCTGTGCTGGATCGCCGGCGTGTCGTTCGGATCGTGGATCGGCATGCAGCTGCTGATGCGCCGGCCGGAGATCGACGGCTTCATCACCGTGTCGCCACCGGCCAACATGTTCGACTTCTCGTTCCTGGCGCCCTGCCCGTCCTCCGGCCTGATCGTGCACGGCGACAAGGACGAGCTGGTTCCGAACGCCGCGGTGCAGAAGCTGGTGAACAAGCTGTCGCACCAGAAGGACATCCGCATCGACCACCGCGTGGTGCCCGGTGCCAATCACTTCTTCCTCAACCGCACCGACGAGCTGGCGAGGGAGGTCGACGACTACCTGGACCGCGCGCTCGGCAACCCCCTGGCGGCGGTGGCGGAGTAGGCTGAAGCCGTAGGTTGGCGCCTACTCCTCCTTCACCACGCTCGCCTCCACCGTCACTGGGAAGTTGACGGAGTTGGCGATGAAGCATAGCCGGTGCGCCTCGTGGTGCAGTTCCCTGGCATGCCCCAGGCCGCCCTTGGCGATGGTGACGGTGGGGCGCAGGGTGACCTGGGCGAAGTGGCCGCCGCCGTCGGCCGTCTCCACCATCGTGCCTGTGGCGGCGTCGGTGTAGGCGGTCACCACGATGCCGTCGCGCGAGCACAGGTGCAGGTACCACAGCATGTGGCACGACGACAGCGAGGCGACCAGCAGGTCCTCGGGGTTGTAGCGCGCGGGGTCGCCGCGGAACGCCGGGTCGGAGGATCCCAGCAGGGCCGGCTTGCCGGGCGCGGTGATCTCGTGGTCGCGGCTGTACGCCTTGTAGCCCGAGGTGCCGGTGCCCTGGTTGCCGGTCCACGTCACGGTGGCGGCGTAGCTGTGCTTCCGTCCCTGCGCCATGCGTTTTCCTCTCCCTTATTATGCCGCCGCGTGGAACCGCCCCCCGGTCAGCGGCTCGGGCACGCCGGTGGTGGTGGGCAGGCTGAGCGGCAGGCCCAGGCGCGAGCGCACCGCCAGATAGGCGAAGGCCTGCGCCTCCAGCGCGTCGCCGTCCCAGCCCAGGTTCTCCACCGGAGCGACAGGGGCGCGCAGCCGGTCGGCCAGCATCTCCATCAGCGTGCGGTTGTGCCGCCCGCCGCCGCAGACCAGCCAGCGGGTGGGTGCTTCCGGCAGGTGCGGCAGCACGCGCTCCACCGCGAAGGCGGTGAAGGCGGTCAGCGTCGCCGCCCCGTCGGCGGGCGACAGGTGCCGCATGGGTGCGGGGTCGAAGGCGTCGCGGTCCAGCGACTTGGGCAACGGCCGGTCGAAATAGGGGTGGTCCAGCAGCTCGGTCAGCGCCACCGCGTCGATTCCGCCGGTGCGCGCGAGGTCGCCGTGCGCGTCGTAGCGCCGGCCGGCCTGCGCCAGCACCCAGTCGTCGATCAGCGCGTTGCCGGGGCCGGTGTCGCCGGCCACGACGGCGCCGTCCCGCCCGATCCAGGTGACGTTGGCCACCCCGCCGACGTTCAGCACCGCCACCGGCCCTTCCAGGCCGGAGGCCAGCGCCCGGTGGAACAGCGGCACCAGCGGCGCCCCCTGCCCGCCGGCCCGCACGTCGGCACCGCGGAAGTCGTCGACCACCGCGATGCCGGTCTCGCGCGCCAGCAGGGCGCCGTCGCCGATCTGCCAGGTGCGGCGCTGTTCGGGCGCGTGCAGGATGGTGTGGCCGTGGAAGCCGATGAGGTCCACGTCGCCGGCCGCGACTCCGGCGTTAGCCAGCAGGCGGCGCACGGCGTCGGCGTGGCGGCGGGTCAACTCCTCCTCCACCTCGGCCACCGGCCCGCCGCCGCCCAGGCAGGCGCGCAGGCGGGCGCGGAAGCCGTCGTCGTAGGGGATGGTGAGGAAGGCCGCCGGCTCGACCCGGTCGCACCCGTCGGTGCGCACCAGGGCTGCGTCGATGCCGTCCATCGACGTGCCGCTCATCAGGCCCACGACCAGTTGCATGGGGAACTCCCGAGACAGGGCGGGTCAGTGCACCGTGGAGACGCTGTCGTCGTCGGCCACCATGATGACCGGGATCGCCTCGCCGCGGCGCAGGGCAGCGATCTGCGCCTCCATCACGGCGATGCGGCGCTCCTGCACCTCAATGCGCTTTTCGTATTCGATCAGCGTGTGCTCGACCTCGCCGATGCGCTCCTCCACGTCCAGCCAGCGGGCCTCGGTTTCGGCCACGTAGGAGCGGAAACGCTGCTGGAGCAGCACGAGTTGCTGTTCGGCCGGCAGCTCGGCCGGAAGGTCGTCGATGAGGTCGGTCATGATCGCCGCGGGAGGAAATGGTTCGAATGCCAAGCATAGCGTGCGCCCGCGTGCGCGTCGACTCCCGCCCTCATTGTCGGTGGGGCTTTGTCGCTGGGGCCTTGCCGTGCTATCAGACCCCGCCCAGACCCGCACCAGCAGACAAGAACCGGCCATGACCACGCTGAAATCGGACCTCCTGCGCACCCTGCAGGACCGCGGCTTCATCCACCAGTGCACCGACATGGCGGCGCTCGACGCCAAGGCCGCGTCGGGTACGCCGGTCGTCGCCTACATCGGCTTCGACTGCACGGCGGACAGCCTGCACGTGGGCAGCCTGATGCAGATCATGATCCTGCGCTGGCTGCAGAAGACCGGGCACAAGCCGATCGTCCTGATGGGCGGCGGCACCACCCGGATCGGCGACCCCAGCTTCCGCGATGAGAGCCGGCCGCTGCTGGACGACGCGCAGATCCAGCGCAACATGGACGGCATCAAGAAGGTCTTCGCCAAGTACCTGACCTTCGGGGACGGTCCGACGGACGCGCTGATGGTCAACAACGCCGACTGGCTGGACGCGCTGCACTACATCCCGTTCCTGCGCGACGTCGGCCGGCACTTCACCATCAACCGGATGCTGAGCTTCGACTCGGTGAAGATCCGCCTCGACCGCGAGCAGCCGCTGACGTTCCTGGAATTCAACTACATGATCCTCCAGGCCTACGACTTCATGGAGCTGTCGCGGCGCCTGGGCTGCGTCCTGCAGATGGGCGGCTCCGACCAGTGGGGCAACATCGTCAACGGCGTCGAGCTGACCCGCCGCATCGACGGCAAGGAGGTCTTCGGCCTGACGACGCCGCTGCTCACCACCTCCTCCGGCGCCAAGATGGGCAAGACCGCGTCGGGGGCCGTGTGGCTCAACGCCGACAAGTTCAGCCCGTACGAGTTCTGGCAGTACTGGCGCAACACGGAGGACGCCGACGTCGGCCGCTTCCTGCGCCTGTTCACCGAACTGCCCATGGACGAGGTCGCCCGCCTGGAGGCCCTGGAAGGCGCCGGCATCAACGAGGCGAAGAAGGTGCTGGCCACCGAGGTGACGGCGCTCGCCCACGGCCGCGACGCCGCCGAGGAGGCCGCCGAGACCGCGCGCCGCACCTTCGAGCAGGGTGCGGCGGCCGAGGGCCTGCCCACCATCGAGGTGCCGCGCGCCGAGCTGGAGGCCGGCATTGCGCTGGTCGACCTGTTCGTCACCGCCGGCCTGACCGCGTCGAAGGGCGAGACGAGGCGCAAGGTGAAGGAGGCGGCGCTGAAGCTGAACGACGCCACCATCGCCGACGAAGCCGCCAAGGCGACGCCGGCCGACCTGAACGCCGAAGGCGTCATCAAGCTGTCCTTTGGCAAGAAGAAGCACGCGCTCGTCAAGGCGGTGTGAGGACGACAAAAGCCCATCCCCCGCCCCAGGCGGGGGATGGGCTTTACCTCACCGCGTCTGCTCGCCGTCCTTCGCGTCCGGCGCCGTGCCGCCGCCCCCGCCGCCCAGGAAGAACAGGTTGCGCAGGAAACCGGGCGCCAGCACGGCCAGCGGGTTGACCGAGATCTGCGGGTCGGCGAACGGGCCCTGCATGTGCCAGGTGGCGGCGAAGATGCCCTGCCCCGCGCCGCCGCTCAGCACGTCGCCCAGCAACGGGATCTGGCCGATGATGCGGTTGATGCCGTAGACCGGCACGATGGTGCCGCGCAGGTTGGCCGTGTCGGTCTTCAGGTCGATCTGCCCTTCCAGCGTCAGGCCCAAGGCGCTGCCCGACGTGCGCACGTTCTTCAGCGTCAGCAGGCGCCCTTCCTTGCGGAAGTTGCCCTGCATGCGCCCGAAGGTGATGCCGGGGCCGCCGCTCAGCACCTCGGCCAAGCCCGACGGCGAGATGGCGTTCAGCAGGCGGGCCAGCGCCGGGGCGTCGACCACCGTGTAGTTCTCCATCTCGATCTCGCCCTCCAGCGGCGCGTCGGCCTTGGGGGCCAGCGTCGTGCCGGTGACGCGCAGCTTGCCGCCGCGCACCCGATCGTTGAGGTCGAGCATGCGCAGCATCTGCCCGGCGTCGTCGGACAGGATGTGCACGCGGTGGCGCTGGCCCGCCGGCTCGAACCGGAAGGACAGGTTGCCGTCCGGCCCGGTGCGCGCCACGAGGTCGATGAAGCTCCACACGCTGCCGTCGTTGCGCGCACTGGCCGCCACGTTGGTGATCTGCCGCCCCTCGCCGAACACCACGCGGCCCAGGCGCGCGGTGATCTCCAGCGCGCGCTTGCGCTCGTTCGGGGGCGCGCCGGCTTCCGGCTCCGGCGTGTCGAGGATGCGCTTGGCGTCCAGGCTGTCGCCGGTGAGGGTCACGGCCCAGGCGCCGCCGTCGCGCACGGTGACGTCGGCGCGCAGGTCGGTCTTGCCGAAGGTCAGCTGCGACACCGTCGCCTTGGACAGCTGCGCCGTCGCCGGGACGAGGTCCACCACGGCCGCCGCCTTCATCCCGCCGCCCTCGAAGCTGATGCCGCTGACGCGCGACACCTTGTCCTTCTGGAACTCCACGGTGAACTTGGCGGTGCCGGGCACGCCCGCCGCCTTGCGCCAGCCAACGTCGTCGATGGTCATGGCCGTGCGCGTCAGGTCCAGCGTGCCGGTCAGGCCGAAGCGCTTGCGCTGGTCCACGGTGAACACCACGTCCGCCCCGACCGGCCCCTTGGCGTAGGGGCGCGTCTCCAGCCCGAAGCGTTCGAAGAAGGGCGCGTCGGCCTCCGACTTCACGGCGACGCGGGTGCGCATCTTGGCCGCCGAATCGAACGCCTCCTTCCAGTCGATGGTGGAGGGGTGGCCCTCGATCTTCGCCGTGCCCTTGACCGTCATGCCCTTGGTGTCGAGCGTCAGGTCCAGGTTGGCGTCGCTGGCGTCCATCCCGGCCGCCACCTTCTTGACGCCGACACCCTGCAGCTTGGCGGTGACGCCGATCTCGATCGCCTCCACCTTCAGGTCGACCACCAGGGGGAAGCTGAAGTGCAGCTTGGCCTCCGCCTTGCCCTCCGTCCCCTTGGGGTCGAGGTCGAGGCGGCTGGGATAGCCCAGCGGCGGGCTGTCCAGCACGGTGAGGATGGTGCGCACCGGACCCTGCACCGGCACCTGGATGTCGATCGCCTCCTTGCCGCCCAGGTCGGTGATGACGATCAGGCCGTCGCCCAGCTGCACGTCCTTCACCGTGCCGCCCTGGGTGTGCAGCGTGAAGGTCTTGCCGTCCGTCACCGCGTCGAAGCGGGCAAGGCCCGTCACCGGCGGCAGTGGGCGGAAGTACTCCACGTCCATGTTGGTGCCGGACAGGGTGCCGTTCAGGCGCCGTGGCTCGAACGTGGCGAGGTCGCCCAGCGGCGCATCGCCCATCATGTAGAGCGAGGCGTCGTTCACCACGCCCTTGGACAGGTTGGCGATGATCCAGTTGCGCGCGTTGCGCATCACGCTTTCTGGCCACAGGTGGGCGAGGTCCTCCACGGTCACGTTGCGCGCGCCGACGCCGGCCTCGGCGTACAGGCGGCCGCCGGCCCCGGCGGCGCTGCCGGACGCCTCCACGCGCGGGCCGCCCAGGTCGACGGCAAAGCGGTCCAGCGTGTAGCGCTGCGTCGCACGGTCACCGCCGGCGCGCAGGCTGGCCGAATTAACCGTCACCGGCCGCATGTCGACGCCGGGCCGCGCGATGCGCCCGGCCCCGGCCTTCAGGTCGATGCGGCCGGACAGCGGCCGGAAGTCGCGGTCGAGCACCGCCTCCACCGTGCCGCCGATGGGCAGTGCCGCAGGCCGCAGCGGCTCCAGCGCGGGGGCGAGGCCGGCAAAGATGGCCGGTTCCACGTCGGCCAGGGTGGCGGACAGGCGCGTGTCGCCCTGCCCGGCCGCGCGCTGCCCGCCCACGCTTACGGACGCCGTGCGCCCGCCCGCGGCCAGCGTCAGCTTCGCCTCGCCGGTCAGGCCGGCGTCCGTCTCCTTCAGCGTGCCGGCGCCCTGCAGCCGCACCCCGCCGCCGTCGTCCAATTGCACGCGCACCCCGTCCACCGCCAGCGTCCGCGCCGCCACGTCGACCACCCCGGCCAAGCCGGCGGAGCGCACCCGGTAGGGCTCCGGCCGCACCTCCGGAACGCTCAGGCGGCCGGCACCCAGCGCCAGGTCGAAGCGCACGCGCTGAAGCTGGAATCCGGCGCCATAGGCGCTCTCCACCGTGCCGTCCAGCGGAACGGCGGCGCCCGCCAAGGGCGCCAATTCCGGCAGCACGCCGGCAAGGCCGGACAGTTCCAGCCCGGCCACCTTCAGCGCGACGCGGGCACCATCGTCCCGCGTGCGGTATTCGCCGGACGCCTCGACGGTGGCCGGACGGCCGCCCAGGTCCAGCGTCAGCCGCCCGCGCCCGGTGATGCCGGCGGCGTTGCGGTCGAAGATGATGTCGGCGCGCGACGCGTGCCACGTCAGGCCCACCTGCCGGTTCACCACGGTCAGGTCGGCGCCGACCACCGACAGCCGTTTCAGCAGGCCCAGCGTGCGCGTCGGGTCCGGCGGCCGGCGCAGCGCGTCCAGCGCGTCCAGCGCCACCGGCGTGCTGGGCTCGCCGGCGGATGCCGGAGCCGCCTGCGGCGCCTCGGCGATGCTGAAGCCGACGCTGCCGTCCTCGTGGCGGATGATGACGACCTGCGGGCGTATGGCCTCCAGCCGTGTCGGCACCAGCCGGCCCTGCAGGGCTTGGCGCACGGAAACGCCGACACCCAGTTCCGGCACCGTCGCCACCGTGGCGCCCTCGGCGTTGGCGACGCGCACGTGGCGGGCGCGCAGGTCCAGGCGGCCGTAGCCATCGGCATCGTCGTCGGCCCAGCTCAGCACCATGTCGCCGACGGTGACCGCGATGCCTTCCGCCGGGTCGGACAGCGCCTGCTCGACGTAGGGGGTGAGCGGGTCCAGCGCGATCGGCCCCTGCCCCAGCCGCCACGCGAGCGCGCCGACCAGCGCGGCCAGCAGCACCGCGATGCCGACGACCGACCAGAACAGGATGCTGGAAACGCGACGAATCAACGCGCCATCCCCGCGGCGGCGTGCACGAGCGCGCGCTTGACCGCCACGCCCGGCTCGCGCACCTTCGCCGTCTGCCTAATCGCTGAGCATACCATCATGCCGATCGTGCCCGCCGTCCCCCTGCCGAAACCATACGACCCGGCGCTCGCCGAACGCGGGTTGGAGCGCTGGCGCGAGGAGGCCGCCAAGGCGGAGCCGGACGTCCGCGCCTGGGCCGAGGCCTTCGCGGATTCGCCCGACGGGCGGGCGCTGCTGGACGCCGTGTGCGGCAACAGCCCGTACCTGGGCCACAGCCTGACGCGCGAGTTGCCCTTCGTCCGCCGCATCGCCGAGGAGGGGTTCGACGCCACCTTCAACCTGCTGCTGGGCGCGCTCGACCGCGAGTTCGCGCAGGAGCGCGACATGGACCGGCTGATGACCGGGCTGCGCATCGCCAAGCGGCGCGCCGCACTGCTGATCGCGCTGGCCGACATCACCGGTGCCTGGCCGCTGGAGCGGGTGACCGGGGCGCTGAGCGACACGGCCGAAACCGGGCTGCGGCTGGCCGCCAACCACCTGCTGCGCAAGGCGGCGGAGGCGGGACAGCTGACGCTTCCCGATCCGGAGCGGCCGTGGGTGGGGTCTGGGCTCATCGTTCTGGGCATGGGCAAACTTGGGGCGCGCGAACTCAACTATTCCAGCGACATCGACCTTATCGTGCTCTACGACGACGCCGTCGTGCAGACGCCCAAACCGGACACCCTTGCCCGCACCTTCATCCGTATCGCGCGCGATCTCGTGCGCATTATGGATGAACGGACCAAGGACGGCTACGTCTTCCGCACCGACCTGCGCCTGCGTCCCGACCCCGGCGCCACGCCGCTGGCCGTGTCCGTCACCGCGGCCGAAATTTATTACGGCAGCGTCGGCCAGAACTGGGAACGCGCGGCCATGATCAAGGCCCGCCCCGTGGCCGGCGACCCGGAGGCCGGGGCCAACTTCATGCGCTTCCTGGAGCCGTTCGTCTGGCGCCGCCACCTCGACTTCGCGGCCATCCAGGACATCCACTCGATCAAGCGCCAGATCAACGCGCACAAGGGCCACCGTGAGGTGACCGTCAACGGCCACGATGTCAAGGTGGGCCGCGGCGGCATCCGCGAGATCGAGTTCTTCGCCCAGACCCAGCAGCTGATCTTCGGCGGACGCGACACCCGCGTGCGCCCCTGCGCCACCTGCCGCGCCATCGAGGCGCTGTGCGCCGTGGGCCGCGTCGACCCGGCGGCGGTGGAGGAGCTGGAGGCCGCCTACCGCTTCCTGCGGCAGGTCGAGCACCGCATCCAGATGATCGACGACCGGCAGACGCACCAGATCCCGGCCGACGACGCAGGCGTCGACCACCTCGCCGCCTTCATGGGCTGCGCCGACACCGCCTCCTTCCGCGAGGAGCTGCTGGCCCACATGGGCCGGGTCGAGGACCGCTACGCCGAGTTGTTCGAAGAGGCGCCGTCGCTGTCCACCGGGGCCGGCAACCTCGTCTTCACCGGCACCGACGACGATCCGGGCACGGTCGCCAACCTGAAGGGCATGGGCTACCAGGACGCCAGCCGGGTGATCAGCGTCGTCGCCTCCTGGCACCGCGGGCGCTACCGCGCCACCCGCTCCGGCCGGGCGCGCGAGCTGCTGACGGAACTGGTGCCGGGCCTCCTCCAGGCGCTGGCGAAGACGCCGCAGCCGGACGAGGCGCTGATGAACTTCGACGCCTTCCTGGGCCGCCTGCCGGCCGGCGTGCAGCTGTTCTCGCTGTTCTACGCCAACCCGGCACTGCTGGAGCTGGTGGCGGAGATCATGGGCACGGCGCCGCGCATGGCGGAGTTCCTGTCGCGCAACCCGTCGCTGCTGGACGCCGTGCTGTCGCCCGACTTCTTCGATCCCCTGCCCGGCCGCGACGGGCTGGAGCCGGAGTACCGCCGCGTCATCGGCGCCGCGCACGACTTCGAGGACGCGCTGGTGCTGGCGCGGCGCTGGACCAACGACCAGCGCTTCCGTGCCGGTGTGCACATGTTGCGCAGCATCACCGACGGCGACCGCTGCGGCCCCTTCCTGGCGGCGCTGGCCGACGTGGTGGTGTCCGACATCGCCGTGCGGGTGGAGGAGGACTTCGCCCGCCGCCACGGCCGCGTGCCCGGCGCCTCCTGGGTCGTCGTGGCGATGGGCAAGCTGGGCAGCCGGCAGCTGACCATCACCTCCGACATCGACCTGATCGTGGTGTACGAGGCGCCGGCCGGCGTGGCGATGTCCGACGGCGCCAAGCCGCTGTCGCCCGGCGAATACTACATCAAGCTGACGCAGCGCCTGACCAACGCCATCACCGCCCCCATGGCCGACGGGCGCCTGTACGAGGTCGACATGCGGCTGCGCCCCTCCGGCAACGCCGGACCGCTCGCCACCTCGCTGGACGCCTTCACCAAGTACCAGACGCAGGACGCCTGGACGTGGGAGCACATGGCGCTGACCCGCGCCCGCGTCCTGGGGGACGGCCCGCTGGCGGAGCGCGTGCAGGCCGCCATCCGCGCCGTGCTGACCGGCCCACGCGACCCGGACAAGCTGCTGTGGGACGTCGCCGACATGCGCCGCCGCATCGACAAGGAGTTCGGCACCGACAACCCGTGGGAGCTGAAGTACGCCCGCGGCGGCCTGATCGACATCGAGTTCATCGCCCAGTACCTGCAGCTGCGCCACGGCCACGACCACCCGCCGGTGCTCAGCATCAACACCGCCACGGCCATCCTGAACGCGGCGGAAGCCGGCCTGCTGGACGCGGGCGTGGCGGCGGAGCTGGTGGAGACGCTGAAGCTGTGGCGGCGGGTGCAGGGCTTCCTGCGGTTGACCACGTCGGGCACGCTCGACCCCGGGCAGGTGTCGGAGACGCTGCTGACGGGTCTGGCGCGAGCGGCGTTCCCGGATGAGGAACGGCCGGTTGACTTTGCCGCCCTCGACACCAGAATCCGTGGCGTCGCCGGCCGGGCCTACGCCCATTTCCGCACCCTGATCGAGGAGCCGGCGGCCAAGCTCACCCCGCCCGCCCAAACCGAGGAACCGAAGATCCCATGATCGTAGAGGCCGGAACCCCCGCCCCCGACTTCACCATGCCGACCGACGGCGGCGGCAGCGTCACGCTGTCGGCGCTGAAGGGCAAGCCGGTGGTGCTGTACTTCTACCCGAAGGACGACACCTCGGGCTGTACGGCGCAGGCCTGCGGCTTCCGCGACCAGCTGCCCGACTTCACCGGCGTGGACGCGGTGGTGATCGGCGTGTCCAAGGACCCGGTCGCCAGCCACGACAAGTTCAAGAAGAAGTACGAGCTGCCCTTCACGCTGGCCTCCGACAAGGAGACCGGCGTGGCCGAACAGTACGGCGTGTGGGTGGAGAAGAGCATGTACGGCCGCAAGTACATGGGCATGGAGCGCGCCACCTTCCTGATCGACAAGGATGGCGTGGTGCGCAAGGTCTGGCGCAAGGTGAAGGTGCCCGGCCACGTCGCCGACGTGCTGAAGGCGGTGAAGGAGCTGTAGGCCCATACAGACCCTCCCCCGGCCCCGCCGGGGGAGCGAGGGGTGACAGATTCCTGCCGAGAATCAGCCGCCCGTAGGTTGGGTTGAGCGCCAGCGAAAACCCAACGCCCCTTATATCGCAAGCGGTGTTGGGTCCAGGCCCAACCTACGACGCCTGCCCCCGAACTCACCCCACCCGTCCCAGGATCTCCTCGGCCAGATCCTGCATCTCCTGCGCGGCCTGGGTCTTGCGCGCCGCCTCGGTCACCGACAGGCCGGTCAGCAGCGTGCCGGCATAGGCGGTGCGGTTGCCGATCTGCGTGGCGGCGATGTCCACCTCGGGCGGGGCGACCAGTTCGTGCACCCTGGCGATCAGCTCGTCGGCGAGGCGGGCGCGCGGCGGCACGCGGTTCAGCACCATCAGCAGGCGGCGCTTCTCCTGCTTCGTCAGGTCGATGGTGGGGTGGATGGCCCACAGGTCCATGGGGCTGGGCTGCACCGGGGCGATGACCAGACCGGCGGCGCGCACGGCGATGCGTGCCTCGGTCTGCGCGTGCGGCGGGCTGTCGATCACCACCACGTCGTGGGCGCGGGCCAGCTTCTCCACCTCGTTCTGGGTGCGCCAGCCGGTGATCTGCACGTGGGTGAAGCCGGGCTCGCCGCCGGTGGCATCGCTGCGCACCTCGAACCAGCGCGACAGGCTGCCCTGGGGATCGATGTCCACGGTGGCGACGCGGTAACCAAGCTGCATCCAGGCGATGGCAAGGTGGGCGGCGAGCGTGGTCTTGCCGGCCCCGCCCTTCTGCTGCGCCACGGTGAAGACCTTGCCCGCCATGCCCGCACCCATCATCTGGTTGAAACCCCGTTCCCTGAATAGAGTGCGGGGCAGGGTCGCGCAACTGCGCGCTTTGCCTGGACCGAGGAACCCGCTAGAAAGCCGCCCGTGACCGAGCATCCGACCGAACAGCGCCCCCCCGAGCAGCGCCCCCACGTCTCGCCCCCCACCGCCGCCGCGCTGGAGCGCGCGGGCGATCGGTTGCGCGCGGGCGAGCTGGTCGCCTTCCCGACCGAGACGGTGTACGGGCTGGGTGCGGATGCCACCAACGACCACGCGGTGGCCTCCATCTTCGCCGCCAAGGGCCGGCCGCACTTCAACCCGCTGATCGTCCACCTGCCCGACCTCGCCGCCGCCATGCGCTGCGCCGTGTTCGACGAGCGCGCGCAGGCGCTGGGCGAGCATTTCTGGCCGGGTCCGCTGACGCTGGTGCTGCCGCGCCGGGACGAGGCCGGGCTGTCGCTGCTGGTGTCGGCGGGGCTGGACACGGTGGCGCTGCGCGTGCCCAACCACCCGGTGGGCCAGGGCGTGCTGCGCGCCGCCAAGCGGCCGATCGCCGCGCCGTCGGCCAACCGTTCCGGCGCCGTCAGCCCGACCACGCCCATGCACGTGGTGGAAAGCCTGGGCGAGCGGGTGTCCATGGTGCTGGCCGGCGGGCGCTGCCCGGTGGGGATCGAGTCGACCGTACTCGACCTGTCCGGCGACACGCCGGTGCTGCTGCGCCCCGGTGCGGTGCTGCGCGAGGAGATCGAACGGCTGATCGGCCCCATCCTGGTGTCCAGCGAGGATCCGGCGGCGCCGAAGTCGCCCGGCCAGCTGGCCAGCCACTACGCGCCGCACGCGGCGGTGCGGCTGGGCGCGCTCAGCGCCGAGGCGGACGAGGCCTACCTGACCTTCGGCCCGGACCGCTTCAACCGCGGCGGGGCGGAACGGCTGAACCTGTCGCCCGACGGCGACCTGAACGAGGCGGCGGCCAACCTCTTCCACCACCTGCGCGCGCTCGACAAGCCGGGCCTGCGCGCCATCGCCGTGATGCCCATCCCGGACGAGGGGCTGGGCGTCGCCATCAACGACCGCCTGAGGCGCGCCGCCGCACCGCGCGGCTGATTTTATTTTCCGATAACTTTTCGGAAACGGCCGTAGATCTATATACGGCCTGTTCCGATCCGCCGGGTGCCGTATGTCTTTGCCGACCAGGAAGGGCGCCGCAGCGATCGACCGCGAGGTGTCGGACCGCCCGGCGGAGCCCGTCACCCTGTCGTCGAGCGAGCTGCTGCAGGCCGCCGTCGCCCACCGCAGCTACCTGGAAGGACGGCCGAACGGCAAGCTCTTCGCCTACAAAGGGCTGGCGCTCCAGGGGCGCAACCTGTCGCGGCTGCAGCTGCCGCGCGCCGTGCTGGTGGGGGCCGACCTCAGTTCCGCCGACATGGCGGCGATCATTCTCGACCAGGCCGACCTGTTCGGCGCCAACCTCAGCGGTGCCGACCTGAACGGGGCCTGCCTACGGCGCGCCGACCTGCGCGGCGCCAACCTGATGGGCGCCAAGCTGCGCGACGCGACGGTCCGCGGCGCCGACCTGCGGCCGGGCCAGCTGGTCTTCTGGCTGGGCGGCGAGAAGCGGGTGCGCGACAAGCCGACCAGCCTCGTCAACGCCGACCTCGCCAACGCCGACTTCGAAGGGGCCGACCTGTCGCAGGTCACGCTGACCGGCGCCAACCTGCGTGGCGCCAACTTCCGCGCGGCGGCGCTGTTCGGCGCGAACCTCAGCGGCGCCGACCTCAGCGGGGCGGACTTCACCGACGCCCGGATGAAGGGGGCCATCCTCGACAACGCGGAGGCGGCCGGCACCGTCTTCCGGCACGCCGACCTGCGCGAGGCGCAGCTGCGCAACGTCACCACCGCGTCCGCCGATTTCACCGGCTGCAACCTGATGGGCGCGGTCACCCGCCCGCTCAAGCAGCCGCTGCCGGCGCGGTTCGAGGCGATGCTGCGCGAACACGTCCGCTGGATCACCAGCAACGGCGCCGCCGGCCGCCGGCTGACGCTGGAGGGCGAGGCGCTGGACGGGCTGTGCTTCGAGGCGTGCGACCTGCGCGGCGCGGTGCTGAAAGGCTGCTCGCTCACCAAGGCGTCGTTCCGGCAGAGCGAGCTGAAGCTGGCCGACCTGTCGGGCTCGCGCCTGCGCGGCGCCGACTTCGACGGCGCCAGCCTGCTGGGCGCCAACCTCGCCGAGAGCGACCTGTCCGACGCCCGCTTCACCCGCGCCAACCTGTCCGCCATCGAACTGGTGGACGCGCAGGGCCGGGTCACCGGGCGGCGCTGGCCGGCCGACCTGCGCCGAACCACGCTGACCGGCGCCGATTTCCGCGGCGCCGACCTGCGCGAGGCGCGGCTGCAGGATACCGACCTGTCCGACTGCAACACCGCCGGCGCCAACCTTACCGGCTGTGTGTTGCCGGACGGCGCCGCGCTCGCCGCCCTCACCCTCGCCCTGGAAAAGCCGGGCCGGACGGGGTAGTTTTCCCGCCCGCACCCGCGCCCACAGCCATTGACCAACGCCGGATACGCCCGCCATGAGCACCGCCGCCCTCCTCGACCGCATCCGCTCCATCGTCGGAGACAAGGGTCTCCTGACCGACGCATCGGACATGGCCGGCTACCTGACGGAGGCGCGCGGGCGCTTCAAGGGCAACAGCCCGGCCGTCGTCCGCCCGGCGACGACGGAGGAGGTGGCGGCCGTGGTGAAGGCGTGCGCCGAAGCCGGCGCGCCCATCGTGCCGCAGGGCGGCAACACCAGCCTGGTCGGCGGCTCCATCCCCTACGAGGAGGGGCGGGAGATCGTGTTGAGCCTGTCGCGCCTTAACCGCATCCGCGACATCGACCCACTGAACTACACCATGACGGTGGACGCGGGCGTCGTGCTGACCACCATCCAGAACGCCGCCGCCGAGGCCGACCGCCTGTTCCCGCTGAGCCTGGGGGCGGAGGGCACGGCGCAGATCGGCGGCCTGATCTCCACCAACGCCGGCGGCATCAACGTGCTGCGCTACGGCAACACGCGCGACCTCGTGCTGGGGCTGGAGGTGGTGCTGCCCGACGGGCGCGTCTGGAACGGCCTGCGCCGGCTGCGCAAGAACAACACCGGCTATGACCTGAAGCACCTGTTCATCGGCGGCGAGGGCACGCTGGGCATCGTCACCGGCGCCGTCCTGAAGCTGTTCCCACGCCCCAAGCAGGCGGAGACCGCCTTCGTCGCCGTGCCCGACCCGGCGTCCGCCATCGAACTGCTGGCCCGCCTGCGCGAGGCGTCGGGCGACGCCGTGGCGGCGTTCGAGCTGATGTCGCGCCGCTGCCTGGAGTTCGCCCTCCGTCACGTCGCCGGCACCACCGACCCGCTGTCGGAGCCGTCGCCCTGGTACGTGCTGAGCGAGCTGACCGCCGGCACGCAGAGCGACGCCTTCCGCGAGACGCTGGAGAACGCGCTGGGCGAGGCGTTCGAGGCGGGCCTCGCCACCGACGCCACGCTGGCCGCGTCGGAAACGCAGGCCAAGCAGCTGTGGTTCATCCGCGAGGCGATCGTCGAGGCGCAGAAGTTCGAGGGCGGCTCGATCAAGAACGACGTGTCGATCCCGGTCAGCCGCGTCGCCGAGTTCATCGAGCGGGCCGAGGCGGCGGTCGAGGCGATCTGCCCGGGCATCCGCCCCACCCCCTTCGGCCACGTCGGCGACGGCAACATCCACTTCAACCTGAGCCAGCCCGAGGGGGCCGACACCGCCGCCTACATGGACCGGTGGGAGGAGATCACCCACGCGGTGAACGAAATCGTCCTGGATCTCGACGGTTCGATCTCCGCCGAGCACGGCGTCGGCCGCTTCAAGAAGGACGACATGCCGCACATCAAGTCGCCGGAGGAGCTGGACCTGATGAAGCTCGTCAAGGCGGCGATCGACCCCAAGGGGCTGATGAACCCGGACAAGCTGCTGCCGTAATCCCGAAGCCCCGTAGGTTGGGTCGAGGCGGAGCCTAAAACCCAACGTGTCCGCAACGAAGACGACGTTGGGTCTCGACCCAACCGACGGGTTCCGCCTTACGCCACCACATCCCGCTTCAACAACCGCTCCAGCGCGGCGTGCAGGTGGCGGGGCGTGACCGGCTTCTGGATGATGCCCAGGCCGTGTTCGGCGGCGTCGCGGGCGCACTCGCTGCCGGTCTCGCCGGTCAGGATGACGCCGGGCACCGCGGCGCCGACGCGCTCGCGGATCTTCAGGATCGCCTCGGTGCCGACCTTGCCGCCGCGCAGCCGGTAGTCGGCGACGATCAGGTCGGGCACGCGGCTCACCCGCTCCAGCCTTTCCAGCGCCTGTTCGGTGGAGCCGGCGACCACCGTCTCGAACCCCCACTCCTCGAAGGTGGCGCGCAGGCCCAGGAGAACGATCGCGTCGTCGTCCACCAGCACAGCCAGCCCGCCCGCACCCCGCGCCGCGACCGCCCCTTCCTCCGCGACCGGCGGCTTGACGGCGGTGTCGAGCGGCACCTCGAAGGAAAAGCACGACCCCACCCCCGGTTCGGACCGCACCTTCACCGGATGGTCGAGGATGGTCGAGAGCCGCTGCACGATCGACAGCCCCAGGCCCATGCCGCGCGCCTTGTCGCGCTCGGGGTTGTGGAGCTGGTGGAACTCCTCGAAGATGCGCTCCATCTGGTCGGGCGGGATGCCGATGCCGGTGTCGCGCACGGCGACCATGGCCTTGTCCCCAACGGCGCGGCATTCCAGGCGGACCTCGCCGCGCTCGGTGTAGCGGACGGCGTTTTCGACCAGGTTGCGGATCATCCGGCCCAGCAGGCGGCCATCGCTGCGCACCGCCACGTCGACGGGCGCGTCGATGCGCAGCGACAGCCCCTTGGCCGCCGCGATCGGCACGTAGGAGGCGCCGACCTCGTCCAGCAGCGGGCGCAGGCGCACGCTGCCGACCTCCGGCTGGATGACGTTCACGTCCAGGCGGGAGACGTCGAGCAGGCTGTCCAGCAGGCCCTTCAGCGTGTCCAGCCCGCGTTCCAGCATCACCAGCAAGTCGAGGCCCGGCTTGTTGTCGTGCACGTGCTGGCGCAGCGCTCCGGCGAACAGGAACATGGACTGCATCGGCTGGCGCAGGTCATGGCTGGCCGCGGCCAGGAAGCGCGACTTCGCCTGGTTGGCGCGCTCCGCCTCGGCACGGGCGCTCTCCAGCGCGGCCTCCGCCTCGACCCGTTCGGTGACGTCGCGCGACACGGCGATGACGGCGCTGATCCGGCCGTCCGTGCCGGCCAGCGGGGTGAACTTGTACTCGTGCAGGCGCTGGCCCTGCGGCGTGCGGTGCCACGCCTCGCCGGTGACGCTGCCGCCACCATCCAGACCACCGCCGGTCGCGCGGCGGTGCAGCCCCTCCAGCACCGCCACCTCCTGGTCCGACAGGCCGAGGTCGGCCCAGCGCCGGCCGGCGGCGTCCTCGCCCCGCATCGACGCGTCCAGCCCCAGGTCGCGCAACGCCGACGGGCTGGCGTACAGCAGCGTGCCCGCGCGGTCGATCATGAACACGTGGTCGGAAACGGTGGACAGGATGCTGTTCAACTGGCCGGCCTGCCGGGCGACCTCGGCGGACAGGCGGCGTTCCTCGTCCTCGGCGCGGCGGCGCTCGGCCGCCTCGGCGCGCAGCCGTTCGTTGGCCGAGGCGAGGTCGCGGGTGCGCTCGCGCACCTGCCGTTCCATGTCGGCCAGCAGCCGGCGCCGCTCCTCCGCCAGTTCCAGGCCGTTGACCAGCGTCGCGTAGTGGTTGCGGCCGATCAGCGCCACGCCGATGGCGAAAATCACCGTCATGCCACCCATGGCCAGGCTGGCCCGGTCGCCTTCGGCGAGCAAGCGGACGGCCAGCGGCAGCACCGTGCCGGCCAAGTACAGCCAGAAGGCCGGCAGGTGGCTGGCCAGCCCGGTGACCGACCCGGCCGCCATGCCGCCGATGACGAAGGATATCACCAGCAGCGTCACCGGCTCCCCCGCCCGCACGAACAGGAACGCCGTGCTGCCCCACAGCAGGCCCGACACCGTGGAACCGACGGTGAAGCCGCGCGCCCAGCGCGGCATGTCCGCTTCGGCCGGGCGGCGGCGCCGGAACCACAGCCACAGGCCGATGCGCAGCAGGGTCACCGCCCCCAGCACCCCCGCCCAGCCGAGGAGGAGCGAGGGCGCCACCGCGCCCCACAATGCCACCACCACCAGGGTGCCGTTGATCAGGTTGGCCGCCAGCATGGCGGGGGCGAGGCGGTAGAGCAGCCGGATCCGCTCGGCCGTCACGTAAGCGCTCTGGCCGGCAGCGCTCTGGCTGGAAGCGCTCCGGCTGTTGCCCCGGCTGCTCATGGCGCCATCCTCCCCGCGCGCCGGGTGCGCCGACGCGGACGCCGAACCTCTTGATCCGATGAAGAAATTTGGGGCCGGCCGCAGCCGTATCAAGCGCCCGTCACCGCCGATTGACCGCACCACTGCCGCCACAACGCCCGGTAGGCGTCCTCCACCGCGCGGGTGTACTGCGCCATGTCGCCCACCGGCGACGCCGCGAAGTGCGGGCGCAGGCGGGCGCGGAGATCCGCCAGGGCGGCCATGTCGGCGGCCTTGGCGCGGGCGACGGCGACGTAGTCGTCCCAGTCCTCCGCCACCCAGTCGGCCAGCCCCAGCGCCGTGTCGATGGCCGCGGACACGCGCGACGGCGGCGTGCGGCCGCGCAACGCCAGCACCGGCACGCCCATCCACAGCGCCTCCTGCGTGCTGATGCCGCCGTTCAGCGGGAACGGGTCCAGCGCGATGTCGACCCGGCCGTAGGCGGCCAGATGCTCGATGTGGCTGCTGCCGCCCAGCAGGACGACGCGCTCCTCCGCCACGCCGTGCCGGGCCAGCGCCGCCAGGATGCGCCGCCGCTCCGATGGGTCGTTGAGCGGCTTGTCCTTCAGCAGCAGGCGCGCGTCCGGCACCGCCGCCAGAACCCGGCCCCACAGCGCCAGCGTGTCCTCCGTCAGCTTCGACAGGCGGTTGAGGCAGCCGAAGGTGACCACGCCGCTGGCCACGGCCGGCGGCGCCACCACCGGCGGGGCGTCGTGGGGTGCCTCGTAGCCGATGATGCACGGCAGGTCGACCACCGCCTGCGGCACGATGGGCCGCTCGCCATATGGGATGCAGACGGGGTCGGAGACGATGTGGGCGATGGCCGTCACGCCGATGCCGTGCGGGTGTCCCCAGGCGGAGAGCTGCACCGGCGCCGGCCGCCGCGCGAAGGCCAGCAGCCGGTTGCCAAGCGAGTGGCCGGACAGGTCGACCAGCACGTCGATGCCGTCGGCGCGGATGCGCCCGGCCAGGGCCGCGTCGTCCATGCCCAGCGTGTCGCACCAGACGTCGGCCGCCGCCCGGCACTCCGCCGTCATGTCGTCCTCCCGCACCACGCCGGAATAGCAGAACACCTCGAACCGCGCGTGGTCGTGCCGCTTCAGCACCGGCAGGAAGGCGAAGGCGGCGGAATGCCGGCGGAAGTCGGCGGAGACGTAGCCGACGCGCAACCGCCGTTCGCCATCGCGCACGTTGGCGTGCGGCAGCGCCTCCGCCGCCAGCGGCAGGGCGTGCTGCGCGTCGAAGCGGCGGCGCTCCTCCATGTGGTCGGCGGTGGTCAGGGCGGTGTCGAAGTCCAGCACGAAGATCAGGTTGGAGTGCGCGTCGACGTAGCCGGGGTTGATGCGCAACGCGCGGCGGTAGGCGGCGATGGAGGCGGCCGGGTTGCCCTGCTCGCGCATGGCGCCGCCCAGGTTCGACCACGTCTCCGCCCGGTCGGGCTGCAGCGCGGCGGTGCGCTGGAGCAGCGCCACGGACTCCGCCACCCGGCCGCGCAGCAGCACCACGGTGCCCAGGTTGCCGACCGCCGCCGCCTCGTCGGCGCGCAGCCGCGCGGCGAGGTGGAACACCTCCTCCGCCGCCGCCAGCTTGTCCTTGGCCTGGAGCGCGGCGCCCAGGTTGATGCAGGCGTCGGCGTCCTCGCTGTCGGTCACGACGGCGCGCAGGCCGGCGGCCATCGCCTCGTCGTAGCGGCCGGCGCCCAGCAGCAGCGCGCTCAGGCTGCTCAGCGCCGCCGTGTGCGCCGGATCGTGGACGAGGACGCGGCGGTAGACTCCGATCGCCTCCGCGTTGCGCCCGGCGCGGATCAGCAGGACGCCGCGGTTGAGGTGCGGCGTCAGGTAGTCGGGCGCCACGGCGGCGGCCTCGCGGAAGGCGGCGTCGGCCGCCTCCACCCGGCCGTCGGCCAGCAGCGCCGCGCCCAGCGCGTTGCGGAACTCGGCGTTGCCGGGCTCCAGCCGCACGGCGTGCCCAAAGCACTTCGCCGCCGCGCCCGGCCGGCCCAGGTCGTTCAGCGCCATCCCGGCTTCCGCGTGCGCGCGGGACAGGCGGGGCTGCAGCGCCGCCGCGCGCGCCGCGGCCGTATGCGCCTCCTCCGCCCGGCCGGCGCGGCGCAGCGCCACGGCGCGGTTGAAGACGGCGTCCAGGCTGTCGGGCTGCAGCAGGGCGAACAGCCGGTACCACGACGCGGCCCCGGCCAGATCGTCGGCGTCGAAGCGGCGGTCGGCCTCCGCCATCACCGCCTTGGGGAAGTTGGTGCCGGCCGTCGGCTCGCCCGGCTTGAGGGTGAGCGCCGTGCGGTAGGCTGCCGCCGCCTCGCCCGGCCGTCCGGTCGCCAGCAGGATGTTGGCGAGGTTGACGTGGTAGTCGCTGGCGCGCGGGTTGCGCGCGATGGCGCGGCGGATCATCGCCACGCCCGGCTCCACCCGCCCGGTCTGCGCGTGCACCATGCCCAGGAGGTGCAGCGCGTCCGGCTGCTCCGGCGTCTTGTCGAGGACGCGGCGGTACAGCGCCTCGGCCTCCCCGAATCGCCCGGCGAGGTGGTGCTGGAGGGCGGTGGAGAGCGTGTTGGGCATCGTCGGCAGCGGTCCTGGCGGGCTGGATCTCGCGGAACCTTGCCGCCCCGTCCCCGCGCGTGTCAATTGTGGGCCGCCGTGGCTGATGCGGGCCATGGTTGCCGGTGCCGATGGACCCGGAGGCGTTCCAGGGCGTAGACTGGCGGCCGACCACCACAAAAACGACCGCGATGGCCCCGATGCGTCTCGCCTTCCTCGACTCCATGGGCTGGAACTACACGCCCGACAGCGCCTATGAACGCCCCATGGGCGGCACGCAATCGGCCCTGTGCTACCTCACCGAACGGCTCGCGGCCTCCGGCCACGAGGTGACGCTGCTGAACGGCGTGACCAGTCCGACCACGGCGCGCGGCGTGCGCATTCTGCCGACCACCGACCAGCAGATCGGCTTCCTGGAAACGGTGGACGCGCTGGTCGTGGCGGGGGGCTGCACCAGCCACGTGGCCGGCGTGCTGCGCCGCGCCACCGCCGTCGGCAAGCTCATCCTGTGGACCGGCCACGCCACGAACGAGCCGGCGATGGCCGACCTCGCCAATCCCGCCACGCGCGACCTGTTCGACACCTACGTCTTCGTCAGCAACTGGCAGAAGAACCGCTACCAGGACGTGTTCGGCATCCCGGCCGACCGTTCGGTGGTGCTGCGCAACGCCATCGCGCCGGCCTTCGAGAATCTGTTCCCGGCCGGCACGGCGGTGTTCGACCCGCGCCCCTGGCCGCCGGTTCTGGCCTACACCAGCACGCCCTACCGGGGCTTGAACGTCCTGCTGGGCGGCTTCCCGTTTGTCCGGGAGGAGGTTCCAGGGACGACGCTCAAGGTCTTCTCCAGCATGGCCGGCTATGAAAGCACCCCGGCGGCCGACGACCCCTTCACCAACCTGTACGACCAGGCGCGCCGGACGGAAGGGGTGGAGTACGTGGGCGCCGTACCGCAGCCCCGTCTGGCCGAGGAGTTGAAGAAGGTCAGCGTCCTGGCCTACTCCAACACCTTCGAGGAGACGTCCTGCATCGCGGTGATGGAGGCGATGGCGGCCGGCTGCCTGATCGCCACCTGCGGCCGCGCCGCCCTGCCGGAGACGCTGGCCGGCTTCGGCGTGACCCTGCCGCCGGAGGCGGACGTCAACATCTTCGCCACGAACTACGCGCAGATGCTGGTTTGGCTGCTGCCGCGTCTGGTGGCCGAGCGCCCGGCCTTCGAGGACCGGCTGCGCCGGCAGGTCGACCACGTCAACGCCACCGGCACCTGGACGGTGCGCGCCAAGGAGTGGGAGGCGTTTCTGGCGGGGCGCTAACCGCGCCCCTTACGCCGCTTGGCCCAGCATCGGCTTCAGCCCCAGGCCGAGGCCGGTGGCCTCGGTCTGCTCGCTGCGGATCGGCTGGTCGCGCATGCGGCGTTCGTCCTTGTCGCCGGTCGCCTTGTTGTCGTCCCGGCCCGATTCGTCCGGCGTCTCCAGCGCGTTCAGCGCCAGCACCTGATAGATCGACAGCGGGTTGGCGACGTTCGGCGTCTTCGGACCCCAGCTCGGCACCTGGGTGGTGAAGCCGTCCGGCATGTCCTGCCGGCGCACGCGCTCCACCGCGTTGGTGGTGGCGGGCAGGAAGCCCTGCCCCGTTTCCTCGAACTTGCTCGCGAAGCGGTCGTAGATCTCCTTCAGGGTCTTGCCGCGGCCGGTCTCCTTGTCGAAGAACACCGCCTTGTTGGCGGAGGCCGCTTCCGGGAACAGCTCGCGCGCCTGCCGGTTCGGGTCGTCCTTCATGGCGTTGAGGAACTTCGCCCCGCCGTGCGCGCCCAGGAAGTGGGCGAGGTACAGCTCGGTCGAGCCGACGCGGCTGTTGGTGTTCTCCTCCAGGTGTTCCTTGTTGTCGCGCGTGAACTCCGCCGCCATCAGCGCGGAGATCTGCGGGTCCTTGCGCAGGTCGAGGATCTTCTGCTTCATCTCCGGATCGGCGACGTAGGGCCGGCCGTCGGCCCGCGTCTGGATGGCGCCGGCGTACTGGCCCAGGCCGTGCGCCGCGCCATGCTCCTTCACCGTGTTCAGCCATGTCGAGTCGATGAACTGGTAGAGGCCGGTGGCCGAGGAGGTCGACGCCTTCACGTCGGTGCGGAACCCGCTCTCCACGGCAGCCTTTTCCATGAGGTAGGCAAAATCGACCCCCGTCTTGGCGCTGGCGTTGCGCACGGCGGCTTCCACGTTGGCCGGCCCGCGCGGCGCCTGGGCGCGCTGGACGGCGGTTTCGGCCTGATGGGCAAGGGCGGAGGCGAAGGTCATGGCGGCAATTCCTGCGGCGGTTCGCCAGGGATATTGCAAGGCCGATGCCAACCGCGCCCGGCACAGCTTGCCGCAGGCGCATACGGTGCGGAATGGTCCGTCTCGCCAGCCGCCGCCGGGCGCGCTATCTTGCCTGCCCAAGCTCGCTTGCCAAGAACAACCGCCCCTGCTGCCTACGGGAGGGCTCGAACCCAATGACCGCCTACACCGCCCCCGTCGCCGACCTGCGTTTCCTGCTGCACGAGGTGGTCGGCCTCGACCGCGTCGCCGAACTGCCGGGCCAGGAATCCGCCGCGCCCGACCTGGTCGACGCCGTGCTGGAGGAAGCCGGCAAGTTCGCCGCCGGCGCGCTCGCCCCGCTCAACACGGTGGGCGACAAGGAAGGCTCGGTGCTGGAGAACGGCGTGGTGCGCACGCCTACCGGCTGGAAGGACGCCTACCGCCAGTTCATCGACGCCGGCTGGAACAGCCTGCCCTTCGATCCCCAATTCGGCGGCCAGGGCCTGCCGTGGACGGTGGCCTTCGCGGTCAACGAGATGTGGCAGGGCTCCAACCTGTCGTTCGGCCTGTGCCCGCTGCTGACCCAGGGTGCCATCGACCTGCTGGCCGAGCACGCCAGCGCCGAGCAGAAGGCGTTGTACCTGCCCAAGATGGTGTCCGGCGAATGGACCGGCACCATGAACCTGACCGAGCCGCAGGCCGGCTCCGACCTCGCGGCCGTGCGCACCCGCGCCGTGCGCGCCGACGACGGCACCTACCGCGTCACGGGGCAGAAGATCTTCATCACCTACGGCGAGCACGACCTGACGGACAACATCGTCCACCTCGTGCTGGCCCGCCTGCCGGACGCGCCGGCCGGCATCAAGGGCATCAGCCTGTTCATCGTGCCGAAGTTCCTGCCGAAGGAAGACGGCACGCCGGGCGAGCGCAACGACCTGCGCTGCGCCAGCCTGGAGCACAAGCTGGGCATCCACGCCAGCCCGACGGCCGTCATGGCCTACGGCGACAACGGCGGTGCCGTCGGCTTCCTCGTGGGCGAGGAGAACCGCGGCATCGAGTACATGTTCACCATGATGAACAACGCCCGCCTCAGCGTCGGCATCCAGGGCGTGGCGATCGCCGAGCGCGCCTACCAGCAGGCCCGCGACTACGCCCGCGACCGTGTGCAGAGCAAGGACGTGGCCGACGCCAAGGGCCAGCCGGTGGCCATCATCCGCCACCCGGACGTCCGCCGCATGCTGCTGGACATGCGTGCCAAGACGGCGGCCGCGCGCGCCCTGGCGCTCTACGCCGGCACGCAACTCGACACCTCGCGCCTGCACGCGGACACGGCGGCGCGCAAGGCGGCGACCGCGCGCGTCGACATCCTGACGCCGATCGTCAAGGCGTGGTCCACCGACATCGGCTGCGACGTCGCCTCCACCGGCGTGCAGATCCACGGCGGCATGGGCTTCATCGAGGAGACGGGGGCCGCCCAGCACTACCGCGACGCCCGCATCACGCCGATCTACGAGGGCACCAACGGCATCCACGGCAACGACCTGACCTTCCGCAAGGTCGGCCGCGACGGCGGCGAGGCCGCGCGCGCCTTCATTGCCGAGATGCGCGACACGGTGAAGGAACTGGAAGCCGCCCCCGGCGACGACATGGAGGCGATCCGCACCAACCTCGCGGCCGGCCTCGACGCGCTGGACCAGGCGACGGCCTGGATGGTGACGACGCAGAAGGAAGGCGACCTGCACGCGGCCGCCGCCGGTGCGGTGAACTACCTGCGCCTGTGGGGCACGGTGGCCGGCGGCTGGATGATGGCGCGCGCGGCGGCCAAAGCGCTGGAAGGCATGCGCCAGCCCGGCTCCAACGCGGCGTTCCTGGAGGCCAAGCTGGTGACGGCGCGCTTCTACGCCGAACAGATCCTGCCCGCCGCACCGGGCCTGCTGATCCCGATCCTGACCGCCAAGCGCACGGTGATGGCGCTCGGCGAGGATCAGTTCTGAGAAAACGCCCGACGTTGGGTTTTCGCTGACGCTCAACCCAACCTACGACTGAACCGTAGGTTGGGTTGAGGCGAAAGCCAAAGACCCAACGTCACCGCCCCCTCACTCCCGCACCCCCACCAGCCCCGTTTCCATCGCCTCGGCCGCCTTCATGGCCAGCATCTGGGCGGTGAAGGGCTTGCTCAGCAGCATCACGCCGGGGTCCAGCGTGCCGTTGTGCACGATGGCGTTGCGCGTGTAGCCGGAAACGAACAGCACCTTCAGTCCCGGCCGTTCCGCCTGAATCGCCTCGGCCAGCTGCCGGCCGTTCATGCCCGGCAATCCGACGTCGGTCAGCAGCAGGTCCACCGTCGGCAGCCGTGCGAACAGCGCCAGCGCCGCCGGGCCGTCGGCCGCCTCGTGCACCGTGTAGCCGATGCGGCGCAGCGTCTCGACCATGAAGGCGCGCACGAGGTCCTCGTCCTCCACCACCACGACCGTCGCCCCGCCGGCCGGAGCCGCGGCCGGGGTCGGGGCCGCAACCTCCGTCAACGGCAGCGCGCCCGCCATGGCGCGCGGCAGGTAGAGCTTCACGGTCGTGCCCTGGCCGGGCTCGCTGTAGATCTTCACGTGGCCGCCCGACTGGCGCACGAAGCCGTACACCATGGACAGGCCCAGGCCGGTGCCCTGCCCGACCCCCTTCGTCGTGAAGAACGGCTCGAAGGCGCGGGCCTGCACGTCGGGCGGCATGCCGGCGCCGGTGTCGGTGACGGCCACCAGCACGTACTGCCCTGGCGTCACCTCGGCGTGCGCCGCGGCGTAGATCTCGTCCAGGTGGGTGTTGGCCGTCTCGATGGTCAGCTTGCCGCCGCCCGGCATGGCGTCGCGGGCGTTGACGGCGAGGTTGAGCAGCGCGTTCTCCAGCTGGTTGGCGTCGGCCTGCGCCCGCCACAGCCCGCCGGCCAGAACGGTTTCCACCTCGATCGCCTCGCCCAGGGTCCGGCGCAGCATCTCGCCGGTGTCGGCGACCAGCTTGTTGACGTCCAGCACGCTGGGCGACAGCGGCTGGCGCCGCGCAAAGGCCAGCAGGCGCTGCGTCAGCACCGCCGCGCGCTCCGCCGCCTGCCGCATGGCGTCGAGCTGGCGGTGGGTGCGCGCGTCCGCGTCGCCCATCCGCTCCAAGAGCGAGGTGACGTTGCCCAGGATGGGGGTGAGCAGGTTGTTGAAGTCGTGCGCGATGCCGCCGGTCAGTTGGCCCACCGCCTCCATCTTCTGCACCTGGCGCAGCGACGCCTCGGCCTGCTCGCGCGCCTCGATTTCGGCGCGCAGGCTGTCGTTGGCGGCGGCCAGCTCCGCCGTGCGCTCGGTTACGCGGTGCTCCAACGTGCGGCTCAGCTCTTCCAGGCGGCGGCGCTCGACGCGCAGTTGGGCGACCGCGGTGCGCAGAGCATGGGTGATGCCGCAGATGAAGACACCGACGCCCGCGAAGAACAGCAGCGATGCGGCGTCCGCCCCGGAATGGATGGCGAAGCTGTAGGTGGGCGCGAAGATTGCGAACCACGCGCCGATCGTTCCCAGGGCGACGGCCAGCAGGCCCGGCCCGAGCCCGCCCACCAGCGCCACGACGATCACCACCGGAACCAGCGTGATGAACTGGACCCCGGTCAGGATCGGGTCGAGCGCGACGCGCGCCACCACGCCCAGCGCCGCCAGCGCGATGGCGAGCACATAGGCCGCCGGGGAACCCGGCGGGATCCGTGGGTCGTCGGCGACCAAGCGGTCGATCCAGGGCATCAGGTCGTCCAGGAGTGTCTGCGGACACCCCAACTGAACCGTAGCGATCCGCTACCGTCAACGCCCTTTCCGGCAACCCTTACCTTCGCAATATAGTCCCTACTCCGCGGCCTGCGCCGGGGCCGGACGCGCCGGTTTGCGGGCGAAGGCCGGCCGGCCGTGCAGCGCGTCGGGCAGCGGGCCGCCGGTCGCCCAGTCCAGCAGCTCCACCGTGTGGACGATGGGGATGCCGGTGCCGGTGGCGATCTGCGTGATGCAGCCGAGATTGCCAGCGGAGACCGCATCCGGCTTCGTGCTCTCGATGTTGCGGACCTTGCGGTCGCGCAACTGCACGGCGATGTCAGGGTGCAGGATGTTGTAGGTGCCGGCCGAGCCGCAGCAGATGTGCGCCTCCGGGATCTCGCGCACCTCGAACCCGGCGGCGCGCAGCAGGTCGCGCGGCGGGTTCTTGATGCGCTGGCCGTGCTGCATGGAGCAGGCGGAGTGGTAGGCGATGGCCTGCCCCGTCTCCACCACCGGCGCCATCAGCCCCAGTTCCGCCAGGAACTCCGTCACGTCGCGGGCCAGCGACGCCACGCGCGCGGCGCGCGGCTGCCACTGCGGATCGGCGGCGAACATGTGGCCGTAGTCCTTGATCGTGGTGCCGCAGCCGGACGCGTTGATGATGATGGCGTCCAGCCCCTCGCCCTCGATCTCCCTGGTCCAGGCGGCGATGGTGCGGCGCGCCGTGTCGCGCGCCATGTCGTCCTTGCCCATGTGGTGGGTCAGCGCCCCGCAGCAGTCCGCCCCCTTGGCCACCACCACGTCCACGCCGTGGCGGGTCAGCAGCCGCACGGTGGCGTCGTTGATCTGCGGCGCCAGCACCTGCTGCGCGCAGCCCAGCAGCAGCGCCACGCGCTTCTTGCGCGGCCCTTCGGACGGGTAGACGCCGGGCCGGTCCATGTGGCTGGGTCCCGGCACGCCGCGCTTGGGCAGCAGCTTCAGCATGGAGCGCAGCGCCTTCGGCATCAGGTCGGCGAAGGGCTTGGCCATGGCGCCGCCCAGCAATGCCAGCCGGAACAGCCGCGGGTTGGGCAGCACGCGCGCCAGCAGGTCGCGCAACGCGCGCTCGTACGCGGGCCGGGTGTGCAGGTCCTCGATGCGGGCGCGGGCGTTGTCGACCAGGTGCATGTAGTCGACGCCCGACGGGCAGGTCGTCATGCAGGACAGGCAGGTGAGGCAGCGGTCGATGTGCTTCACCGTGTTGGGCGACGGCGTGCCGCCGCGCTCCAGCATGTCCTTGATCTGGTAGATGCGGCCGCGCGGGCTGTCCAGCTCGTCGCCCAGCAGCACGTAGGTCGGGCAGGTCGCCGTGCAGAAGCCGCAGTGCACGCACTTGCGCAGGATCCGCTCGGCCTCCGCGACGTCGGCCTTGGCGAGCTGGTCGAGGGTGAAGTTGGTCTGCATGGTTCCCTACACCCCCGCGTAGATGCGGCCGGGGTTGAACAGGCGCCGGGGGTCGAAGCTCTCCTTCACCCGCGCGGCGAGGTCGGCCAGCGGCCGGGGCTGCGGGTGGAAGACGTCGACGGTGGCGCGGATGTGGTCGGGCGCGCGCACCAGCGTGGCGTGCCCGCCGGCGAAGCCCATGGCGGCGCGCAGGGTGCGCGCGTCGGCCGTCGCCACGGTCGCCAGCCAGATCAGGCCGCCACCCCAGTCGAAGTAGAACTCCGCCTCGCCGCCCAGCGCCATGACGATCTCCTCCGCCACCCGGGCACCCGTGGCGGGCGGCACCGACAGCTTCCAGATCAGCCGCTCGGCAAGGCCATTGCCCCCTCCCCGACCCTCCCCCGCCATGGCAGGGGAGGGAGAAAAGAAGGTCACGTCGCGGACCTCGCGCCACAGCGCCAGCGACTCGTCGCGGTCCAGCACCGCGTCGGCGCCCAGTTCCTCGCGCAGCGCCGCGACGCGCGCCGCCACCGACGGGCCGAAGCCCTCCAGCCGCACCGCCGTGACGCCCGCGTGCGCGCCGGCCACCGCCGTGACCGCCGAGCGGCCGGCCACCGGCCCCGGCAGGTGCGCCGCACCCGACACCTCGTGCGGGCTCTGCAGCGCGCGGGTCAGCGCGCGCAGGGCGTCGGCGGCGTCGCGGCCGGCCAGGATCAGCGTGCGCGTGTCCTCGGGTGCGGGCAGCACCTTCACCGTCACCTCGGTCAGCGCGCTCAGCGTCCCCATGGAGCCGGCCATCAGCTTCGGCACGTCGTAGCCGGTGACGTTCTTCACCACCTTGCCGCCGGCCCGGAACACCTCGCCACGGCCCGACACCGCCTCGAATCCCAGGAAGTGGTCGCGGGCCGATCCCGCCTGGATGCGCCTTGGGCCCGCCAGCGCGCTGGCCAGCAGCCCGCCCATGGTGCCGCCGCCCGGTGCTTGGCCGAACAGCGGGCCCAGGTCCTGCGGCTCGAAGGCGAGGTGCTGGTGGCGTTCCGCCAGCATGGGCAGGATCGTGGACAGCGGCGTGCCGGCCTGCACGGTCAGCACCAGCTCGTCCGGTTCATAGGCGACGACGCCCGACAGGGCGGAGAGGTCGAGCGCGTAGCCCGCCTGCACCGGCCGCCCCAGGCCGCGCTTGCTGCCCTGCCCCAGCAGTTCCAGCGGCTCCCCGGCGCTCAGCGCCCAAGTGACGGTGTCGGCGAGCTGCGCCGACGTGTCCGGCTTGAAGGTGGTGATGCTCACGGACGGCCCCTCAAAACCGCGGGATGTCGGGGAACGGCAGCTTGCCGGCGGAAACGTGCAGGCGGCCCAGCTCGGCGCAGCGGTGCAGTTCCGGGAACACCTTGCCGGGGTTCAGCAGGCCGTCGGGGTCGAAGGCGCACTTCAGGCGCTGCTGCTGCTTCAGGTCGGTGTCGGTGAACTGGTGCACCATCAGGTCGCGCTTCTCCACCCCCACCCCGTGCTCGCCGGTCAGCACGCCGCCGACCTCGACGCACAGCTTCAGGATGTCGGCGCCGAACGCCTCCGCCGCCTCCAATTCGCCGGGCTTGTTGGCGTCGAACAGGATCAGCGGGTGCAGGTTGCCGTCGCCTGCGTGGAAGACGTTGGCGACGCGCAGCCCGTACTTCGCCGACATCTCCGTCATGCGCTGCAGCACCAGCGGCAGCGCCTTGCGCGGGATGGTGCCGTCCATGCACAGGTAGTCGGGGCTGATGCGGCCCACCGCCGGGAAGGCCGCCTTGCGGCCGGCCCAGAACACCAGCCGCTCCTCCTCGCTGTTGGAGATGCGGGCGTAGACGGCGCCCTTCCCCTTGGCGATCGCGTCGACCCGCTCGATCAGGTGGTCCACCTCGGCCGGCGGGCCGTCCAGCTCGACGATCAGCAGCGCCTCGACGTCCAGCGGGTAATCCGCGTGCACGAAGTCCTCGGCGGCGTGGATGGCCGGGCGGTCCATCATCTCCATGCCGCCGGGAATGATACCGGCGGCGATGATGGCGGCCACGCAGTCGCCCGCCTGCTCGTTGGTGGGGAAGCCCAGCAGAACGGCGCGCGCGGTGGCCGGCTTCTTCAGGATGCGCACGGTCACCTCGGTGACCACGCCCAGGAGGCCTTCGGACCCGGTGATGATCCCCATCAGGTCGTAGCCGCCGGCGTCCAGGTGCTTGCCGCCGAATCGCACGACGGTGCCGTCCATCAGCACCATCTCCACGCCCAGCACGTTGTTGGTGGTCAGCCCGTATTTCAGGCAGTGGACGCCGCCGGAGTTCTCGGCCACGTTGCCGCCGATGGTGCAGGCGATCTGGCTGGACGGGTCGGGCGCGTAGTAGAAGCCCTCGTGCGCCACGGCGGTGGAGATCCCCAGGTTGGTGACACCCGGCTGCGCCACGACGCAGCGGTTGTCGTAGTCGATCTCCAGGATCCGGTTGAACTTGCCCAGGCCCAGCAGCACGCCGTCGGCCAGCGGCAGGGCGCCACCGGACAGCGAGGTCCCGGCGCCGCGCGGCACCACCTTGACGCCCATCTCCTTGCAGGTCTTGAGCACCTCGCTCACCTGCTGCGTCGTGCTGGGCAGGACGACGACGAGCGGCGGCTGGCGGTAGGCGGTCACGCCATCGCTCTCGTACGCGCGCAGTTCCGATTCGTCGACGATGACGCCTTCGCCGGGCACGATGGCGCGCAGGCGTTCGATGATCTCGCGGCGGCGGGAAATCACGCCGGTGTCGGGTGCGGGCATCTTCATGCCGGCTCGCTCCTCCCCCAGGGACCGCCCTCGACCCGGGGCGTTCTGGGGTTAAGCGGTATCACCACGCCGCCCTGCGGGCAAGTGGTATTACCAATCATCCGGGATTGGCGGACCCGTGACAATGCAGGGCGTGAAAAAGCGAAAACCGCGCCGGAAGACCGGCGCGGCCGAACAAGCCCTGCGACGTGGCGCGGCCGGACGAACCGGCCGCCGGCCGACTCAGCCCTGGCGGGCCTTGAAGCGCGGGTTCTGCTTGTTGATGACGTAGACCCGGCCCTTGCGGCGGATCACGCGGCAGGCCTTGTGGCGCGTCTTCATCGACTTGAGGGAGTTCACGATCTTCATGGCAGCAATTCCTGGTGCAGGTCGGCGGCGTGTTCGTTAGGGCGCGGACCATAGTGGCGCGGTTGCGGCCTGTCAACCCAAAGCGGCGCGGCCGGGTGCCCGGTGCGGATCAAAGGAGCGCGGGCGCCTGGGCGGCTCCGGGAACGGTCCCGGCAAGGGGGCCGGCAAGAGGAACGGTGAGCAGGAACATGGCCCCGCCGCCCGGCCGCGGCCGGTATTCGGCGGTTCCGCCGTGCAGCTGGGCGATCGTCTTGACGAGGTGCAGGCCGATTCCCGTGCCGGGGGCGCCGCCGTTCCCGGTGCCGCGGAAGTACTTCTCGAAGATGCGCTCGGCCTCGTCGGCGGGCACGCCCGGCCCGCGGTCGGCCACCGTGAAGACGATGGAGCCGCCCTCGCGCCGCGCCGCCACCTCGATCGGGCCGCCCTCGTGGGCATAGCGGCGGGCGTTGTCGACCAACGCGTCCAGCGCGATTCCCAGCAGCTTCGGGTCGGCGACCGCCTCCGTCGGCAGGTCGCGGGAGTCGACGGCCAGGGGATCCCCGCCGTTGCCGCGGTGCCGCTCGGCCACGCGTTCGATCAGCTTGGCCGGGGCGAACGGCACGAGGTTGGCCGAGAGCCGCTCGTCCCGCTCGCCGGTCAGGCAGGTTTCGATCAGGTCGACGACGCGGCGCACCGATTGGCGGATGACCGTGATCCGGCTGCCGATCTCCTCCCGCCCCACGTCCACCAGCCGTTCCAGGACCTGTGCCGCGCTGTCGATGACGGCCAGCGGGGTCTTGAACTCGTGCGTCGCCATGTCGAGGAAGGTGCGCAGGTGCTGGCGCAGCCGCTGTTCCTCGGCCAGCGCCCGTTCCAGCTCGCGGGTGCGCTCCGCCACCCGCTCCTCCAGCCGGCCGTTGGCGTCCCGCAGGGCGCGGGCGAGGCGCCCGCGCTGGACGTACAGGACGAGGATGAGGGCAAGCGCCACGCTCAGCACGCCGATGAACGTCAGCGCCCCCACCGTTTCGCGGAAATAGGTCTCGAACAGGGACGGCCGGCGGAAGCGGACGTCCGCGTCGGGCGGCAGCGTGCCCTCGTCGATGCCCCAGCGGCGCAGCTGCCGCCAGTCGACGACCGCCCGCGTGGAGTAGGGACGCTCGCCCGCCGCCGCCGCGGCCGGGCTCCCGGCCAGCAGGTTCATGGCCGCGCGGATCGCGACGCGCCCGGCGATGCGCGGGTCGTTGACGTAGCCGCCGATGACGCCGGTGCCGATGCTGTCCTCGAACAGCACGTAGACCGGGGCGGAGGACGCCTTCGCCACGCGGGCCGCCACGGCGTCGGGCCGCACGTGCCGCCCGGCGCCGTCGATGGACACGTGGGTGTAGAGGACGATGGAGTCGCGCGGCAGCGTCGCCAGCGCGCCGTCCAGTTCCTCCAGGCGGAAGTTGTGGAGATGCTCCACCCGGACGGCGCGGTCCAGCCGTTCGGCGAAGGCCGCCCGGATGACGCCGGCCAAATGGTGGGACAGCGGGCTGTCGTCGGAGACGATGACCACCTTGCGCGCGTCGGGCCAATGGGACAACGCCATGTCCACCGTCTGGTGGATGTGCGGGCCCGTGGTCACCCGCACGGTCACGCTCCGGGCGGCATCCCCCAGGCTGTTGAAGTTGGGCACGATCCCGACCAGCGGCGCGCCCCCGAAGACGCGCGCCCCATGTTCGGCGGCGAAGCGGATGGCGGGGGGACCGTCGGCGATGATCACCTTGGGCGGGGCACCCCGGTACTTCGTCGCCAGGAACGCCGCCCATTCCTCGTCGCTGGGCGTTTCGGGCAGCCGGGCGCGGTTCAGGAACTCGAAGTCGAGGTTGACGGTCTTTCCGGCCGCGGTCAGCTCGTCGTCGATGGCGCCGGACATCGCCTCCGTCCAGCGGATGGTCGGCCCGGTGGACGACAGGAACAGGACGTTGTCGCCGGTCGCCCGGTCGGGCACCCAGCCGTCCGCCGACGCGGTGCCCGGACCGGTCGCCAGGGCAGCCCCCAGAACGGCCCCCAAAACGGTGAGCGCAACGGCGGCCGGCCGCCATGGCGCCGCCATGCGGCGCGAAATGCGAGGCGTCATGAAGGGCACCGGGGGTATTCGCTCACTCCGGCGGCTTCAGCGCGTAGAAGCGGTAGCAGCGCAGGCCGCCTTCCAGGGCGCCGACACGGCGCACCCACAGCTCCACCTCGTCCATCACGGCCAGCTTGGTGGCGTGGTCCATGGAGTGCTGCTCCAGGTATTGCACGAACGCCTGGATGGCGGTGAGGGTCAGGTGGCGGTGGGTGTCGGTGATGTCCTCGGCGATGCGCAGGTCCAGGTTGCGCTGGGCGAAGCCGTTCTGCATCTGCTCCAGCGTCCACAGGTGCGGTTCCTGCGGCTCCTTGGCGGCCCAACCCTTCAGCCCGGCCGGGTCGGTGCCCGGCGTGATGATGTAGTCGGTCATCAGGATGTGGCCGCGCGGCTTCAGGGCCATCTCGATGCCGTCGAACATCTGGTCCTTGTCGCGCAGGGTGAACATCCCCTCCTTGTAGACGATGGCGTCCACGCGCTTGGGCCAAGTGAAATGCTCGGGGTCGTAGGTCTCGATGGGCGCCTTCTTCTCCAGCCCTTCCTGGAAGGAGCGCTGCATCCCCTCCTTGGCCAGCAGCTCCGACGCCTCCAGCCCGGTCACCCAGCAGCCGTACTTGGACGCCATGGTGCGGCTCGTCCCGCCCAGGCCGGCGGACAGGTCCAGCACGCTCATGGCCGGGTTCAGGCCCATCGGCTTGACGAGGTAGGGGACGTGGTCCGAACCGCCGGGCGTGTTGAAGCCGCGGCCCCACAGCTTCTCTGCCACCTCGATGCGGGTGGCGGTCCACAACGGCTTGCCCCAGCGGTTCATGCCGGGATCGGGCGCCTTGTGCGTCGGCTGGGGGGCGTGCTCCTCCCCGCCCTTCCCGCGCTTGCGGCCGGACAGGTCATAGCCTTCCCACCAGGCCTGGAAGCGCGTCTTCAGGCTGAGGTGCGGGGCTTCCCCCGGGTCCTTCTTCTCGCTCATCGCCGCACGCGCCCGTCCTTCGGTCGGACCTTCCGGCCTACGCCGGTATTCCGGCAAGCATGCTGCCCCGCCCTGGTTAAGCTCCCGTTAATCGTTATCGCCGATCCGCAGGACGTCGGCGGAGGCCATGCGCGTGCCGGCGCGCAGCACGGCGGTGCAGGCGGCGGGCAGGCGCGGGCTGGGCGGGCGGGCCTTCTCGGGCGGGATCTCGCGCGCCGGCACGGCCTTGCGCAGCCACGACTCCAGCTCCTCGCCGCAGCCGTCGCCGGGCGGCAGCTCGCGCTGCGGCTCGCACTGCGGGCTGCCGGGCGGGCAGTCCAGGCGGACGTGCATGTGGCCGTCATGCCCGTGCCAGGGGCGCACCTTGTTCAGCCACGCGCGGTCCGGCCAGTTGCGCTCGCACAGCGCCGCCTTGATGGCCGGGTTGACGAAGATGCGGTTCACCCGCAGGTCGCTGGCGGCGATGCGGACCATCTCCGACTGCTTGGCCGACCACTGCGGCGTCACCTGCTCGCGGTCGTAGTCGACGTACTTGATCTCGTCCAGGCTTTCGCGGGCGTTGCGGCCCATGGGCGGCAGGTCGAGGCGCAGCCAGACGTCGGCGTCCAGCCCGCTCTGGTGGCTGGCGTGGCCGAAGCGCATGGGGCCGCCGCGCGGCTGCGCCATGTCGGCGATCAGCGCGGTGCCCAGGCCCGCCCCCGCCACCTTGCGCCCGAAGTCGCGCAGGTAGTCGACCAGCACGGGATGGCCGTAGTTGCGGTGGCGCGACAGGCGGATGACCTGATAGCCCGTCCCCTCGCCCGCCAGCGGCACGCCGCCGGCAAGGCAGCCCGACGCGTAGCCGCCGATGGCCTGGGCCGGTCCGCCGGACGGGCCGCTCGCGGTGCTCCAGGCGATGGGGCTGGGTCCCGGCGGCGCCTTGTCCTTGCGCGCCTTGGTGGCGGCGTCCGCCCCCGCGGCCGCCCCCATCACCGTCAGGGCCATAGCCCCCGCCACCGCCACGCCGAACAGCCCGCGCCGCATCATCCGACCCCCACCGCGCCCGATGCCGGTCATTTAACCCTGACGTTCGTTAAGGAATGGTAGCGCGCGCAAGGGTGGAATCGACGCAGCCCGTTCGTCCATTGAAACCCCAATCAATCGAGGGTCTGGCGGTACCGCTTGAGCGCCACCACCGTGACGACGACCAGAAAAGCCGCCAGCGGCCAGATCTCGCCCATGATGTCCGCCAGTCCCGAGCCTTTGAGCAAAATGCCGCGCACGATGCGCAGGAAGTGGGTGAGCGGCAGAACCTCGCCGATCGCCTGCGCCCATTCGGGCATACCACGGAATGGGAACATGAAGCCGGACAGAAGCATGGATGGCAGGAAGAAGAAGAACGACATCTGCATCGCCTGCAGCTGGTTCTTCGCCACCGTGGAGAAGGTGAAGCCCACCGCCAAGTTGGCGGCGATGAACAGGATCATCACCACCGACAAGAGGAACAGGCTGCCGACGATGGGCACGCCGAACAGCAGCTTCGCCGACAGCACGATGATCACCACCTGCACGTAGCCGACGAGGATGAAGGGGATGATCTTGCCCAGCATCACCTCGAACGGACGGACAGGCATGGCCAGCAGGTTCTCCATGGTGCCGCGCTCGCGCTCCCGCGTCACGGCCAGCGCCGTCATCATCACCATGGTCATGGTCAGGATGGTGCCCATCAGCCCCGGCACCACGTTGTACTGCGTCAACCCCTCCGGGTTGTAGCGGCGGTGGATGCGCAGCTCGACCGGGTCGGGCGTCGCGCGCAGGTGGGCCAGCGGCCCGGTCAGCTCGGGATCGAGCGCCTGCCGGGCGATGGTGGTGAGCGCCGCCAGCGCGTTGGAGGTGGCCGCCGGGTCGGTGGCGTCCGCCTCCACCAGCAGCACCGGCCGCCCGCCGCGCTGCAGGTCGCGGGCGAAACCCGGCGGGATGGTGACGGCGAACTGCACCGCACCGGTCGCCAGCATCTCGTCCAGCTCCGCCTCGCTGCCGGCGCTGCGCGCCACGTCGAAGTAGCGCGAGTTGACCATGGCGGCGACGATGGCGCGCGAGAAGGCGCTCTCGTCGGCGGCCAGCACGGCGGTCGGCAGCCGCTTGGGGTCGGAATTGATGGCGTAGCCGAACAGCACCAGTTGCATGATCGGCACGCCGACCATCATGGCGAAGGTCAGCCGGTCGCGCCGCATCTGGATGAACTCCTTGACCATCACGGCCAGGAAGCGGCGGAAGGAGAAGCGACCCGTCATCGGAAGTTGTCCGTGCTGCGGTTCATCAGATGGATGAACACGTCCTCCAGCGTCGGCCCGGTCGGCTCCACGCGCACGTCCGCGCGCCCCGCCCATGGCGCCAGCGCTTCGTCCAGGGCCGCGCGGTCGGTGCCGCTGACGTGCAGGCGGGTGCCGAAGGCGGCGACCATCTCCACGCCCGGCCGGCCCTCCAGCTCCGCCGCCACGCGGCCCAGGTGCGGGGCGGACACTGCCACCGTGTGCAGGCCCGATCCCGCCACCACCTCGTCCACCGTGCCGTGGGTCATCAGCTTGCCGTAGGCAAGGTAGGCGATCTGGTGGCAGCGCTCCGCCTCGTCCATGTAGTGGGTGCTGACCAGCACGGTCAGCCCGGTCTCGGCCAGCGCGTGGATCTCGTCCCAGAACTCGCGCCGGGCCTTGGGGTCCACGCCGGCCGTCGGCTCGTCGAGCAGCAGCAGCCTGGGCTCGTGCAGGATGCAGGCGGCGAGCGCCAAACGCTGCTTCCAGCCGCCCGACAGCTCCCCCGCCAGCTGCGCCTGCCGCTCGGCGAGGCCCAGGCGGTCGAGCGCGTCGCCCACCCGCCGCCTGCGGTCGGGCAGGCCGTACATGCGGGCGACGAAGTCCAGGTTCTCGCGGATGCTGAGATCCTCCCAGAAGCTGAACTTCTGCGTCATATAGCCGACCTGCCGCTTGATGGCCGCACTCTGCGTGCGGATGTCGAGGCCGAGGCACGTCCCCTCCCCCGCATCGGGGGTGAGCAGGCCGCACAGCATGCGGATGGTCGTCGTCTTGCCGCTGCCGTTGGGGCCGAGGAAGCCGTAGATCTCCCCGCGCTCCACGCGGATGGAGAAGCCGTCCACCACCGTCTTCGCGCCGAACCGCTTGACGAGGCCGCGCACGTCGATGACGGGATCGGAACCGGCGGCCTCGGCTGTCATCGCGGCAGCTCCACATCCACCGGCAGCCCCGGATTGAGCCGGGCCGGCCCCTCCGGCGCCGCCTCGATGCGAAAGACCAGCTTGGCCCGGCTCTGCACGCTGTAGATCACCGGCGGCGTGTATTCCGCGCGCGGGCTGACGTAGCGCACGCGCGCCACGAGGTCCGCCGGGCAGCCGTCGCAGCGCAGGCGCAGCGCGTCGCCCGGCCGGATGCCGCTCATCAGCGGCTCCGGCACGTAGGCGATCACCTTCACCCGCCCCGGCGGCAGCAGCGACACGATGGGGGAGCCGGCCGGCACCCATTCGCCGGGGTTGTACAGCGTGTCCTCCACCAGCGCGTCTTCCGGCGCCGCGGGCGCCATGTCGGCCAGCCGCTGGTCCTGCTGCGCCAGCGCCGCGGCGGCCATGGATACGGCGTCCTCGGCGGCGCGCAGCTGGTCGGGCCGGGCCGGCAGGTTGCTCACCGCCAGCTGCGCCGTCAGTTCGGCCAGCCGGGCGCGGTCGCGCTCGAACGCGCTGCGCGCCGCGTCCAGCTTGTCGGGGGAGGTCACGCGGCGGGCGACCAGCGCCTCCTGCCGCTTCAGCTCGGCGTGCGAGTAGGCCAGCGCGGCTTCCGCCTGCGCCTGCTGCGCGGCGACCACCGCCAGCTCCTCCGGCCGCTTGCCCTTGGTCAGGTCGGCCAGCAGTGCCTGCGCCTGCGCCAGCGCCGCCGCCAGCCGCTCGCGCTCCGCCCTGGCGGCGGTCAGGTCCATGGCGAACAGCGGCTCGCCGCGCGCCACCGTCCGGCCGCGCGCCACGGACAGCGTCTGCAGCGTGCCGGCCACCGGCGGCGCGATGCGCAGGTATTCCCCTTCCACATAGCCCTGCGCCACGCGCACTTCCGGCGCGGCGCCGAAACCCAGCATCACGGCCAGCGCGGCCAGCGTGTCGGCAAACCAGCTCATGACGCGCCTCCCTCCGGCGCCAGCGCGCGCCGCAGATGGTCGATGTGCGTGCGCATCAGCCCCTCCGCGTCCAGCGGCCCGCCCGCCACCGGCTCGAAAGAGGTGCGCCACAGCGCCACCATCAGCATGGGCGCCACGACTAGACGCACCGTGTGGCCCACGTCCATGGCGCGGAACTCGCCGCGCGCCACGCCGCGCTCCAGCACCGCGCCGATCACGCGGAAGGCGCGGGCGATGACCGTCTCGTAATAGAAGCGCGCCAGCTCGGGGAAGTTGCCGGCCTCGGCGATCATCAGCTTCGGGATGGCGCCGACGCGCGTCGCCATCACCTTGCCGGCGATGCCCAGCAGCAGCCGCTCCAGGATCTCCATGGAGGAGCCGGGGAACTCCGCCAGCAGCCGTTCCGCCATCTCCAGGTTGGGCAGGATGGCCGAGCGGACCACCGCCTTGAACAGCTCCTCCTTGTTCGGGAAGTAGAGGTAGAGCGTGCCCTTGCTCACCCCGGCGCGGGCGGCCACGTCCTCCAGCCGGGCGGCGGCGAAGCCGCGTTCGGCGAAGACGTCCAGCGCGGCGTCGACGATCTCCTGCGGGCGCGCTTCCTTGCGGCGGCGCCAGCGTGGCAACGGCGTGTCGGATGGATCGGAGGACGGGTCGGCGGCCATGAAGCGGCCCCTTTGATGACTGACCGGTCAGTTATTAACACGAGATCCCCGTCGGCGGCAATGGTTTTCCGCCGACCGCTTTTGCACAAAGAGGCGGCACAGTGATGCTGCAAAAGGCACTCGTTGAAGTATTCGCGTGCACCCGGCAAAAGCACTTGCGTTACGGCGCAAGCTCTCCAACACTACGGCCATCCGCCCCCCCGCCACGGAGAGGGCGCCATCCGGATCCCGGACCGGCCTTGCGGCCACAACACAGGGACCAGAGCACGGCGGATACTCAAGGAGGAAAAGCGACAGGCCGGTGCAGGGGCGCACAAGCGCATCCGGCATCAAGGTTGCATGGGCACGGTTGCTGAAGGAAGGGGACCACAGGACATGGCTGGGCGCCACCCCACGTCGAATCTGGAACTGCTGGCCATCTACGAGGTGAGCAAGATCCTCGGGTCGTCGCTCGACCTGCAGCAGACGTTGCGCGAGGTTCTGCGCCTTCTGTCCTATCAGCTGCAAATGCACCGCGGCCGCGTGTTCCTGCTGGGCGACGACAACGTGCTGCGCATGGTCGCCGCCAACGGCCTGTCGCCCGAACAGATCGGCCAGGCCGAGTTCCGCGAGGGCGAAGGCATCATCGGCCGCATCCTGAAGACCGGCATGCCCGCCGTCATCGACAACCTTGCCGAGGAGCCGCTGTTCCTCAACCGCACCAGCGGGCGGGAGGACCTGGACGAGGTGGTGGCCTCCCTGGTCGGCGTGCCCATCAAGGTGGCGGGCACCATCATCGGCGTGCTGACCATCGACCGCATCAGCGACGAAGGGCCGACCACCCACTTCGGCAACGACGTGCGCTTCCTCACCATGGTCGCCAACCTCATCGGCCAGACCGTGCGCCTGCACCGCACGGTGGCGGAGGAGCGGCGCTACATGATGCGCGAGACCTTCCGCCTGCAGAAGGAACTGAAGCAGCCGGAACCCATCGCCGACATCGTCTGCACCAGCCCCAACATGGCCGAGGTGCTGGCCCAGGTGCACCGCGTGGCGCCCTTCAAGTCGACCGTGCTGATCCGCGGCGAGAGCGGCACCGGCAAGGAGCTGATCGCCCGCGCCATCCACAACCTGTCGCCCCGCAAGGACAACCCCTTCATCCGCGTCAACTGCGCCGCCCTGCCGGAAACGCTGCTGGAATCGGAACTGTTCGGCCACGAGAAGGGATCCTTCACCGGCGCCCAGAAGGACCACAAGGGCCGGTTCGAGTTGGCGTCCGGCGGCACCCTGTTCCTGGACGAGATCGGCGACATCTCCCCCAACTTCCAGGCCAAGCTGCTGCGCGTCCTCCAGGAGCAGGAATTCGAGCGGGTCGGCGGGTCGAAGACCATCAAGACCGACGTCCGCCTGATCTGCGCCACCAACCTGAACCTGGAAGAGGCGGTCGGGCATGGCAAGTTCCGCGCCGACCTCTACTTCCGCATCAATGTGGTCAGCATCTTCCTGCCGCCCCTGCGCGAACGCCGCGGCGACGTCGAGCCGCTGGCCCGCCACTTCGTCGCCAAGTTCAACAAGGACAACGGGCTGAGCCTCGCCCTGTCCGACGACGCGCTCGACGTGCTGAACCGCTGCCCCTGGCCCGGCAACGTGCGCGAGCTGGAGAACTGCGTGGAGCGCGCGGCGACGCAGAGCCGTGACGGCGTGATCCGCGGCTCCGACCTCAGCTGCGCGCTGAACCTCTGCAACTCCTCGATCCTCTTCCAGTACCAGACGGCCGGAACGTCGGTGGGCGGGCTGGCTCCGGCGGTGTCGAACCGCCCCACCGCCTCGGCATCGCCGCCCAAGCTGCCGCCGATCCTGCCGGCCTCGGGGGCCGCGTCCGCCTGCTCGTCGTGCGCCGCGGCGCCACCGCAGCCGCCCGTGGCGGCGGCCCCGCCGCCCCCGCCCGTGCCGATGCCGGCACCGCCGATGCCGGCCCACTCCGCCCCCGCCCACGCGGATGCGGAGCCCGCCGGCCACGGCGGCGACGCGATGCTGGACGAGCCGGACTCCGGCCCGCTGCGCGACCGGCTGATCTGGGCCATGGAGCGCACAGGCTGGGTCCAGGCCAAGGCCGCTCGCCTGCTCGGCATGACCACGCGCCAGGTGAGCTACGCCCTGCGCAAGTACAACATCGAGATCAAGCGGTTCTGAGTTCGGCGCCCCGGTGGCTTCCGGCATCTCCCTCCGGGTGACCGCACATAGCCGGATGTGGTATGAACGAACGGGCGGCTGCGGCCGGGCCGCCCCTTCCCCACCGGCCGACGCGGCGCGCACCCGATGGAAAAGCCTCTCGCCGTCCTGTTCGTCGACATCGCGGACTCGACGCAGCTCTACGAGCGGATCGGCAACGTCCGCGCGGCGGCGCTGGCCGAGGCGACGCTGCTGCATCTGCGCCGCTGCATCGAACAGAACGCCGGCTGGGTGGTGAAGATGCTGGGCGACGGGCTGCTGGCCGCCTTCCCCACCGCCGACGACGCCTGCCGGGCCGCCAGCACCATGATGGAATGCCAGGCGAACTTCGGCCTCCAGCTGCGCATCGGCATCAACTACGGCAACGTCGTGCAGGGCACCGGCGATCTCTACGGCGACGCCTGCAACGTCGCGGCGCGGGTCGAGGCGCTGGCCCGCCCCGGCGAGGTCCTGGCTACGGAGGATTTCGTCCAGCGCCTGTCGGCCGACCTGCGCAAACGCACCAAGCTGTTGAGCAATGTCGCGGTGAAGGGCAAGACCGCGCCGGTGCGCATCCACGAGGTACGCGGCCACGACGTCGCCGACGACGCCATCGAAAGCACGACCATCGCTTTCTCATTAAGCGACCTGAAGGCCCAGGCGGCCGGCACGCTGACCCTGCACCTGACCTACCAGCAGCGGTGCATCACGCTGAATCGCCACAACCCGCGCCTCTCCGTCGGGCGGGACGAGGCGAGCGGCCTGCGCGTGCTGTCGCGCCAGTGCTCGCGCCAGCACGGCCTGTTCGACTTCAGCCGCGAGAGCTTCATCATCACCGACCATTCCACCAACGGCACCTTCGTGCGCCCGGGGGAGTCGCCGCCCATGGTGCTGCGCCGCGATTCCGCCAAGCTGGTCGGCAGCGGCCTGATCGGCTTCGGCGCCATCCCGCAGGACGAGGCGCAGGATCACGTCGCCGCCTTCCGCGTCGAGCTGGCGTAGGCGCGCTATCGCCGCCAGAACGGCTTGGCGCTTTCCCGTTCCGCGTCTTCGCGGGAAAGGCCGAGGTCGCGCAGCAGGTGATCGTCCAGCGCCGCCAGCGCCCGCCGCTGCCGCCGGCGCCCGATCCAGGCCGCCAGAAGCCCCAGCACCCCGCCCCGTTCCCACCGCGCGGCCCGCTGCGGGCGGCGCGGGCTGACCGACGACGTTCCGTACACGACACGCTCCTTTTGTCGGGTTGTGTCCAGTCAGGTTGCCGCCCGCCTGTCCATAAGGCAAATTTGGTTTTCTGGCACATGCCATAAGCGTTCCTTTGAGATGCCCCCATGCGCAACCTGAACCCCGACCAGCTCCGCACCTTCCTCACGGTGGTCGACCTCGGCAGCTTTTCGGCCGCCGCGCGGCGGCTCAACCTCACGCAGCCGGCGGTCAGCCTGCAGCTGCGCGAACTGGAAGCGCGCCTGGGCGTGCCGCTGCTCGACCGCATGGGGCGGCGCGCCGTGCCGACGCCGGCCGGCGAGACGCTGGTCGTCCATGCCCGCCGCATCACGGCGGAGATCGACGCCGCGCTGGAGGCGATCCGCCGTCATCGCGACGGCGCGCTGGGCCGCGTGCGGCTGGGCTCGGGCGCGTCCATCGCCGCCTACCTGCTGCCGCGCGTGCTGAAGACGCTGCGCGACCGCCGTCCGGACCTGGAAGTGGTGGTCCGCGTCGGCACCGCCGACACCATCGTGCGCGGCCTGCTGGCCGGCGACTTCGACCTCGCCGTCCTCACCCTGCCGGTGGACGAGCGCGGCCTCACGGTGGAGCCGCTGCGCACCGACCCGCTGGTCGCCGTCTTCCCGGCCGGCGCGGACGTGCCCGACGCGGTGACCCCGGCCGACCTCGCGCGATTCCCCCTCATCCTCGACGAACGGCCGACGCGCCAGCGCGCCCACACGCTGGCGTGGCTGCAGACCGGCGGCATCACGGCGCATCCCGTCATGGAGCTGGGCAGCAACGACGCGGTGCGCGCCATGGTGGCGGCCGGGATGGGGGCATCGGTCATGACGGCGGACACCGTCGCCGACCTGGGCGCGCGCGTAGTCACCCGCCCGCTGGACCCGCCGGTGCTGCGCCGGATCGCCATCGGCCAGCGGCACGGCCAGCCCGACGACCCCGCCCTGCGCCTGCTGCGCGAGGCGCTGCGCACGCTCGCAACGTCCTGATTCCCGTGTCATGTCCCCGACAGATTCGGGGCTTTGTCGCATAGCCGACAGGGGGACGCGGCCCCGACAATCACCGCAATCCGTTGAAAATAAACGCAATCATCAACTGGCATGCGCCTTGCTCAAGCCTATCCGACCGACGCACGCTGGAAGGAGTGGGTGATGGGCAACGTGATCAAGCTGGACGGCATTCTCGGGGTGGGTGAGCTGAAGGCGGCCACCGACGCGCCGCCGGCATCGGGCTGCACCTCCTCGGCCTGCGGCTCCTCCGACGGGCCGGCCGACATGGCGCCGGAGGTGTGGGAGAAGGTCAAGAATCACCCGTGCTACAGCGAAGAGGCGCACCACTACTTCGCCCGCATGCACGTCGCCGTGGCGCCGGCCTGCAACATCCAGTGCAACTACTGCAACCGCAAGTACGACTGTTCGAACGAAAGCCGCCCCGGCGTGGTGTCGGAGAAGCTGACGCCCGAGCAGGCCGTGAAAAAGGTCCTGGCGGTGGCGCAGGAGATCCCGCAGCTCTCCGTCATCGGCATCGCCGGCCCCGGCGATTCCCTGGCCGCCGGCGGCAAGAACAGCTTCGCGACGTTCGAGATGCTGTCGAAGCTGGCGCCCGACCTGAAGCTGTGCATCTCCACCAACGGCCTGGCCCTGCCCGACCACGTGGAGCGGCTGAAGAACTACAACGTCGACCACGTGACGATCACCATCAACATGGTCGACCCGGAGGTGGGCGAGCGGATCTACCCCTGGATCTTCCACAACCACAAGCGCTGGACCGGCCGCGACGCCGCCAAGATCCTGCACGAGCGGCAGATGCTGGGCCTGGAGATGCTGACCTCGGCCGGTATCCTGGCCAAGATCAACTCGGTCATGATCCCCGGCATCAACGACGAGCACCTGATGGAGGTGAACGCGCAGGTGAAGAAGCGCGGCGCCTTCCTGCACAACATCATGCCGCTGATCTCCGACCCGGCGCACGGCACCCACTTCGGCCTGACCGGCCAGCGCGGCCCCACCGCGCAGGAGCTGAAGGTCCTGCAGGACAAGTGCGAGGGCGGGGCCAAGCTGATGCGCCACTGCCGCCAGTGCCGCGCCGACGCCGTCGGCCTGCTGGGCGAGGACCGCGGCGACGAGTTCACCATCGACCGCATCGAGGCGATGGAGGTCTCGACCGACGACGCCGTCCGCAAGACCTACCGCGAGCACGTCGAATCCGAGCGCGCCAAGCGCGCCGAATCGAAGGAAGCGGCGCGCGCCGAGGTGGCCGAGACGGTCAGCGCCGAGGTGAAGCCGATCCTCGTCGCCGTCGCCACCAAGGGCGGCGAGCGCATCAACGAGCACTTCGGCCACGCCCGGGAATTCCAGATCTACGAGGTCGGTCACGCTGGCGCCAAGTTCGTCGGCCACCGCCGGGTCGAGCAGTACTGCGAGGGCGGTTCGGGCGACGACGACGCGCTGTCCACCGTGCTGGCGGCCATCAACGACTGCGCGGCGGTGTTCGTCGCCAAGATCGGCGGCTGCCCGAAGAAGACCCTGGAAGCGGCGGGCATCGAGCCGGTTGATTCCTATGCCTTCGAATACATCGAAGAGTCGGCATTGACCTACTTCAAGGCGTACGCCGAGCGGGTGTCGCAAGGTCTGGCCCCGAACGGGGTGACCCGCGACGCCGTGATCCGCCCGGCCGAGCCGGCGGCGTTGCGCGCGTAACCCTTTCCGTCCACCGGCCCCGGCGCGGGCCAACACACAGCCCAACACACAGCAAGGAGCGAGTCCCATGGCTTACAAGATCAAGTCCGCCGAGTGCACCGTGTGCGGCGCCTGCGAGGCCGAGTGCCCGAACCTGGCCATCAGCCTGAAGAAGGGCACCTACATCATCGACCCGGCCAAGTGCACGGAATGCGAAGGCCAGTTCGACAGCCCGCAGTGCGCCGCGGTGTGCCCGGCCGACTGCTGCGTGCCCGCCTGAATGCCGGCCGTGCGATCCCCCTTCGCACGGCCCACGGCTGGCGGATCGGCGATCCGCTGAGAGCCGGGGTGAGGGGGCCGCGGTCTGGTACGCCGCGCCCTGCATGTCCTCCTCATCCCGGCCCTCTCGCTTCCCTCCCTTCTGCGATGAGGCAAGTCCATGCTGGCGGAGCTGGACGAAAGCTGGATCGAACGCCGTTACTACGGCGGCGACCTGCCCGCGGAAGCGGAACGGTGCCTGCATCTGGCCGCCGCCAGCTATGCCGACACCGGCGCGGCGGCCGCCCACCTCGCCCGCGCGGCCGAGCTGGCCCCCGGCCACCGCCTCGTCGACCTCGGCCACTACAAGTTCCACTTCTACAAGGCCAACCTGGACGCCGCCCTGGCGTACGGCGAGCGCATGGTCGGCCACGCGCTGGCCCTGCTGGGCCGCAACGACGCCGACTGGCGCACGGTGACGCGCGACAGCGCCGACTTCGCCAGCCTCGACACGCCGCCGCGCTTCTTCCTCTTCGCGCTGACCGCGGTGGGCTACCTGCTGCTGCGCCTGGGCCGGATCGAGGAGGGGCGCGAGGCGCTGGGCAAGGTCCTGGCCCTCGACACCGCCAACCGCATGGGGGCCGACCGGCTGCTCGCCGTCGCCGACCGCGCCGGGCGGGAGGAGGAGGAATGACCGACATCGACGCCGCGATCGACTGGCTGGGCCGTCCCGTCGCCTGCGGCGGCTGCGCCCACGAGGACCGCCTCTCCAGTCGGTCCGATGCCACTGGACGCTGCGAACCGCTGCGCGCCTGCGTGCACGACCGTTACGCCCGCCGCGTCCAGCGCTTCTTCGACTGGAACCCGGACCTCGCCGCCGAATACCTCGACCACCCCTACTTCGAGGTGCGGGCCCTGGCCGCGCGCTGCGCGCCGATCTTCCTCATCACCCGCCTGATGGAGGATCCGGACGAGACGGTGCGCGCCAGCGTGGCGCGCCGCCTGCCGCGCCGGCTGCTGCTGCGCATGCGCTCCGACCCCGACCGCGAGGTGCGCATCGCCGTCTGCGTGCGGCTGGAGGACGGCGATCTGGCGCCCATGATGCGCGACCCTGACTATTCCGTGCGGCTGCGCGTCGCGCGGCGCGTGCCGGAAGGCATGCTGCCGGCGATGATGCACGACGACGACCCGGAGGTGCGCCTGGACGTGGCGCGCCGCATCGGCCCCGACTGGCTGGCCAGCATGGCCTGGGACGACAGCCCGCGCGTGCGCATGGAGGTGGCCCGTCGCCTGCCGCCGGAGAAGCTGGCGCCGCTGGCGCGCGATGCCGACTGGTGCGTGCGCTTCGTCGTCGCCAGCCGCATCGCCCCCGAAGACCTGGAGCCGCTGGCCCACGACCCCGTGGACGAGGTGCGCCAGGTCGCCCGCGACCGTCTCGCCGGCCTGACGCCGGCGGTCCTTCCCGATGCATGAGGTGAGCCATGGCGGCCCGTGAACGTGCCCGGCACCCCGACGACGAGGTCGAACTGGCCGGCCCGCCCGTGTTCGAGGAGGGGGACAAGATCCGCTCCCTCAAGGACATCCGTAACGACGGCACCTACCCCGGCCGCCCCCTCGGCGACTACCTGATCCGTGCCGGCGACGTCGGCTACGTCAAGTCGATCGGCACATACTTGCAGATGTATTACATCTACGCCGTCGACTTCTACGAGCAGCGGATCATCGTCGGCATGCGCGCCAGGGAGATGGAGCTGGTCGACGACACCCTGAACGCCCCCAAGCCCTGAACCTGTCCCCGAACCCCGGAGCACCGCCATGAGCCAGACGAGCGAGACGAGCGAGACCGCCGCCCCCGAAGCCGCCGGGTTCGTCCCGCCGCGCGAGCCGATCTACGACTGGGGCATGCGCGTGACGGCCGCCGCCGACCTGTTCAACGACGGCAGCCATCCGCACGCCGCCCCCGGCGCCCTGCTGGTGCCCAAGGGTACGCCGGGCGAGGTGGCCCGCGTCGGCCGCACGGAGGACGGCAACATCCCCGTCTATGCCGTGGAGTTCCCCGGCGGCGTGCTGGTCGGCTGCTTCGAGGAGGAGCTGACCCCCCTCGGCAACACGCTCCGCCCGAAGCCCGGCGTGCTGGGGTGACCGCATGATCTACCTCGACAACAACGCCACCACGCCGCTGGCGCCCGAAGTTCGGAACGCCATGCTGCCGCACCTCGGCGACGCCTTCGGCAATCCGTCCAGCCCGCATTCCGCGGGCATGGCGGCGAAGCAGGCGGTGAGCGAGGCGCGCGCGTCGGTGGCGTCGTTGATCGGGGCCCGCGCCGCCGAGATCACCTTCACCGCCAGCGCCACCGAGGCCAACCACCTCGCCATCCTCGGCGCGCTGCGCGCCGTCGAGGAAACGCAGCCCCAGCGCACCCACGTGGTGACCACCGCGGTCGAGCACCCCGCCACCCTCATGCTGTTCGACGACCTGGAGCGCCAAGGCTGGACGGTGACGCGCCTGCCGGTGGACGCCGCCGGCCGCATCGCCCTGTCCGACCTGCGCGTGGCGGTGGACGAGACCACCGCGCTGGTCTCCATCATGGCGGCGAACAACGAGACCGGCGTGCTCCTGCCGGCGGCCGAGGCCGCCGACGTGGCGCAGGCGCGCGGCGCGCTGGTCCACGTGGACGCCGTGCAGCTGGCCGGCCGCCTGCCAACGGACGTGGACGCGCTCAACGCCGACCTGCTGTCGCTGTCCGCGCACAAGCTGCACGGGCCGAAGGGTGCCGGCGCGCTGTACGTCCGCAAGGGCACGCCCCTCCATCCCCTCATCCACGGCCACCAGGAGCGGCGGCGGCGCGGCGGTACGGAGAACGTGCCGGCCATCGCCGGCTTCGGCGTCGCCGCGCGACTGGCCCGCGCGGCGGTCGAGGGTGGTGCCGCCGCTTCCATGTCCATCCTGCGCGACCGGCTGGAGCGCGGCATCCTGGCCGCGTGGCCGGGCAGCCGCGTCAACGGCGCCGGGGCGGAGCGCGTGCCCAACACCACCAGCATCCGCTTCGCCGACGGGCACGGCCACCCGATCGAGGCGGAGGCGCTGCTGATGCGGCTCGACCGCGCCGGCATCCAGGTGTCCATGGGTGCTGCCTGCGCGTCCGGCGGCAACGAGCCCAGCCACGTGCTTCTGGCCATGGGCCTGTCGCGCGCGGAGGCCGCGGCCACCCTGCGCTTCTCGCTCAGCCGCTACACCACCGCGGCCGACATCGACACCGTCCTCACCGAGCTGCCGCCGCTGTTCGCGCGGCTGGCAGCCTGATCACCGACAACGCGAACACCCCCTTGCATCCCCGGGAGCCCGTACAATGAAGGTCATGATCCGTAAGGTCGCCGAGCAATACTCGATCTACGTCGCCAAGAAGGACCTGGAAGAGCCGATCGTCGAGATCGAGAAGCCCGGTCTGTGGGGCGGCTGGGTCAAGGTCGCCAACGGCTGGACGCTGGACCTGCCGGACATGCCGGCCGACACCCGCCTGCCGATCACCGTCGAAGCCAAGAAGCGCGGCGCGGAGTGACGCCATGGGAATTGCGGCCGAACGGATCGACTCCATCCTCGCTTTCGCCAACCAGCGCTTCGCGGCGGGCGACAAGCTGAACGCCATCGTGCACGCCGTGAAGGGCGCCAACCCCGGCCTGTCGGTGACCGGCACCTTCGCCTCGGTCATGGCCGAGGACCCGTACAAGGAGGACGGGCGCTTCGCCCTCTTCCTGGTGGACGGCACCAACCACTGCTGGGCCATCACCGCCAACCCGGCGGGCGCCACCGGCATCGTGATCGCCGAACGGGACGACGAGGAATGACGGCCCCCCTCGACGACGCACCGGCCGACGGCGCACCGGCCGATGACGGGGAAGACGAGTACATCCCCCTCACCGACCCCGACATCTCCGCCGCCGAGGTGGAGGTCCTGGGCCGCGTCCTGACCTCCGGCTCGTTCAGCGACGGCCGCATGACGGAGGCATTCGAGAACGCCTTCGCCAAGTACGTGGGGCGGGCGCACGCGGTCGCCGTGTCCAGCGGCACCATCGCCATGCTGCTCACCCTCAAGGCCTACGGCCTGGGGCCGGGCGACGAGGTGCTGTGCTCCCCCTACGGCTGGCATCAGGTGCAGCACGCGGTGGCGCTGGCCGGGGCGACGCCGGTGTTCGTCGACATCGACTATTGGCAGCACACCATCAACCCGGCCAAGGCCGAGGCCAAGGTGACGCCGGCCACAAAGGCGATCATCGCCGCCAACGTCAACGGCCATCCCGCCCATTGGGACGAGCTGCGCGCCCTGGCCGACGCCAGGGGCCTGATCCTGATCGAGGATTCGACGGAGGCCATCGGCTCCACCTACCGCGACCGGCTGGTGGGTTCCTTCGGCGACGCCGCGATCTTCGACTTCTCGGAACCCGGCGTGCTGCTGACCGGCGAAGGCGGCATGATCGTCACCGACGACAAGGACCTCGCCCACCAACTGCGCTACCTGCGCCGGCGCGAGGTGGCGCACCGCAACACGGTCGTCATCACCCGCACGGTGCCCTGGCAGGCGAAGATGAACGACCTGAACGCCGCACTGGGCCTCGTGCAGCTCCAGCGGCTGCCGGAGATCCTGGCCAAGCGCGCGCAGGTGGTGGCGTGGTACGACGCCGCCATGGCGTCGTTCGAGGGCATCAAGCCGCCCTACACCGGCCCCGGCGTCACGGCCGTGTACCCCATGGTCTACGCCGTGCACCTGGGCACCCGCTTCACCGCGTCGGGACGCAAGGCGATCATTGAGGACCTGGACACCCACGCGGTGGACGCGTCCGACTACGGCCAGGCGCTGTACACCCAGCAGTACTACCAGGAGCGCGGCCACGGCCGCGCCGACTGCCCGGTCTGCCAGAAGACGGTGGACCGCGCGCTGGCCCTGCCGCTGCACCACAAGGTCACGCAGGAACAAATCCAATTCATGGTCGACACGCTGAAGGACGCCACGGTCAACACCGGCGCCGGGGCTGCGATCTATTAGGAAAGAACCGACATGAGCGAGACCCTGACCGCCCCCCTGGCCGACGCCCCGATCGACACCGGAGCCGCCATCGCCGAGATCGCCTCGGCGCTCAAGGCCCGCACCGTGGTGCCCTACCTGGGGCCGGGCGCCTTCGCGCTGCTGCCCGAGGATGCCTGCCCGATCCCCCGCACCTCGGCGGAGCTGGTGCAGGGACTGAACGCCAAGGTGGCGGCCCCCGGCCGCATCCGCAGCAGCCTGACCGCCGTCGCCCAGTTCATCGAGACGCGCCGCCACCGCAAGACGCTGGAGACGATCCTCACCGGCATCTTCCGCACCGACGTGCCGGCGACGCCCGTGCACCGCTGGATCGCTTCCCTGCCGGCCCCGCCGCTGGTCGTCGATGTCTGGTACGACGACGTGCTGGCGAAGCTGCTGGCCGCCGACGAGGGCCGCACCTGGGGCCAGATCCAGGGCCTCTCCCACCCGCAATCGACCGGCGAGTGGGTCCGCTACTACGCCCCCGACGGCAGCGCCGCGACGGCCGAGGCGGCGGAGGGCTGGCAGACGGTGCTGTACAAGCCGTCGGGCAGCGTGTCGCCGGCCGGCAACTACCTGATCTCGGACTCCGACTTCGTCGAGGTGCTGACAGAGATCGACATCCAGTCGCCGATCCCGCCCACCGTGATCGACCGCCGCGCCGGCCGTTCGTTCCTCTACCTCGGCTGCCGCTTCGACGCGGAGATCCAGCGCACCTTCGCCCGCCAGATCGCCAAGCGCTCGGCCGACCGCCACTGGGCGGTGATCCCCGGCGAGCTGACGAAGAACGAGGCCCGCTTCCTGGAGTTGCATAACATCACCCGCATCGACCTGCCACTGGATGAAGCGATCGCACGGATCGACGCGGCGATGGGTGCGTGACGTTGGGTTTTCGGCTTGAGCCTCAACCCAACCTACGGCTGAGCGGTAGGTTGGGTTGAGCGCCAGCGAAAACCCAACGTTACACCGTCACCCCACCTTCAGCCCGTCGCGGAACACGGCCATCGTGCCCTTGTCCATCACCGTCCATTCCTCGTCGCGGGTGAGGGGGCGGGTGGCGATGACGGTGACGACGTCGTCGGGTGTCGTCTCCTTCTCGAAATCCACGGTCATGTCCTCGTCGATCAGCGTCGCCGGGCCGAAGGGCGCCTTGCGGGTGATCCAGGCGAGGTTGCTGGCGCAGTGGCACCACAGGTTGCGGCCATCCGACAGCAGCATGTTGAACACACCCAGGCCCCCCAGTTCCGCCGCCAGTTCGCGGATCAGGGCGTGCAGCGCCGCCTCGCCGCGCGGCGGTTCGGGGAAGCGCTCGCGGATGCGGCCGAGCAGCCAGCAGAAGGCATGCTCGCTGTCGGTCGACCCGACCGGCCGGTAATGGCCCAGCGCAAAGCGCTTGATGCCCTTCAGCTGGCCGTTGTGGGCGAAGGTCCACACCCGCCCCCACAGCTCGCGCGTGAAGGGGTGCGTGTTCTCCAGCGACACCCGGCCGCGGTTGGCGCGACGGATGTGCGAGATGACGACGCAGCTCTTGATCGGATAGGCGCGCAGCAGCCGCGCGATCTCCGATTCACAGCTCGGCGCCGGGTCGTGGAAGGTGCGGCAGCCTTTGCCCTCGTAGAAGGCGATGCCCCAGCCGTCACGGTGCGGGCCGGTGCGGCCGCCGCGGTTCATCAGCCCGGTGAAGCTGAAGCAGATGTCCGTGGGCACGTTGGCGCTCATGCCCAGGAGTTCGCACATGGTGTCGCCCCGATCGTTGGGTTTTCGCCTGACGGCTCAACCCAACCTACGACGTTCAGCCGCCCCCGTCACCCCTTGGCGGGCGTCGGACAGGGCGGCATGTCGGGTTTCGGACAGCCTTCGACGCTGCCGGCCGGCTTGTTCGCCAGACCGATCCAGGCATCCACCGCGTCGGCGTCGAAGCCGCACTCCCGCCGTTCGCCCACCTGCATCAGCGGCCTGCGGATCAGCAGCGGCGTGGCCAGCATCATGGCCAGCGCCGTGTCCGCGTCCAGCGATTCCGGCACCACGTCCCCGGACTTCACCGCCGGGGCGGCGCGGTTGAACCACTCGGCCACCGGGCGGTCGCCGAAGAAGGGGCGCAGGCTCTCGCGCGTCCAGGGCGTGGACAAAAGGTCGCGCACGTCCAGCCGGTGCCCGGCATCCTCCAGCAGCTTCTTCTGGCGCGCGTTGCCGCCGCAGCCCGGCTTTTCGTAGAAGATCACCTTGGCCATACGATCATCCTTTGGAAAGCAGCGGCGCACGGGCCAGCAGGCCGTCGACCTGCGCGCGGATCTCGTCGTGCACCTTGGGATCGAGCTTCTTCAGCCAGCGCGGCGGGATCGCCTCGACGCCGTAGGTGGCGCCGGCCAGCATGCCGGCGATGGCGCCGGTGGTGTCGGCGTCGCCGCCCTGGTTCACCGTCTCGACGATGCAGGATTCCACCGTGTCGGTCTGGAAGTAGTAGTGGAACACCGTCTGCACCGTATCGACGATGTAGGCGGTGGACAGGTTGCGGTAGGGCTGGAACTTGAAGGCGCGGTGCGCGGCAACCAGCGCGTTGGCCTCGTCGCGCATCTCCTTCACGCCGCCGCCGGTCAGCAGCCGGCGCACCATGGTGCCCAGCGTCAGGATGGCGGCGTCGGACAGCGGATTGTTGTGCGTGATGTGCGCCTGCTCCAGCGACCAGACGCGGAACGCCTCCTCGTCGCCGAGCGTCGCCAGCACGACGGGCAGGTTGCGCATGGCGGCCCCGTTGCCGGCGTGGTGCTCCGACGCCGGTTCCGACAGCGTGCCGTGCATGATGTAGCGGCGGATGCCGCGACGTGTCGTATCCCCGACATCGACCGGGTGGCCTTTCAGCCAAATGGCGAACTCCTCCGCCACGCGCTTGGCGTCCCACTCCGGCCCGGCCAGGATGGCGCGGCCGAGGTGCAGCGACATCTCCGTGTCGTCGGTGACCTGCCCGGGCTTCAGGCGCAGCCAGCCGCCGCCCTTGATGTGCTTGTGCACGCCGTGCTGGTGGGCGATCTCGCCCTTTGTCAGGAACTCCACGGTGGCGCCCAGGGCGTCGCCGCAGGCGAGCCCGAGGTAGGCGCCCAGCGCCCGGGAACGAAGCGTTGCGTCGGTCATGACGGGAAAAGCCTGCAAGGATCGGGCCGTGGCCGGTGCTGTCAGAAAAGCGACACCGACACGCGGTAGTCGCCACCGACCACGAGATATTCCCCCTCCCCGCGAAACGGGTAGCGGGGCAGGATGTCGCGGAAGAAGACGATCTTCACGATCGGCACCTGGGTTTCCAGGATGTAGTCGCCGAACTGGCCGGCGATGTCACGCTCGATCGAAAAGGAGGAGAGATTGTTCAGGCGCAGCACCGCCGTGCGCTTGTCCGGCCGTTCGATGACGTGGTGCTCATCGACGCCGTTGACGCCGCGGTAGAGCCTGATCGCCTGGGCACGCGCGGGCATCGGCGCGTCGGGCCAGCCGCGGCGGATCCACCATTGGCAGTATTCGTACAGAAGGTCGAGCTGCAGGTCGATGTGGTTGTTGTGGAAGCGGGTGGAGGTCTTCTCCTCCCCGTACGTCCGCCACGCGTCGGACGCGAAGCGGCGGATCGGCTCCTTGTGCCACGTCGGCAGCAGGCCGAAGCGGCTTTCGGCCCAGCCCTTCAGCACCGCGCCTTCGGTGGCGTTGGAATCGAACATCCAGCCCTTCAGCAACCGCAAATAGCTGGCGCGGAAGCGCCGCTTGCCGTCGCTGCCCTCCGCCCCCGAGAAATCCGGGTTCAGGCCGAAGGTCTGCGCCATGTAGCCCTGGAAGACGTCGGCCGCCGCCTCGGCCGTCGGCACCTCGTCCAGCGCCTCGAACAGCTCGCCGTGCGTGCCGCGGGTGCCGTGGATGCGCAGGATGCGGGGGGATGCGTTGAAGGCGGTGGTGGACAGCACCTCCGCCGGCACGCCCACCATGTTGGTGCGGTGCCCGCGCAGGGCCAGCAGCGAGTCCGGCCGGGTCGCCCCACCGCCCCCCAGAGGACTGTCCTCCACCTTCATGTCGCCGCCGTCCGCCATAACCACACTATTAATACGGTTTATCGGTGCGCGCCAAGGCTTCGCTACCGAAGGAATCCGGCCGCGACCGTGGGCCGCAGGGCGCATCCGTGACATTTGCCGGGAAAACGCCAACAAATTCGCAGCAGACCAGAAGGAAAACCTTGTCACTAAAAACGGATAGGAAGAAAGTTGAAAACGATACATTTGCCTCCGCACCCCGACTGAGCGATGATGACGAAGGAATCCGCGACAACGACAGCAAAGTCATCGCCAGACGATGTGCGGCGCGGGACTTGCCGCAAACGGAGGGGAGGATGGGTTTCTGGCCGGCACGGCGCAATGGGACTCCCCGTTTCCGGGCGCCGACGGCACAGCCGGCGGCCGGCGGACACGGCGCCATCCCCCTGCGCCCGGCCCCGGCCAGCCCCACTCCGGAGCCCGCGGCCCCCGTGCGGCTGAGTGCGCGCAAGCTGCGTCACGCGCGCGAGGCGCAGGACGCTATCAAGGCCGCCGCCATCCTGCGGCAGCCGCTGACGCTCGACCGGGCGGAGGCGCTGCTGGCGATCCTCGAACCCTACCGCCGGCGCGCCTCGCTGCCGGCCGGCGCCAACCCGCTGCACGGGCTGGTCGGGCAATCGCCGGCACGCCTGCACGAGATCGCCATGCGGCACGCCGCCCCCGTCCTGCTGGACGTCTTCCTGCCCGCCGCGCGCGAGCACATGCTGGACCGCCTCGTCGGCGTGCTGCGCCCGCTGGAGGGCGACGAGGCCGCCCGCCAGGACGGCGGCCTGCCCAGCGCCATCGACCTCGCCAACGCCATGCGCACCATGATCGGCGCGCTGCGCGGCGCCGGGCGCCAGCACGCGCTGGCGGTCATCGACGCGGTGATCGAGGACAGCCGCGCCATGGTGCAGCGCGCGTCCGGAATCGGACAAACCCCCGGATCCCAAGGCGGACAGCCCGCCGACCATTCCCACACCCTGGGCGAATTCTCACACACGCTGCTGCGGCTGGAGGCCCTGCGCCTGATCATGGAGACGCTGGGCGCCCGCAGCCCGGCGCTGGATGCGCTGGCCTACCAGTCGCGCCGCGTGGCGCGGCTGGCGCTGCGGCAGGCGGCGGCGGCCATCAACGGCTTCGTGCGCGAACGCAACCTGCTCACCCTGCGCGACAGCCTGCTGGTGATCGCCAAGATCGACAGCCTGATCGTGGTGGCCCTGCGCATCCTCGACTCCCTCCAGGCGCACGAGGAGGAGGCCACCCCCTTCGTCAAGGTCGCCGACGAGGAGGCGCTGGACGACTACGTCGAGGCCATCGTCCGCCTGGCGGAGGCGCTGGTCCAGCTCACCACCCGCACGCTGGCCTCCCCCGACTTCGACGAGCTGCTGTTCGTGGCGCTGCTGCGCAAGATCAAGTGGCTGTACCGCTTCTGCGACCGCCTGGGCCACGCGCACCGGCCCAAGGAACTGGACGAGCTGCGCGACTACCTGGGCCTGCAGTCCGCCATGCTTGGCCGCCAGTGCGCCGAGGCACTGTCGGGCGCCGTCGGCGACCCCGTCCTGATGGCCCGCCTGCTGCCGCGCGCGGACGAACTGGTGCTGCTGCTGGGCGACGTCGGCCGGCTGAAGGTCCGCGACATGCTGGCGGAGCGCGTCGCCGTGGCGCGCAACGACTCCGCACCGACCAAGTAAAGTGCGACAAAGGCCCGAATAGACGGCGCGCGAATAGTAGGCGCCTATTGTATATCACAACAATAATATAGCGGGCAGCTACGATCCGGTAACTTTATTAGGCTAGATTTCTGCCGATGCAGTCGCACCTCGGCCGTATGCCGAGCATCGCGCTCTCGCGGAGGTAGTCCCATGTTGCTCGGAAGGCTCACCATCCTGACGCGCCTCGTCGTCGGGTTCGGATCGGTGCTCGTGTTGACGGCCGCGCTCGGCCTGACCGCATCCAATCAGATGGACCGGCTGTCGGAGTTGACGGCGAAGCTCTATCGCCATCCCTTCACGGTCAGCACCGCGGCGCTGGAGGCCAAGGCCGACCTCATCGCCATGCACCGCGGCATGAAGGACGTGGCGCTGGCCGGCGACACCGCCAGCATCGACGCCGCGGCGCGCACCGTCGACGACTATGAGGCCAAGGTCTACAAAAGCCTGACGACGGTGAAGGACCGCTTCCTCGGCGACAAGCGGCAGGTCGAGGAGATCGTCACCACCTTCGCCGCCTGGAAGCCGATCCGCGCCGAGGTCATCGCCTTTATGCGCGAGGGCAAGCGGGCCGAGGCCGGCGCCATCACCCGCACCAAGGGCGCCGAACAGGTCGCCCTCGTCGCCCGCGGGATGGACGACCTGATCGCCTTCTCGTACGCCAAGGCCGCCGACTTCGAACGGCAGTCGGCGGCGGACGCCGACAGCGCCGCCACCATCCTGTACGCGTGGCTCGCAGGGATGGTTGTGCTGGGGCTGACCATCGCCGCGCTGATCACCCGCAGCATCACGGTCCCCCTCGGCGGGCTGCGCACCAGCATGGTCCGCCTCGCCGACGGCGACCACGCCACGGCCGTGCCCTTCACCGACCAGAGCAACGAGGTCGGCGCCATGGCCAAGGCCGTCCTGGTCTTCAAGGAAGCCGGCGAACGCATCGCGCAACTGCAAGCCGAGCAGGAGGAGACCAAGCGCCGCGCCGACGCGCAACGGCGGGAGGGCATGCTGCGGCTGGCCGACGAGTTCCAGAGCCACATCGAGGCGGTGGTGGAGCACGTCGCCTCCGCCTCCACCGAGATGAACGCCACGGCGCAGTCGATGAGCGGCATCGCCGAAACCGCCATGCGCGAGGCCGGCAACGCCAGTGCCGCGGCGCAGCAGGCGTCCACCAACGTGCAGACGGTGGCCTCGGCGGCCGAACAGCTCGCCGCCTCGATCACCGAGATCGGGGAGCAGGTCACGCAGTCGACCCGCACCTCGCGCAACGCCGTGGAAAAGGCGGAACGCACCGACGGCATCGTCCGCAGCCTCGCCGCCGCCGCCCAGACCATCGGCGAGGTGGTCAAGCTGATCAACGACATCGCCAGCCAGACGAACCTGCTGGCGCTGAACGCCACCATCGAGGCGGCGCGCGCCGGCGAAATGGGCAAGGGCTTCGCCGTCGTGGCGCAGGAGGTGAAGAACCTCGCCTCCCAGACCGCCAAGGCGACCGAGGAGATCTCCAGCCAGATCACCTCCGTCCAGGGCGCCACCGGCCAGGCGGTGGAGGCCATCCAGGACATCGTCAAGACGATCGGCGACATCAGCCAGACCGCCACCGCCATTGCCTCCGCCGTCGAGGAACAGCAGGCCGCGACGCGCGAGATTGCCCGCAACGTCGATCAGGCGGCGACCGGCACCCAGGAGGTCGCCCGCGGCATCGACGGCGTCAGCCACGCCGCGCGCGACGCCGGGCATGCCGCCGAACAGGTGCTGAGCGAGGCGCAGGAGTTGTCCCGCCAGTCGGAAATGCTCCGCCGCGAAACCGCCACCTTCATCGCCCGCGTCCGCTCCGCCTGATATCAAAGGCGCCTGAAGGTTTCCATCAAGCGCCTTTGATCGAACCCGGCAGCCCTTTGCCACAGGCTCTCGCCCTTTGCCTCGGGTAAAGGGCGGGAGGGGCATACGGACGAAGCCTTCAGGCGCCGTCCGTATGACACGGACGGCGAGCGCCGGACGGGATTCGGACATCGGGCTGCGGCGCACCCGCCTCAACCTCAGGGTGCCTGTGCGCCCGACGGTTGGGTCTGGCGCACCGCAGCCCGATCTTTTTGCGGCCACCGCCCCCTCTTCAACACGCATTGGAAGAAGATCGACACCACGCAGCACAAGGCGCGGGAGAGATCCTGTGCCTGTACGCATTCACATCGCGCGACGCTCCATATGATAATGAGAATCATTTGCATTAATGCCGACCCCTGCCTTAGGTTGCAGGTCGAAAGCCGACATTGTTTGCTGGGGGATACGATGCGTTTTGGAAGCGGTCTGGTATGTCTGGCGGCCATAAGCGCCGCCTTGTCCGCGAATCCCGTCTCCGCCGAGGAGTTCCGGCTGCAGACCATTACGGTGGAGGGCGCCGCCGTGCACCCGTCGCAGCAGAACCGGACCGAGGTGGACAAGGCCTTCGCCGGCACCCGCTCGGCCTCCGAGGTGTCGGGGGCGGTGCTGCAAAACCTCAACCCGGTGAACAAGGGCGACGCGCTGCGCTACAACGCGACCGGCCTGATCAACCAGCCGGAAGGCGGCGACCGTTTCGGCGGTGGCACCAAGATCCGCACCTTCGGCGACTGGGGTGCGTCGGAATCCATCGACGGCCTGCCGGCCTTCAAGTCGGCCGGCGAAGAGGGCGGCGGCTACGGCAACACCATGATCCCCTCCATCGCCGTGGAGAAGATCGGCGTGCTGAAGGGCGGCCGCGCGGTCGGCTACGGCGACGGCACGGACGGCGGCGTGGTGGAGACCACCATCAAGTCCGGCCGCAACTACAAGAACCACCAAGCCATGTCGATCGACGCCAGCACGGCGCGCGAGGGCCTGATCCAGGCGGAAGCCGCCGACAGCGGCAAGGCGTGGGACTACTACCTCGCCGGCTCCTTCCTGCGCGCGCTCTACAACGGCAAGCCCAGCAACCTGGACGGCCAGTCGGTTCTGGGCGGCGTGGCCAAGTTCGGCTTCAACCCCACCGACGACACCCGGATCGAGGTGCTGGGCATCTTCGACAACAGCCAGCCGACGATCATCCGCAACGCGCGCGAGGAGCAGATCTCCGTGCGCTCCAGCGTCGTCTCGGCCACGGTCGAGCATCGCTTCAGCGAGTACAGCAGCCTGCGCGCCGGCCTGCTGGCCACCGACACCCACTCCGTCTGGGGAGCCCGCGCCCGCGACCGCGCCGTCAACAACCGCATCGCGTTTGCCGAACACTACCTGAAGGCCAAGGTCGCCGACGGCATCACCTACCACGGCTCCGTCGGGGCGGAGTACAAGCACACCGACTACCTGCGCGACCGCGCCTGGAACGCCAACTTCAACGACGTGGCGCTGAAGTCGAAGAACGCCATCACCTTCAACGACAACCTCACGCTGACCGGCGGCCTGCGCTACACCCGCTTCGACAACGACATCACCTACAACGGCGTCAAGCAGCCGGACACGCTGCGCGACGATTCCGTCGTGTCATACGAGGTCGGCGCGGCCTACAGCATCTTGGAGCAGACCCGTCTGCGCACCTCGCTGGCGTCCGGCTACAACCGATTCTTCGAGAAGTACGGCAACTTCGGCACCATGGCGCTCAACACCCGCGGGGCCGGCGACGACATTGTCGATTCCCGGACAATCGAGGTGGGCGTCAACCAGGGCTGGAAGGGCGGCTGGTTCGACGCCGCCCTCTACAACATCGTCCAGAAGGGCGTTCCCCGGCAGACCAACGGCGCCATCGAAAGCGTGAAGGTCGACCAGTCCGGCCTGGAGCTGGAAGCGCAGTTCGACGTGACCAGCCAGCTGTCGGTGTCGGCCGGCTACATGCGCGTCCTGAAGCTGGAGACGACGCGGGCGAACGGCGCCAAGGTGAACGGCAACATCTACTGGGACGGCCAGTCCACCTCGGTGCCGGAGAACCAGTTCAGCCTGCGCGTCAGCTTCGACGCCACAGACCGCTGGAACCTGTGGACCGCGCTCTACCACTCCACCGGCTACGAGGCGGTGGATTCGAACGGCGCGGTGACGGAGCGCGACGGATTCAGCCGCGTCGACATCGGCACCTCCTACAGCTTCACGCCCTCGCTCGCCGTCCGCCTGCGGGTGGAGAACCTGTTCAACGAGCGTGACTTCGGCCAGACCGTGAAGGGCGTGCCCGCGAACGACGCCGGCAAGCTCGGCCGCGTCTTCTGGGTCGGCGCCGACTACACCTTCTGATCCGGGGGGCATCGGCATGGCTCATGCACCGGCGGGGCGCACGCCCTTCAAGGCCCGGCTCTTCCACGGACTGCGCCGGCTGCATCGGTGGCTGACCTACCTGATGGCGGCGCCCCTGCTGGTGCTGAGCCTGTCGGGGGCGCTCCTCGTCTTCGGGCACGAGATCGAGGGCGCCCTCGCGCCCCACGTCTGGCACGTCGAACCGCGCGGCGAGCCGCTCTCCCACCGCACCCTGCTGGAGCGGGTGCGGCAGCAGAAGCCCGACATCGCCGTCTGGTCCATCTCCGCCGGCGAAACGCCGGCCGACGCCTGGACGCTCTGGCTGGCCGGCGGGGCCGGCGTGATGACGCTCGATCCCTACACCGGCGCCATCCTCTCCCAACACCATCCCCACGGCACGGTCCGCGGCACGCTGGTGGCCCTGCACCGCTGGCTGCTGGTCGACGGTTCCGCCCGCCCCTGGGCGCGCCACCTCGTGTCGGCGGTCGCGCTCGCGATGATGGTGCAGGTTCTGGTCGGGCTGTGGCTGTGGTCGCTGCCCCCGCGGCCCTGGCGCAACGCCGTCCCCGACTTCAGCCGCAGCGCGCGGCTGGCGGTGTCGCGTTTGCACCAGGCGACGGGCCTGGCGACCGCGGCGCTGCTTTTGATGGTCGCCTTCACCGGCATGGCCATGTATTGGACCACCCCCACCCGCGCCCTGGTCGAAGCGGTGACCGCCAGCCGCGTGCCCGCCAACCCCGAGCCGGCCGCCCACGCGCCGGCCCCGGTCGCCGACCTGGACGCCGCCGTGGCGGCCGCCCGCGCCGCCCTGCCCCACGGCCGCGCGCGGCATGTCCGGATTCCCGCGAAACCCGACCACCCGGCCGTCGTCAGCTTCGACACACCGGGAACCCTGGTGCCCAGCCACGCCATCGTCGGCGGCACCCCGCCGCGGGTCCTCGCCCTCCAGGACGGCCGCGAGGCGTCGGCCGCCGGCTGGTTCTGGGCCGCCCACCACCATCTGCACATGGGCGACTTCGCGGGCGGCGCCCTGGGAACGGCCGTCCGCGCCGTCTGGGTGCTGCTGGCCCTGATCCCGGCCGCCTTCGTCGCCAGCGGCCTGTGGCTGCACGCGCGCCGCCGGCCGTCGCCGTCCTGACGCGCGCCCGGAGGCGCATGCGACGGGGGCCGCCGCGACGGGGGCCGCCGATGGCGGCCCTTCGTGTTTTCGGGACCGATCCCGTCCTGTTTTAGACCCGACATTGACCCGACAAAAAATAGGGGTTTGTCGGGTATGTCACAGGGTCCCGGCGACCGCACGAATCCCGACGCGAACCGACAAACCTTTACATATCAATACATTATGAGGCTGCATCCGAGTTGGCACGCCCCTTGCTCTAAGTAGGCCGGAAGCGGCGCCATCCCGCCGCGACGAGACAACGGACCCTTCAAAGCAAAGGAGCGACCCTCATGAGCCTTCGCCAGATCGCTTTCTACGGTAAGGGCGGCATCGGTAAGTCGACCACGTCCCAGAACACCCTGGCCGCTCTCGTCGAGCTGGACCAGCGGATCCTGATCGTCGGCTGCGACCCGAAGGCCGACTCGACCCGCCTGATCCTGCACGCCAAGGCGCAGGACACCGTGCTGCACCTCGCCGCCGAAGCCGGTTCGGTCGAGGACCTGGAGCTCGAGGACGTTCTGAAGATCGGCTACAAGGGCATCAAGTGCGTCGAGTCCGGCGGTCCGGAGCCGGGCGTCGGCTGCGCCGGCCGCGGTGTCATCACCTCGATCAACTTCCTGGAAGAGAACGGCGCCTACGACGACGTCGACTACGTCTCCTACGACGTGCTGGGCGACGTGGTGTGCGGCGGCTTCGCGATGCCGATCCGCGAGAACAAGGCCCAGGAAATCTACATCGTCATGTCCGGCGAGATGATGGCGCTGTACGCCGCCAACAACATCGCCAAGGGCATCCTGAAGTACGCCAACAGCGGCGGCGTGCGCCTGGGCGGCCTGATCTGCAACGAGCGCAAGACCGACAAGGAGCTGGAGCTGGCCGAGGCGCTGGCCGCCCGCCTGGGTTCGCAGCTCATCCACTTCGTGCCGCGCGACAACATCGTGCAGCACGCCGAGCTGCGCCGCATGACCGTCATCGAGTACGCGCCGGACAGCAAGCAGGCCGACGAGTACCGCCAGCTCGCCAACAAGGTCCATGCGAACAAGGGCAAGGGCACCATCCCGACCCCGATCACCATGGAAGAGCTGGAGCAGATGCTGATGGACTTCGGCATCATGAAGTCGGACGAGCAGGCGCTGGCCGAGCTGCAGGCCAAGGAAGCGGCCAAGGCCTGATCCCAGGGGGCCTTCAGTACTTCACTGGCCCCCTCCCCGGCCCACCCCGGCCTAGACACCGGGGTGGGAGAGAGGGGGTCCGGTCCCGCGCTGTAGCGGCGCGGAAAACGAGATTGACCAGGAGCTGGCCATGAGCCTGTCCGTGAACGAAGGTGTCGACGTCAAGGGCATCGTCGACAGTGTTCTCGAAGCCTATCCCGAAAAGTCGCGCAAGCGCCGCGCCAAGCACATCAACGTGCTGGAGGCCGAGGCCAAGGATTGCGGCGTCAAGTCCAACATCAAGTCCATCCCGGGCGTGATGACCATCCGTGGCTGCGCCTACGCCGGTTCGAAGGGCGTGGTGTGGGGCCCGATCAAGGACATGATCCACATCTCCCACGGCCCGGTCGGCTGCGGCTACTATTCGTGGTCCGGTCGCCGCAACTACTACGTCGGCGACACCGGCGTGGACAGCTGGGGCACGATGCACTTCACCTCCGACTTCCAGGAGAAGGACATCGTCTTCGGCGGCGACAAGAAGCTGGCCAAGGTGATCGACGAGATCAACGAGCTGTTCCCGCTGGTGAACGGCATCTCGATCCAGTCGGAGTGCCCGATCGGCCTCATCGGCGACGACATCGAGGCGGTCGCCCGCAACAAGGCGGCGGAAATCGGCAAGCCGATCATCCCCGTGCGTTGCGAAGGCTTCCGCGGCGTCTCGCAGTCGCTGGGCCACCACATCGCCAACGACTGCATCCGGGACTGGGTGTTCGAGAAGACGGAGCCGAAGTCGGACTTCGTGGCCACCCCGTACGACGTCACCATCATCGGTGACTACAACATCGGCGGCGACGCCTGGGCCTCGCGCATCCTGCTGGAAGAGATCGGCCTGCGCGTGATCGCCCAGTGGTCGGGCGACGGCACGCTCGCCGAGCTGGAGAACACGCCGAAGGCCAAGGTCAACCTGATCCACTGTTACCGCTCGATGAACTACATCGCGCGTCACATGGAAGAGAAGTACAACATCCCCTGGATGGAGTACAATTTCTTCGGCCCGTCGCAGATCGCCGAGTCGCTGCGCAAGATCGCCGCTCTCTTTGACGACAAGATCAAGGAGAACGCGGAGAAGGTGATCGCCAAGTACCAGCCGATGGTCGACGCCGTCCTGGCCAAGTACAAGCCGCGCCTGGAAGGCAAGAAGGTCATGATCTACGTCGGCGGCCTGCGTCCGCGCCACGTGGTCGACGCCTACCACGACCTGGGCATGGAGATCGTCGGCACGGGCTATGAGTTCGCCCACAACGACGACTACCAGCGCACCAACCACTACGTGAAGGAAGGCACGCTGATCTACGACGACGTCACGGCCTACGAGCTGGAGAAGTTCGTCGAAGCGATCCGCCCCGACCTGGTCGCCTCGGGCATCAAGGAAAAGTACGTCTTCCAGAAGATGGGCCTGCCGTTCCGGCAGATGCACTCGTGGGACTACTCGGGCCCGTACCACGGCTACGACGGTTTCGCGATCTTCGCCCGCGACATGGACATGGCGATCAACAATCCCGTCTGGGGCTTCTTCAAGGCCCCGTGGGACGCCAAGCCGGCCGCGGCCGAGTAATCCGCCAGGAAATAGGAGTATCCCATCATGACGTTCCCTGTTTCCCAGGACGCGGACAAGGTCCTCGACCACTTCACGCTGTTCCGCCAGCCCGAGTACAAGGCGCTGTTCGAGCGCAAGAAGGCCGAGTTCGAGTACGGCCACTCGGACGAGAAGGTCGCCGAAGTCTCCGAATGGACGAAGTCCGAGGACTACAAGGCGAAGAACTTCGCCCGTGAGGCCGTGGTCATCAACCCGACCAAGGCCTGCCAGCCGATCGGCGCCATGTTCGCCGCCCAGGGCTTCGAAGGCACCCTGCCCTTCGTGCACGGCTCGCAGGGCTGCGTGGCCTACTACCGCACGCACCTCACCCGTCACTTCAAGGAGCCGAACAGCGCGGTCTCCTCGTCGATGACCGAGGACGCGGCGGTGTTCGGCGGCCTGAACAACATGATCGACGGCCTGGCGAACGCCTACACGCTGTACAAGCCGAAGATGATCGCCGTGCTGACCACCTGCATGGCGGAAGTCATCGGCGACGACCTCGCCGGCTTCATCACCAACGCGAAGAACAAGGAGAGCGTGCCGCAGGACTTCCCGGTCCCGCATGCCCACACGCCCGCCTTCGTCGGCAGCCACATCGTCGGCTACGACAACATGATGAAGGGCATCCTCTCGCACTTCTGGGACAAGGCCGAGAACTTCGACACCCCGAAGGACGAGAGCATCAACCTGATCGGCGGCTTCGACGGCTACGCCGTCGGCAACAACCGCGAGCTGAAGCGGATCTTCGACCTCTTCGGCATCAAGGGCCGCATCCTGTCGGACGTGTCGGACGTGTTCGACACCCCGGCGGACGGCGAGTACCGCATGTACGACGGCGGCACCACGCTGGAGGAGACCAAGGCGGCGCTGCACGCCAAGGCCACCATCTCCCTCCAGGAGTACAACACCACCCAGACCCTGCAGTTCTGCAAGGAGAAGGGCCAGGAGGTCGCCAAGTTCAACTATCCGATGGGCATCGCCGCCACGGACGAACTCCTGGTGAAGCTGTCGGAGCTGACCGGCAAGCCGATCCCGGAGGCCCTGAAGCTGGAGCGCGGCCGTCTGGTCGATGCCTTCTCGGACAGCCACGCCCACCTGCACGGCAAGCGCTTCGCCATCTACGGCGACCCGGACTTCTGCCTGGGCATGACCCGCTTCCTGCTGGAACTGGGTGCGGAGCCGGTGCACATCCTCTCCACCTCGGGTTCGAAGAAGTGGGAGAAGCAGGTCCAGAAGACGCTCGACGGCTCGCCCTTCGGCAAGGACGGCAAGGCCTACGGCGGCAAGGACCTCTGGCACCTGCGCTCGCTGCTGTTCACCGACAAGGTCGACTACATCATCGGCAACAGCTACGGCAAGTACCTGGAGCGTGACACCAAGATCCCGCTCATCCGCCTGACCTACCCGGTCTTCGACCGTCACCACCACCACCGTTACCCGACCTGGGGCTACCAGGGCGCGCTGAACGTGCTGGTCCGCATCCTCGACCGCATCTTCGAGGACATGGACGCCACGACCAACGAGGTCGGCAAGACCGACTACTCGTTCGACCTGATCCGCTGATCCGGGTCACGTTGCTGCGGCAACCGGCGTCCGCCCTTCGGGGCGGGCGCCGGTTGTTTTTTGGCGTTATACTCCTGGCGTTTCCGACCCGCAGGGACCGGCCATGGACGACCTCGAACGGCTGCGCGACCGATGGCACGCGCTGCGCGCCCGCTTCCCCGGCAGCGCGCGGGCGTTCGACGCCTGGTACGACGTCGAGCTGACCTACACCTCCAACGCCATCGAGGGCGGCACGCTGACGCGCCGGGAAACCGCGCTGGTCATCGAGAAGGAGATCACCGTCGCCGGCAAGCCGTTGCGCGACCATCTGGAGGCCGTCGACCACCACCACGCGCTGGGATACATCCGCACGCTGGCATCCGCCGCCGAACCGGTGCGCGAGAGCGATGTCCGCGAGATCCACCGCCTGATCCTCGGCCGCAGCCTTCCCGGCGAGGCCGGCCGCTACAGCGACCGCCAGCGCTTCATCGCCGGCTCCGACGTCCGCTTTCCGACACCGGCGGAGATCGCGCCGCTGATGGGCGATTTCGGACAATGGCTGCAGTCCGCCCCGCCCTCCCCCGACACGGCGTTCGAGGCGCACCACCGCCTCGTCACCATCCACCCCTTCTCGGACGGCAACGGCCGGACGGCGCGCCTGCTGATGAACCTGATCATGCTGAAGGCCGGCTACCCGCCCGTCGCCATCGGCCCGGAGGTGCGCCAGGCCTACCTGGACGCGGTGGAGCGCCGACAACAGACGGGTGACACCGAACCCTACCGGGCATTCATGCGCGCCCAACTCGTGCAGAGCCTGGAACGGCACGTGGCGGAACTGGAGCGGGAAGAGACGGACCGCTAATCTCTTATCTGTTCTTTTATGAGCCCCCACATATCCTGAAGCACCTCAATACTAGGAACGCGAACGGAGAACCAATCTTCCTTCATTACGCTTGCCTGTTCTTTCCGAACTGAGCGCCCCTCACGTAGCAGCACACCACACCCAGGCTCATCAGATTCTTGCGTAACCACTATCGCGTTTAGAGGCGCTATGTTATGCGTCTTGCAATACATCCCAACAATCCCGAGTTGTCGGCCTAACATGTGCCCCGCACGCCGATCACGGTATCCCATTAGTTCCGCCAAATCTCCATATGTAATTTTAAATTCCTTCTCTCCTCTAAATTTTGCGCCCATTACAGACGACACAAGTATTATCCAAATTTGTTGGGCTTGGGCAATTATATCATCACCGTCACCGTAACGAACCACAACGGTCTCTTCGGGCACAATCAACTCCATCATCTTTTTGTTTCCGAATACACTTCGCAACGACGTCAAAGCTGGCACATCGGTCTTCGATTCCCGCCCCTCACGAAAACACGTCCCCCACGCCCACCTCCGGCACGCCGGGCAGGCTGGTCCAGGCGTCGCTGTCCGGGGTGGCCTGGACCATGTAGGCCCAGTGGGCCATGGCGACGGCATTCGCGCCGCTAATCATCTGCATCAGGAAGGCCCAGCCTCCCTGGAACCGCGCCATGCGGCCGGAGCCGGTCGTCGGCCGGTCCGTGGCGCTGGTCACGCTGGCGTCCTCCGGGCTGAAGCTCAGCAGCACCGCACCGTCCGGCGTGACGGAGCCGAGCAGCGTGTAATAGGTGAAGTTCCCGCCGTCGGTGCTGATCGCCGTCCGGCCGGTCAGGTAGCCGTTCTCGAAGCGCTCGATCCACCACACCGTCTGGTCCTGCACCGTCGTGGTGCGCGCCTCGCGCAGGTTCGTCTGGCGGATCGCCGGCAGGTACGCCTCCGGCACGTACCAGTAGGTGTCCGCCAGCCACGCCCATTGACGGGCGTCCGGCGCGACGGCCGTTTCGGTGTCCAATTCGGTGCCCGTCGTCATGGTGGCTTCCCCGTTATGCCAGCCGCGGCTTTGCCGGCTTCGCTTGCCGCACCAACGGACATAGCAGCGCAATCCACACTCGCCAATCCAGGGAATTTCCATCCGTCGGCACAAGCGCGCCCGATCTCCGTCGGCTGTGCGACACCCGACACGCCAGCCGGTCATTGTCAGCAATCGCACACGCGCCCGACACATGACAAACCACGCAAAATCAATGCGTTAGCACAGCGTCCGCCACTGGCACACCCCGTGCATATCCCTGTTGGCCAGCCACGAGGAGGCAAGCCCATGCTCCAGGAAAAGATCCAGGACGTCTTCAACGAGCCCGGTTGCGCGACCAACCAGGGCAAGTCGGAGAAGGAGCGCAAGAAGGGCTGCACCAAGGCGCTGAAGCCCGGTGCCGCCGCCGGCGGCTGCGCCTATGACGGCGCGATGATCGCGCTCCAGCCCATCGCCGACGTCGCCCACCTCGTGCACGGCCCCATCGCCTGCCTCGGCAACTCGTGGGACAACCGCGGCACCCGGTCGTCGGGCTCGCAGCTCTACCGTACGGGCTTCACCACCGACCTGTCGGAGCTGGACATCGTCCACGGCGGCGAGAAGAAGCTCTACAAGGCGATCAAGGAGATCGTGCAGCAGTACGACCCGCCGGCCGTCTTCGTGTACCAGACCTGCGTGCCGGCGATGATCGGCGACGACATCGAGGCGGTCTGCAAGTTCGCCGCCCAGAAGCTGCGCAAGCCGGTCATCCCGGTGACGGCGCCGGGCTTCGTGGGTTCCAAGAACCTGGGCAACAAGCTGGCCGGCGAGACGCTGCTCGACCACGTCATCGGCACGGTCGAGCCGGAGATGACCACCTCCACCGACATCTGCATCGTCGGCGAATACAACCTGGCCGGCGAGCTGTGGCAGGTGAAGCCGCTGCTGGACGAGATCGGCATCCGCATCCTGTCCTGCATCTCCGGCGACGGCCGCTACAACGAGGTGGCGCAGGCGCACCGCGCGCGCCTCACCATGGTGGTGTGCTCCCAGGCGCTGGTGAACGTCGGCCGCAAGATGCAGGAGCGCTGGGGCATCCCCTACTTCGAGGGATCGTTCTACGGCGTCACCGACACCACCGACACGCTGCGCACCATGGCCGCCATGCTGGTGGAGCGCGGGGCGCCGGCCTCGCTGATGGACCGCGCCGAAGGCGTGATCGCCCGGGAAGAGGCGCGCGTGAAGCGCCGCCTGGAACCCTACAAGCCGCGCTTCGATGGCAAGCGGGTGCTGCTGTTCACGGGCGGCGTCAAGAGCTGGTCCATGGTCACCGCACTCGAGGAGGCCGGGCTGACCATCGTCGGCACCTCCACCAAGAAGTCGACCCGGGAAGACAAGGACCGCATCAAGAAGAAGAAGGGCGAGGAGTTCCACATGTGGGACGACCTCAAGCCCAAGGAGATGTACCGCATGCTGCGGGAGTCGGAGGCGGACATCATGCTCTCCGGCGGGCGCTCGCAGTTCATCTCGCTGAAGGCCAAGGTGCCGTGGCTGGACATCAACCAGGAACGCCACCACGCCTACGCCGGCTACGACGGCATCGTCAATCTCTGCGAGGAGATCGACAAGACGCTGTCCAACCCCATCTGGCGGCAGGTTCGCCTGCCCGCCCCCTGGGAAGCGTCCCTTTGAGGAAGAACGAGGAGGGCCGCCCCATGTCGCACGCCGCACGCTTCCCGACCTCTTCCAAGGCCGCGTCCACCAACCCGCTGAAGATGAGCCAGCCGATCGGCGCCGCACTCGCCTTCCTCGGCATGGACCGCTGCCTGCCGCTGTTCCACGGCTCCCAGGGCTGCACCGCCTTCGGCCTCGTCCTGCTGGTCCGCCACTTCCGCGAGGCGATCCCGCTGCAGACCACCGCCATGGACCAGGTGTCCACCATCCTCGGTGGCTACGAGAACTTGGAAGAGGCCATCCGCAACATCCACGAGCGGTTGAAGCCCGCGCTCATCGGCGTGTGCACCACCGGCGTGACGGAGACCAAGGGCGAGGACCTCGCCGGCCATTACCGGACGTTCCGCCAGCGCAACCCGGGCCTCGCCGACATGGGGCTGGTGTTCGCCAGCACGCCCGACTTCATCGGCGGCTTCGAGGACGGCTTCGCCGCAGCGGTCACCGGCATCGTCGAGCAGTTCGCCCAGCCCGCCGCGCAGACCCGGCGCGGGCAGGTCAACGTGCTGGCCGGCTGCCAGCTCTCCGCCGGCGACGTGGAGGAGATCCGCGACCTGATCGAGAGCTTCGGCCTGACGCCGATCATCCTGCCCGACCTGTCGCTGTCCATGTGCGGCCGCCAGCCGACGGAGTTCACCGCCACCTCGCTGGGCGGAACGACCATCGATCAGGTGCGCGACATGGGCGCGTCGGAGGTCACGCTGGTGTTCGGCGAGCACATGCGCCGCGCCGCCGCGGCGCTGGAGCTGAAGACCGACGTGCCGACCGTGTTCTTCGACCGGCTGACCGGACTGGAGACCACCGACCGCTTCATCAAGACGCTGGCCGACGTATCGAAGCGCCCGGTGCCGGCGCGCATCCGGCGCCAGCGCGAGAGCCTCGTGGACGCCATGCTCGACGGCCATTTCTACTTCTCGCGCAAGCGCGTCGCCGTGGCGCTGGAACCGGACCTGCTGTACGCCGTCACCGGCTTCCTCAACGACATGGGCGCCATCGTCATGGCCGCCGTGTCGCCCACCCAGGCGCCGGTGCTGGAGAAGGTGAAGGCCGGCACCATCATGGTCGGCGACCACTCCGACGTCGAGGCGGTGGCGCGCGACGCCGACCTGATCATCTCCAACTCGCACGGCCGCCAGGGGGCGGCGCGGCTGGGCATCCAGTTGCACCGCATGGGCCTGCCGCAGTTCGACCGGCTGGGCGCCGGGATGAAGGTCGGCGTTGGCTACCGTGGCACGCGCGACCTGGTGTTCGAGATCGGCAACCTGTTCCTGGCCCGCGAGACGGACCACGACGGACATGAGCACGGGCACGCGCACGGCCATGAGCATGGCCACGCGTGCGGAGGTGGCGGATGCGGATGCAGCGCCGTCTGAGGCTCGTGGATGACGGGGCGCCAAGCCCCCGAGGAGGATCGATGAAGGTAGCCTTCTGCACGCAGGACATGCAGCACGTCGACGCCCACTTCGGCTGGGCGAAGAACATCGCGATCTACGAGGTCGACCCGGCCGGCTACAAGATGGTGGAGACCTGCCAGTTCGGCGGCTCGATGTTCGAGGACGGCAACGAGGACAAGCTGGTCCCGAAGCTGGAGGCCTTGAGCGACTGCGCCATCGTCTACCTGTCGGCGATCGGCGCCTCGGCCGCCGCGCGCGTGGTGGCCAAGAAGATCCATCCGGTGAAGGTCGAGGCGACGGAGTCCATCACCACGCTGCTCGACCGCCTGATCGTCACCATCAACGGCAACCCGCCCCCCTGGCTGCGCAAGGCGCTGAGCAAGGGCGAGCCGCAGACCTTCGATTTCGCAGACGAGGAGGAGTGAGACATGGCCCCAGACATGGCCGACGTGACCGTCGCGGATGATCTCGAAGAGCAGTTCCTGAAGAATCTCGTCCTGCTGTTCCGCGCCGAGGACAGCTACGGCGCCTGGGAGGGCAAGAGCGACGAGGTGCTGCTCGCCCCCTTCATCCTCGACAAGGAGGCGCGCGCCGCCATGCCGATCATCGGCGATCCGGACCCGGACACGCTGTGGCGGCTGGAGCTTTTCTACAAGGCCGTCGGCATCACCATCGAGAAGCTGACCGGCATGATGGCGACGCCGATGCTGAAGATGAGCCACGAAGGCTTCGGCCGCATCGTGTTGATCGCCGGCCGCCTGGTGGTGGTGTCGAAGCACCTGCGCGACGTGCACCGCTTCGGCTTCCCGTCCCAGGAGAAGCTGGTCGCCGACGGCGCCAAGCTGGTGCGGGACGCCGTGGCCCTGATCGAAAAGCACCGCGTCGTGGCGGAGCTGTGAGGATCCCGACATGAGCGAAGCCGACGTCCTGAAGGACGAGATCAAAAAGCTCAACGCCCGCGCCACGGCGAAGAAGATGGACCTGCACGACCTGTCGGAGGAGCTGCCCGTCAACTGGGAACGCATCCTCGACGTCGCGCGCGAGACCTACGACGCCTACAAGGAGCTGACCGAGAAGCGCGCCGCGCTCAAGGCGCTCGGGGCGTGACCCACCCACCAACCCTGAGCATCGGGAGCAGAGCATGACCGTTTACGTGACCGGACTGACCCGCGGCGGCACCGCCTGGACGCCCAAGTACGTGGAGAGCATCGACCAGAAGCAGTGCATCGGCTGCGGCCGCTGCTTCAAGGTCTGCGGCCGCGACGTCCTGGAGCTGATCGGCATCACCGAGGACGGCGACATCGTCGACGCCTTCGACGACGAGGCCGAGAAGAAGGTGATGAGCGTCAAGGGTGCCGCCAACTGCATCGGCTGCGAGAGCTGCGCCAAGGTCTGCTCGAAGAGCTGTATCACCCACAAGGCGCTGGCCGCCTGACATCAGGCCGCCACGCCGCACGGGCTCCCCTCTCCCGGGGAGAGCGGGCGCGGGTGGAGGGACGGCGATGGGCCGGGATGCCCGTTCCCTCCACCCGACGTCTTGCGTTTCGGGATTACCGACGTTGGGTTTTCGCACCGCCTACGCGTCGAACCAGCCGTAGGTGCTGCCTCCGTGCGCCTCGATGGCGTTGGCGAAATCGATGTTGCGCACCCCCACCAGTTCCACCCGGATGATGGTGTCGCCGGCCGACACGTTGCCGTCCTGCAGCTCCAGCACCACGTTGGCGTTCTGATCCTGCAGGCTGTAGCCGTAGCTCCACCAATTGCGCGCGCCGACGTGGTCGACCTCCAGGTCGAAGTCCTGGATCCGCACCGTGTGCGTGCCCGCACCCAGGATCGTGGGATCGAACAGGAACAGGTCGGTCCCGCTGCCCCCGATCATCACGTCCTGTCCGCCGGCGTCGTACCACAGCTGGTCGTTGCCGGCCCCGCCGTCCAACGTGTCGTCGCCGGTGCCGCCGGACAGCAGGTCCGCACCATCGCCGCCCGACACCGTGTCGCGCCCCGCCGCGCCGCGCAGCGTGTCGTTGCCGCCCATCCCGCGCAGCAGGTCGTTGCCGCCGCCGCCGTCCAGCACGTTGCGCCCGCTGTTGCCGGTGATCGCGTCGTTGCCGCCGCCGCCCGTCCCGGTCAGGTCGCCCCGCCCTTCCATGAGCCGCAGCGCCTCGACGTTGGCGGCGCTGGCCAGCGAGAAGTTGACCGGCGCCTCGATGGTGTCGTACCCGGCGCCTGCGGTTTCATACACGCGGTCGTTGCCGTTGAAGACGATGTACCAGTCGTCGCCGCTGCCGCCCCACAGGCTGTCGCCGTAGCCGGACGTGCCGCCGTCCAGAGTGTCGTTGCCGTCGCCACCGTACAACCGGTCGGCGTTGCCGTATCCGTAAAGGCGATCATTGCCGCCATACCCGTACATGGCGTCGTTGCTGTTGGTGCCATACAGGCTGTTGTTGGCGTTCGTGCCGTAGATGTTGGCCATGAGTCCCCCCGTGGCTTTGGCCTTCGCCGAGCGGATGCTCAACGTATCGTGGTGAAGCGTAAGCCCCGCCACGGCCACGGCACTACCGGTAATTGTGAGTACAAGTCGCTCTTTTCGCGTTCACGAAGGGGTTAGACCTTTCGCGCGCAAAGAGAAAACCCAGACGGGGCAACGGGTGTAAAAGCCCCGGACGATTCCCGGACGCCCCGCTCACCCACAAGCGGGCACGCCCCTGCGACAATCTGCCGCAGAAGTGGTAAGACCTTTTGTTAAGGACTTACTCCTCTTCGCCGTCGTCCCTGGCCAGCGCCTCCACCACGCGCCAGCCGACGTGGTCGGCCGGGTTGATCTCGGCCAGTTTGGCGAGGATCGTGGCGGCCTGCTCCGCGTTGCCCCGGCGCAGCGAGATGAAGGCCAGCGCCTTCAGCGTGAACAGCGTGAAGCGCGCCGTACCCGATGCATCCCAGTCCGTGCTGCCCGGCGCCAGCGCCCGCCAGTCGGACGGGTAGCCGCCCTGCGCAGCCGCGGCATCCAGGCCGATCAGCGCCACGCGTTCGGCGTCGTTCAGGCGCAGCCGGCTGAAGTAGAACTTGTACAGCGCGTAGAACACCGGCAGCACGCGCGGTCCCAGCCGGTGCGCCTCCCAAAGCAGTTCCTCGCAGCGCTGCGGTTCGCCGCGCGCGGCCACCGCCGCCTGCAGCCGCTCGTCGATGTGTTCCGGCACGTCGCCGAAGGCCATGCGGCCGTCGGAAATGCGCAACTCGATCGGTCGTTCCATGCAGTCCCCCGTGCCGGCGCCGCACCATACCCATAATAATCTCATGGTCTTCGCGCCATGAAGGGCGCAATTGGTGCGCCGTATTGCCGCGGCAAGGCCCTGCGGCATCTCGCCGCATCTGTCGAGAACCCGACACGCCCCTTTGTCGCGAACGCGTCAGCCCCCCCTCGTCGAAACATGACAATCCTTGCGAATCAGCGCCTTACGGACTGGCACGGAACGTGCTTCATCGATGGGCAGCTGATTTTCACCAGCCAAGGAGATGGCGAAGATGGTGACCCTGACGCCCAGCGCCGTAGCCACCCTGGAACGGGTCCTGGCCGGCAACGCTCCCGCGGCCAAGGGGCTGCGCATCGCGGTGACGGACGGCGGCTGTGCCGGCCACAAGTACCAGATGGGCCTGGAAGCGGACGCCGGCGAAGGCGACGCGGTGTTCGAGTTCGGCAGCGTGCTCGTCTACGTCGACGAGGCCAGCCAGCCGTTGCTGGACGGCGTGGTCGTCGACTTCGTGGAAGGCATCGAAGGCTCCGGCTTCAAGTTCGACAACCCGAACGCCACCGGTTCCTGCGGCTGCGGCAAGTCCTTCTCGTCGGGCAGCTGCGCACCCGGCTCGACCGCCGGGTCGAGCTGCGGCACCGCCGCCCACTAAACACCCCCTCTTCAGTCCCCCCAGGGCACGCCGATATCCCGGAAAGGCAGAGCGCCATGTGGAACTACACCGACAAGGTCAAGGAACACTTCTTCAACCCGAAGAACTCGGGCGTGCTGGACACCGCCAACGCGGTCGGCGAGGTCGGCTCGATCACCTGCGGTGACGCGCTCAAGCTGATGATGAAGGTGAACCCCGACACCGACGTGATCGAGGACGCGCGCTTCCAGACTTTCGGCTGCGGCTCGGCCATCGCGTCGTCCTCGGCGCTGACCGAGATGATCATCGGCAAGACGGTGGACGAGGCGCTGAAGCTCACCAACCGCGACATCGCCGACTACCTGGGCGGCCTGCCGCCGGAGAAGATGCACTGCTCCGTCATGGGGGCGGAGGCGTTGCGCGCCGCCATCGCCAACTTCAAGGGCGAGGCGTGGGAGGACGACCACGAGGAAGGCGAGCTGATCTGCAAGTGCTTTGGCATCGACGCCGCGATGATCGAGCGCGCCGTGACGGTCAACAACCTGACCACCCTTGAGGAGGTCACCCACTACACCAAGGCCGGCGGTTCCTGCCAGACCTGCCACGAGAAGATCGAGGAGGTGCTGGAGGCGGTGATGGCGAAGACCGCCACCAAGCCCAAGGCGCACGCCCCCGGCACCGTCGGCCTCGACGCCATCAAGCCCCTTCAGCCCAAGGCCGCCGCCCCGGCGCCGTCCAAGATGACCAACGTGCAGCGCATGCAGGCGATCATGATGGCCATCGAGGAGATCCGCCCCTCCATCCAGAAGGACGGCGGCGACGTGGAACTGGTCGACATCGACGGCAAGGACATCTACGTGCGGCTCAGCGGCGCCTGTTCCGGCTGCTCGCAGTCGGCGGGCACCATGATGGGCGTGCAGATGAAGCTGGTGGAGAAGCTGGGCGAGTTCGTCCGCGTCAAGCCCGCCTCGCTCATGAAGGTGGAGGCGTAAATGACCAAGGGCATCTACCTGGACAACAACGCCACCACCCGCGTCGACCCGCTGGTCCTGGCGGAGATGCTGCCGCTGTTCTCCGAACACTTCGGCAACCCGTCCTCCATGCACGGCTTCGGCGCCGCGGTGGGCGGCAAGATCGAATGGGCGCGCCAGCAGGTGCAGGCCCTTCTGGGTGCCGCGCACGACAGCGAGATCGTCTTCACCTCCGGCGGGACGGAGAGCGACAACACCGCCATCCTGTCCACCCTGGAGGCCTTCCCCAAGAAGCGCGAGATCGTCGCCAGCGTGGTCGAGCACCCCGCCGTGCTGGCGCTGTGTGACTACCTGGAGAAGAAGAAGGGCTACACCGTCCACCGCATCGGCGTGGACGGCAAGGGCAACCTGGACATGGACGCCTACCGGGCGGCCCTGTCGGAGAACGTCGCCATCGTCTCCATCATGTGGGCCAACAACGAGACCGGCACCCTCTTCCCGGTCGAGGAGTTGGCGGTCATGGCCAAGGCGGTGGGTGCCCTGTTCCACACCGACGCCGTGCAGGCGGTGGGCAAGATCCCCATGAAGCTGGCGGACTCGGCCATCGACATGCTGTCGCTGTCCGGCCACAAACTGCACGCGCCCAAGGGCATCGGCGCCCTGTACGTCAAGCGCGGCACCCGCTTCCGCCCGATGCTGCGCGGCGGCCACCAGGAGCGCTCGCGCCGCGCCGGCACGGAGAACGCGCCGGCCATCGTCGGGCTGGGTGCGGCGGCCGAACTCGCCCTGCACCACATGGCCGACGAGAACACCCGTGTGCGCGCGCTGCGCGACAAGCTGGAGCAGGCGCTGCTGGCGCAGATCCCCAACTGCTTCGTCACCGGCAACCCGGACGTCCGCCTGCCCAACACCTGCAACGTCGCCTTCGAGTACATCGAGGGCGAGGCGATCCTGCTGCTGCTAAACGAGCACGGCATCGCCGCTTCCTCCGGTTCGGCCTGCACGTCGGGTTCGCTGGAGCCCAGCCACGTGATGCGGGCGATGGGCGTGCCCTACACCGCCGCGCACGGCGCCACCCGCTTCTCCCTGTCGCGCGAGACGACGGAGGCGGAGATCGACGCGGTTATCGCCGTGGTGCCGGGCATCATCGACCGGCTGCGCAAGCTGTCGCCCTACTGGTCGCAGGAAGGCGCGCCCAAGGCGTTCGAACCGACGTACGCGTAACACAACCTGCGGGGGCTTCGGGATCATGCGCAACACCGCTTCCGTCACGATCAACGACACCACCCTGCGCGACGGCGAGCAGACGGCCGGCGTCGCCTTCACGCTCGACGAGAAGATCGCCATCGCCCGCGCCCTCGACGGCGCCGGGGTTGGCGAGCTGGAGATCGGCATCCCGGCCATGGGCGAGGAGGAACGCGACGGCATCCGCGCCGTCGCCTCCCTGGGCCTCACATCCAAGCTGATGGTCTGGTGCCGCATGTGCGACGCCGACCTGGAAGCGGCGTTGAGCTGCAACGTCGGCTTCGTCAACCTCTCCATGCCGGTGTCGGACATCCAGATCTCGCGCAAGCTGCGCCGCTCGCGCGACTGGGCGCTGGCGGAGATCGACCGCATGATCCGCAAGGCGCGCGACGCCGGGCTGGAGGTCAGCCTGGGCGGCGAGGACTCGAGCCGCGCCGACATGGACTTCCTGATCACCGCCGCCACGGTGGCGCAGCAGGCCGGCGCCCGGCGCTTCCGCTTCGCCGACACGCTAGGCGTGCTGGACCCCTTCCAGACCCGCGCGGCGATCGAACGGCTGCGCGCCGCCACCGACCTGGAGATCGAGATCCACGCGCACGACGACCTGGGCCTTGCCAACGCCAACTCGCTGGCCGCGGTGCTGGGCGGTGCGACGCACGTCAACACCACGGTCAACGGCCTGGGCGAGCGCGCCGGCAACGCGCCGCTGGAAGAGGTCGTCGTGTCGGCCAAGGTGCTCTACGGGCTGGAGACGGGCGTCGACACCCGCTCGCTGGGCGCCATCTCCGACCTGGTGGAGGCCGCGTCGAACCGGCCGGTGGCGGTCAACAAGTCCATCGTCGGCGACGCCGTCTTCACGCACGAGGCCGGCATCCACGTGGACGGCCTGCTGCGCGACCGCCGCACCTACCAGAACTTCGACCCGGCCGAGGTCGGGCGCGAGCACCGCATCGTGCTGGGCAAGCATTCCGGCACCTCGGCCGTGAAGCTGGCCTACAGCCAGATCGGGGAGGAGGTGGACGACACCGCCGCCCGCGCCATCCTCGGCCGCGTGCGCGTCTTCGCCACCACCGCCAAGCGCGCGCCGACGCCGGACGAGTTGCGCGCCTTCCTGCACGACCTCGTCCCGCAGCCGTAACCGCACCCTTGACCCGACCGGGGGCCACCGCCATGCAGCAGGCCGTCACCGCATCCCCCGCCCCGGCCGAAGGCCCCGGCATCGGCCGCCTCCTGCGCGAGGACGTCGCCTGCGTGTTCGACCGCGACCCGGCGGCCCGCACGCGGTGGGAGGTGCTGACCTGCTACCCCGGCGTCCACGCGCTGATCGCGCACCGCGTCGCGCACGCGCTGTGGCGGCGCGGGTTCAAGTGGGCGGCGCGCTTCCTGGCCTACCTGTCGCGCGCGGTCACCAACATCGACATCCACCCCGGTGCCCGGATCGGCCGCCGCTTCTTCATCGACCACGGCGCCGGTGTCGTCATCGGCGAAACGGCGGAGGTCGGCGACGACGTGACGCTCTACCACGGCGTCACCCTGGGCGGCACCAGTTGGAACAAGGGCAAGCGCCACCCCACGCTGCAGGACGGCGTGCTGGTCGGTTCCGGCGCCAAGATCCTCGGCCCCATCACGGTGGGCGCCAACGCGCGGGTGGGTGCGAACTCGGTGGTCACCAAGGACGTGCCGGACGGCATGACGGTGGTCGGCATTCCCGGCCGCATCGTGCAGCCGGCCGGCCTGCGCCGCGCCGCCGGGGAAAGCGGCATCGACCTCGACCACCACCTGATGCCCGACCCGGTCGGCAAGGCGATTGCCTGCCTGATCGACCACATCAACCGCATCGAGGCCCGGCTGGAAGCCCACACGGCGGAGGAGGCGCTAAAGCTGGCCCCCCTCACCGGCGTGGTGTGCGACAGCTGCGGCAACGTCTGCGGCCAGGACGCCTGCGGGACGGCACACCCGCCGGCCGCACTCAAAGAAGGAATGCTGCAATGAGCTTCAAGGACGACCTCGACGACCTGGAGACGGCGGAGGACTTCCTGCGCTTCCTCGAAGTGCCCTACGAGCAGCGCGTCGTGCACGTGAACCGCCTGCACATCCTGCAGCGCTTCCACGACTACCTGAACGCCGACGAGGGCATCGACCGCATCGACGACGACGAGGCGCTGGCCGACCGCTACCGCCTGCACCTGACGCGCGCCTACCACGACTTCGTGGTGTCGAACGCCATCGCCGAGAAGACCTTCAAGGTGCACAAGGACGAGGCCGCCAAGGCCGCCAACCGCTTCGTGCCCCTGGACCAGCTGCTGAACGCCCCCCGTTTCGTGGGATAGGCGCCTGCCGTCGGGTTTTGCGGCTTACGCCTCAACCCAACCTACCGCTCAGCCGTAGGTTGGGTTGAGCGCCAGCGAAAACCCAACGTCCCCGCCCCCTCAGAACAGCGTGTACCAGCCGCTTCCACTGATCCCGCCGGTCACGTCCTCCAGCCGGATGGTGCAGACGGCCTCGTCGCCGCTCAGCGTCACCAGATAGCCCTTGGCATCCTCGACTGCGTCGATCCGCCATTCCCGGCTGATCGCCAGCCGGTCGCCCTCGGCGACGTTCAGGCCGACGATCGTGTCGTTCCCGTGCGCCGTGCCGGGGCCGTACTGGATGGTGTCCGCCGCGTTGTCCTGACGGGCCCCGCCCTGGCGGTCGCGGTTCGGGTACAGCAGGTCGTCGCCCGCGCCGCCGACGATCACGTCGCCACCGTTCCCGCCGACGATGGTGTCGTTGCCGGTGCCGCCGTAAAGCACGTCCGCGCCGGCGCCCGCGCTGATCTGGTCGTTGCCGCTGTCGCCGTGCGCCACCAGCCGGCCGTCCCACCGGCCATAGCCCTGCTCGATGTTGTCGTCGCCGCCGCCGCCATAGACCGTCTGGTTGTCCGCCTGCACGGTGATGCGGTCGGCCCCGGTCAGGCCGCGCACGGTGAAGTGCTCTTCGACGCTTCGGATGTTGTCGTCGCCGGACGTTCCGAAGATCAGCGCCCGCTCCCGCTCCATGCGGATGCCCTGGTCGAACAGGACGTTCAGGATCTTGTCGATGGCCATGGCGGTTTCCCGAATCTCCGGTCAGAAGGAATAGGCGGCGGACACGACCAGCTCGTGTGCGCGCAGGCGGCCGTTCATCCGCAGGCTGGGGTCGGACACGGCCGCGCCGCCCAGCTCCGGCACCAGCGACGGCGCGAAGCGGAAGCTGTCGCCGGTGCGCACCCGGCCCAGGTGGGCGTAGCGGTAGCCGACGTCGACGGCGATGTCCGGGTGCAGCGCCACGCTGACGCCCGCCCCCGCCTGCAGCGCCAGGTTGGCGCGCGAGCCGCCGTCCAGCGTGCCCAGCGGGCTGCCGTCCACCGCGATGTCCAGCCGGTCCATGCGGTTCCACGCCACGCCGATACCGGCGGTGACGTACGGGCGCACGATACCGAACGCCACCGGCGCGTAGGTGCCGTTCAGCATCAGCGCGGTGGAGCGCACCCGCGCGCCAGCGGTCACGCGGGTACCGTCGTCGGGATCGACGGCGTTCTCGCCGTAGCGCAACCCGAACCGGCGCGTCACCCCCAGGTCCACGCGCAGCTCCGGCGAGAAGCGATAGCCGACGGCACCGCCCAGCAGCGCGCCCTGCCCCAGGTCGCGCCCGAAATCGCCCCCGGCGTTGCGAGTCCAGGCGTTGCCGACGTCGAGCTTCACATAGATCCCCGCGCCGTCCCCGGCGAATGCCGCACCGACGCATCCAACGGCCAAGACCAGGGCGACGGCGCCCCCGAGGACGAGGCGCGACGGCAAGATCTGCATCATTCCGTTTCCCCCAAAGAACGAAGCAGACCTAACCTGGGCAATCAGAGCTTGTCCACCCCGGAAACCACGCCGGCTACCCCGGATCACCACCCCGTATCAAAGGTGTAACGAACCCGACAAACGGCCGCCCGTGTCGGCCCCGTGTCGGGATTGCGACATGTTCGCGCAACTGCCCGAGACCTGCCCGGCCGGCTAGTACCCTTGGAAAATCAAGCCGCTACGATCGGGGCATCCGCTGGCACGCCGTTTGCTGAACAGCAAACCGTGGCCCCCCGGGGCCGGTATTTTTCGAGGAGACCGGGATGCACATCGTCGTCTGTATCAAACAGGTGCCCGACAGCGCGCAGATCCGTATTCACCCCGTGACGAACACGATCATGCGGCAGGGCGTCCCGGCGATCATCAACCCCTTCGACCTGTTCTCGCTGGAAGAGGCGCTGCGCCTGAAGGATCAGGTGGGTGCGCGCGTCACCGTGCTGACCATGGGCCCGCCAATGGCGGAAGCCGCGCTGCGCAAGGCGCTGTCGTTCGGCGCCGACGACGCGGTGCTGCTGACCGACCGCAAGTTCGCCGGTTCGGACACGCTCGCCACCTCCTACGCGCTGACCTCCGCCATCCGCAAGCTGAGCGAGGAGGAGCCGGTCGACATCGTGTTCTGCGGCAAGCAGACGGTGGACGGCGACACCGCCCAGGTCGGCCCCGGCATCTGCACGCGCCTGGGCCTCCAGCAGCTCACCTACATCTCGAAGATCGAGAGCTTCGATCCGGAGAAGAAGGAGATCACGGTGCACCGCCGTGCCGAAGGCGGCGTGCAGGTGATGAAGACCAAGCTGCCGGTCATGATCACCATGCTGGAGGGCACCAACACCATCCGCTTCGGCACCATGGACGACATGTTCCGCGCCGCCCGCTACCAGCTGAAGGTGTGGAACAAGGACCACTGCGTCGAGGACGAGACGAAGGTCGGCCTCAAGGGCTCGCCCACCGTCGTTTCCAAGGTCTTCGTGCCGAAGCCGCGCGCCGAGAAGGCCAAGTTCATCGAGGTCGAGGGTGGCGACGCCGGCGCGCTGGCGTCCGCCGCCGTCGAGACGATCTTCGCCGCACAGCCGAAACTCGCGGGCGAGCTGCTCCAGCGCGCCGCCCAGGGAATGTGAGGACCACCATGAGCGACGCCCCCGCCAAGCCGCAAGGCCGCAAGTTCCAACTGCCCGAGCACCTGAAGGTCTACCAGGGCGTCTGGGTCATCGTCGAGCAGGAGCGCGGCCAGCCGCACTCCGTGTCGTGGGAGCTGGTGGGCGAAGCCCGCAAGCTGGCCGACAAGCTGGGCGTCGAGGTCGGCGCCGTGGTCCTGGGCGCCGCCTCCCCGTCGCTGGACGCCATCTGCGCGCAGGCCTTCGGCTTCGGCGCCGACGTGGTCTACAAGGTGACCGACCCCTGTTTGTCGGAATACCGCACGGAGCCCTACGCCAAGGTGATGACCGACGTGGTCAACACCTACAAGCCGGAGATCGTGCTGCTGGGCGCCACCACGCTGGGCCGCGATCTGGCGGGCGCCATCGCCACCACGCTGACCACCGGCCTCACCGCCGACTGCACGGAACTGGACATCTACGCCGACAACCGCTCGCTGGCCGCCACCCGGCCGACGTTCGGCGGCACGCTGCTGTGCACCATCCAAACGCTGGCCTACCGCCCGCAGATGGCGACCGTCCGCCCGCGCGTCATGTCGATGCCGGCGCGTGACGAGAGCCGCGTCGGCCGCGTCATCGAGGTGACGCCGCACTTGACCGAGGACGACTTCGTCACCAAGGTGCTGAGCTTCATCGCCGACCGCGAACAGAATGAGGCGCAATTGGCCTTCGCCGACGTCATCGTGGCGGGCGGCAAGGGCTTGGGCAAGCCGGAGAACCTGCAGCTCTGCTTCGACCTCGCCAAGGTTCTGGGCGGCGAGGTGGGCGTGTCGCGCCCGCTGGTGCAGGCCGGCTGGACCACCAACGACCGTCAGGTCGGGCAGACCGGCAAGACGGTGCGCCCCACCCTCTACATCGCCGCCGGCATTTCCGGCGCCATCCAGCATCGGGTCGGCATGGAGAAGTCCGACCTGATCCTCGCCATCAACACCGACCCCAACGCGCCGATCTTCGACTTCGCCCACCAGGGCATCGTCGGCGATGCGTTGAAGATCCTTCCCGCGTTGACCGCCGCCTTCTCGAAGAAGCTGGCCGTCAACCGGATGGCCAGCTGACAGGAGGACGACAGGACATGGTCGAAAAGTTCGACGCCATCGTCATCGGGGCCGGTCCGTCCGGCAACGCGGCGACCTACACCCTCGCCGCTGCGGGCATGAACGTCCTGCAGCTGGAGCGCGGCGAATACCCGGGTGCCAAAAACGTCCAGGGAGGCATCATGTACGCCGCGGAACTGGAGAAGATCATCCCGGATTTCCGCGACGACTGCCCCACCGAACGCCACATCATCGAGCAGCGCATCTGGCTCCTGGGCGACGACAACTACATCGGCACCAACTACCGCTCGGAGGGCTTCAACTCCGAGACGCCGAACCGCTACACCATCATCCGCGCCAACATCGACAAGTGGTTCAGCGAGCGGATCAAGAAGGCCGGCGGCCTGCAGATCTGCGAGACCACGGTCACCGACCTGATCCGCGACGCGTCCGGCAAGGTCATCGGCGTGAAGACCGACCGCGTGAACGGCGAGATCCACGCCGACGTGGTGATCATGGCCGACGGCGTGAACGCGCTGCTCGCCAAGCGCTCCGGCTACCAGGAAGAGCTGGAGCCGCAGAACGTGGCGCTGGCGGTCAAGGAGATCATGTTCATCGATCCCGAGGTGATCGAGCAGCGCTTCGGCCTGAAGGGCGAAGAGGGCGTCGTCATCGAGATCATGGGCAAGGTGACCAAGGGCATGGTCGGCACCGCGTTCCTGTACACCAACAAGGAATCGCTGACGATCGGCATCGGCTGCCTCATCTCCGACTTCAAGCACGGCAACTGCCCGCCGTACAAGATGCTGGAGGACCTGAAGAACCACCCCGTGATCAAGCCGCTGATCGAGGGTGCGGAGACCAAGGAGTACGCCGCCCACATGATCCCGGAGGGCGGCTACAAGGCGGTCCCGCAGCTCTACGGCGACGGCTGGATGGTGGTGGGCGACGCCGCGCACTTCAACAACGCCGCGCACCGCGAGGGCTCCAACCTCGCCATGGCGTCAGGGCGCATGGCGGCCGAGACGGTGATCGAGATGAAGCGCGCCGGCAAGGCCATGAGCGCGTCGAACCTCGCCACCTACAAGAAGAAGCTGGACGACAGCTTCATCATGAAGGACCTCAAGAAGTACCGCGAGCTGCCGGGCATCATGCACGAGAACAAGCAGTTCTTCGGCGCCTACCCCGACGCCATCACGGCCGCCGCGCACAACTGGTTCACCGTGGACAGCGTCGACAAGCGCACGAAGGAGAAGGAGATCATGAAGTCCTTCGTCAAGAAGCGCTCGGTGCTGGGTCTGGTGGGTGACGCGATCAAGCTGGTGAGGGCCGTGCGATGACCATGATGGTGAAGATCGAAGAGAAGCTGTACCAGAACCGGTACATCGTCGACGAAAGCCACCCGCACATCCGCATCAAGGACGCG